>JBDTVF010000120.1:0-9932 GCA_040007325.1 Ginsengibacter sp. | reverse complement strand
GCTTTTATCCGTAACGTAGGTATGGGAGGATTAAGCGCTGCTATCTTACCAGTTGCCACTATTGCAAACACTCCTTCAGCAGATGCAAATAAAGAAAACCCGGATTCGCAGAAAAGCCCAAGGCCATTCAATACTGCATATAGAAATGAATTCCTTAATCGTATAGCCTTTCCTGTGGGTGGCATGGGAGCTGGCATGTTTTGCATGGAAGGTACCGGAGCTATCTCTCACATTTCTGTTCGCAACAAACCGGAAATTTTTAATACGCCGGCAATGTTTGCAGCTATTTCTGTGAAAGGATTTGAAAATGGCGCTAAGCTTCTCGAAGGCCCTGTGCCGGATTGGAAAAAGTTTGGACAACTTGATGCAGGTAATGGCGCTACGGGCGCTACCACAGGGTTGCCGCGTTTTCGCAGTGCTTCTTTTAAAGCAAAATTTCCATTTGGCCATCTTGATATAAGTGATCCTGACATTCCAATGAAAATAGCCGTAACGGGTTGGAGCCCTTTTATTCCAACAGATGATGATAATTCAAGTTTGCCTTTGGGCTCAATGGAATATAAATTCACTAACACCAGTCATAATTCTCTTGAAGTCGTGTTTTCTTTTAACTCAAAAAATTTTTTGCGAATAGACAAGGGAAAGAATTCCATACGGTCCATAAAGAATGGATTTGTTTTATCTGAAGAAGGAACGAGTGATAAACCCTATAAGACAGACTTTGCCATTTTTACGAATGATGATGCTACCAAAGTTGATCATTGTTGGTTTCGCGGTGGGTGGTGGGATCCTTTTACGATGGCATGGAATGCGGTAAAAAACGGAGAAGTAAAATCTGTTGCGCCGGTTGACAAAGATGCGCCCGGCGCTTCTGTTTATGTGCCTTTTATAATTGCACCGGGTAAAGAAAAAACGATACGCCTTATGATGGCGTGGTATTCACCTGACTCCGAATTTACTTTCGGCGAGATGGGAACCCGGAAAGAAAATTGTGATCCTGCATCGGGTTGCTGCAATTCTCCATCTGATGCGATGCTCGATAAGTATGATAAAGATTTTAATGGTAAAACTTATAAGCCCTGGTACAGCAGCCGGTTTGCAAGCGTTGAAGAAGTTGCAAACTATTGGAGTGAAAAATATGATGAACTTAAAAAGAATTCACAGCTTTTTACAGACGCTTTCTATGTAAGCACATTACCACCCGAAGTAGTAGAAGCGGTTGCGGCCAACCTTACGATTTTAAAGTCACCAACCGTTATGCGGCAATATGATGGCAGGTTGTGGAACTTTGAAGGTTGCGGAGACAACTCCGGTTGCTGCCATGGATCATGCACGCACGTGTGGAATTATGCGCAGGCTATTCCGCATTTGTTTCCTGCATTGGAAAGAAGCTTGCGTCATACCGAGTTTTGCGAGAATCAAAATCAGGAAGGCCATCAGAATTTCAGAGCCAATCTTCCCATTCAGCCAAACACACACGATTTTCATTCAGCGGCCGATGGCCAGTTAGGTGGTATTATGAAAGTATACCGTGAGTGGCGGATCGGTGGTAATAATGAATGGGTGAAAAAAATGTATCCCATGGTGAAAACGAGCATGGATTATTGCATTAAGACCTGGGATCCGCGTCATAAGGGTGTTATAGAAGAGCCGCATCATAATACATATGATATAGAGTTTTGGGGACCCGATGGAATGCATACGAGTTTTTATATAGGTGCACTTAGTGCCATAAGTAAAATGGGAAAGTTTTTAAATGAAGATGTATCGCTATATGAACAGTTATTGTCAAATGCGAAAAAAATGATCGAGACTGAATTATACGACGGCGAATATTTTATTCAAAAAATAAAAGTAGAAGGGTTGAATGCAAAAAATCCTGCTACAGAAAAATCGTATGGCGGGGAATATTCAAAAGAAGCGAGAGATCTTTTAGAAAAAGAAGGACCGAAATATCAATATGGAAAAGGATGTCTGTCGGACGGTGTTTTGGGAGCATGGATTGGAAGGATGTGTGGCCTTGATGATATAATAGATGTTGCAAAAATAAAAAGCCATTTACTTGCTGTACATAAATACAACCTGAAAGAAAATTTAAGCGAGCATGCTAATCCGCAGCGGCCTTCCTTTGCCTTGGGCGATGAAGGAGGCTTGCTATTATGCACCTGGCCAAAAGGCGGCAAGCTTTCTTTACCCTTTGTTTACAGCGATGAAGTATGGACGGGTATCGAGCACCAGGTGGCTTCGCATTTAATGTTGATGGGACATGTGCAGCAGGGTCTTGAAATACTTAAGGCCTCCCGCAACCGCTACGACGGAAAAGTGAGAAACCCTTTTAATGAATATGAATGCGGGCATTGGTACGCCCGTGCTTTATCGAGCTACGGATATTTGCAAGCACTTACGGGTGTGCGTTATGATGCAGTGGATAAAACATTATATATCGATTCCAAAGTGGGTGACTTCACCAGTTTCCTTTCAACCGAGACAGGTTTTGGAACTGTGACATTGAAGTCCGGCAAGCCATCTATTAAAATGGTATATGGAAAGCTGCCGCTTGAAAAAGTGATAGTGTCAGGTAAAACTGTTGACTATAAAATTTAATAATTAAAATACTTTTTATGAAGATTGATGAAGTGCTTTTAAAAAAACTTGCCTCTCTGCTTTTGACTGAGCAACTGATAAATAATGAAGAAGGGGCAAAAGTAACAGGAGTAAGTTCCGATCACTTTCCATTTAGCAAACAATTGACTACTGCAAGTTCGATTCATTTTCATATTCATGTAAATGATATCAGGGATTTGCCGCACGGGATGTTTAGATCTTATCATGGCGAAATTGTAAATAGCGCCGAGGGCTACATCAAATATGCCTTTGACAATGGTATAAATTTTATTTTTTCGCATATACCTGTTGCCCAGCATGAAAAAAATAGAAGAGAAGAAAACCAGCCTTATCTCGATCACATCGGCATTGATATCCGTTCAGAGGAAAAGGAGGCGTACATTATTTTTCAGCAAATACCATTAGTATCGGCAGAGAATGATTACCTCTTTACAAGGCAAGGTGATGGCAAAGACTCTGTGAAGTGCTGTCACATGCAGGTGAAAGAAAAATACTGGGTATATCCCGATGGCGATCTTAATTATGAATTTGCATTCGGGCCTCTTGTTATTAATGAAGGAGGTGCATTTGGGGTTGACCTTCGCCCGGCAAATCCGCATAATAAGATGGAAGAATCAGCATCTTGTTGCTCAGAAGTAAAAACAAAGTCCGCAATCTTTATTCAATAAAACATGCAGATACAAGATAAAGCCATGGTGTCGCTTCGCTATGTTATGAAGAATATGGCCGGGGAAATTGTTGAGGAGAATATGCATGGCAAACCTGTGCAATATCTTCATGGTTCGGGGAAAATCTTACCATCACTCGAATCTTCATTGTATGGCCTTGAAGCAGGTGATAAAAAAAGTATCAGGTTAAAAGTAAATGAAATGTCAGCCCATGATGATTTTACTTTCGATGTAATTATTGATGAAGTCCGAGAAGCATCCGAAGATGATTTACTGAATAGCGAACCTTTAATAGAAGCGGTTTCATCCTGCGGACCCGGATGCGATTGTTAATCTGATATCATCCTTCAATTAAGTCAAAAAATTTCCTATCCCATTTCCCGCATTGAAATTGTTTCAACCTCTATTTACGATTAAAAATTTCTCAATATAGAAAGAAGAAATTTTGAAAGGCACTGCATTCGCCACAGCAGGCATTACCATCCTTAACTTTCCTATCTATGGAAGGAAAGCACCATCCACTAAAGTGGTATTAGCAGTGATGGGTGTAAATAGTCGTGGAAACTATCTTGCCGGTTGACACTGGCGCAAAGTCTGTTTTACTTTGCCATCTTGCAAATATTGCCCAACGCACCAGCAGCACTTTACACTGCGATCCTGCGAACGGACACATCTTAAATAATAACGAGGCCATGAAGTTGTGGGGCAGAACTTGTGAAAAAGGGTGGTAGCCGAAAGTGTAGTGACATATAAAGTCTTTAACGACTTGCTATAATCTCTAAAGAGCCTTAACCCATAAAACGCACAGCCCAACTTCCTGGGAAGCGAGCTGTGTCAATTCTATTTTATTTTGGTTCCTTATGGCTATTTGGTTTCATGCTGATCATGCGTCTCCATTCTTTTAAGTTGATCAGGATTATCGTTTTGCCTTTCTCGCCTTCAACACTTACGATATCTTTACGTTTATCACCGCTTTACTCTAACAACTCCGTTTCAAATGTCGTTTTGCCTTGCTTAATGGATCAGACCAATTACACTCGAAGTTTTTAATTTCCCTGTTAGTTGATCACTTACATCGTCATTGTGAGTCAGCGTGATTTTCTTAAGTGAAATTTGAACCGTCACATGAGTCTCCTCTGTTTTTTTGGACAGTTCCGTTCGAATCAGGAAACTCCGGCTTTGGTGGGGCTGTAAAAAACATCTTTATCGCATTGAGCCATTGAAGCAAAGGTTATTGCTGAAAGCGTAGAAACTAAAATGTTTTTTTTTATAAATGATTACATTAAGGTCAGGACAATTAGATTTCAATGATTATCGGGATACCCAAAGTAGTCTGAGCGGTTAATTTTGAATCGTGAGTACTGACACTCATTTCGGTTTCTTTTTCTCTCCGCTGATCTGCTTTTGTGGACACGCCCATGAAAAACAGTACCGGTATTGCAATACCAACTATAAGTACCTGGAATGCATATAATATTCTCTTAAGTGATTCTGTTACAGTAATTTTTGTATTATTAATTGTTTTTTTCATCTTTTTAAATTTAAATTGTTTTCGTTAATTACAATACAAAGATATAGTTTAAAACATGTTCTATGCAATACATAGTACATTAAATGGCACAATACCGTTTTTAATGGTAAAAAAACCGCTATTAGCGGAAAGTGAATATTAAAGGGAATGCTTCCGTAAATGAATGGAGGGTGATTTATTACGTTGATGTACCTGGCTGTGGAGTTTGCGATAAGATTATTTATCGGAAGATGAAAAAAGGTGCCGTATAACAGCACCTTGAAATTGGTTTTTCAATATCAGGGGAAAAGTTTACTAAAATTTGAAGGATAGCAATATCAAAAAGTCTCATGCATTTTGCAAAAGTGTCTTCAGGGTGATGCGATTTTGATAAGGTTGCGGATTAAGAAGAAATCGGTAAGTAGCGAAAGAGGAAAGTGTAAGTTGTTTTAAGTAGGTATTAAAGTGTCACAAAACTATCACCTCAATTTGACATTTCAAAATTTAATAACGAACTAATTGTATAAATGACACGTTTTTTTTGCATAGTTTTTCCACATTGTTGAAAAGCTGGTAAAATAATTGTTGAAATAACAATTATAACGCAACAGTTATGTTTAGAACGGGTAGTCTATACCGATAGTAGCATTAAGGTTTTCGTAACGCCACTGCCTGTTGACATCACCGGCGCCAAAAAGGTGTTGTAAAGAGACATCTGGAATTTGCCATCCCGCATTTTCAAGGATGTCGGGCCGCTTAAACCTGAAGCCAACGTCGAAGCGTAGTAGAAAATAGCTGAAATCGAAGCGAAAGCCCACACCGGATGAAACTCCTAGCTGCTTATACAAATTTTGAAACTTGAATTGGGTAGTATCGGGGCTGCCGTCAGGTTTGGTATTTTTGAAATTCCAGATGTTGCCTACATCGGCAAACAGCGCCATCTTGAAAAGTATGGCGTTTGAAAATAAAGGGGCCACATTAAACCTGTATTCTGTATTGCCTTCAAGCTGGATATCTCCTGTACGATCATTAAATAAAGCATTATTAATATAAGGAGCCTGTGCCTGGCCACCTACGCCTATTCCTCTTACGGGCCAACCCCGCATACTATTAGGCCCTCCGCCGAAATACTGTTTAAAGAAAGGAAGCGTGGTATCATTTTTTGAAAAAGGTATACCTACACCGGCAAAGGCACGAAATGCAATTGCAGACTTGGGATGATTGATGGTGTAAGTATACTCTACATCTGTTTTAATAAACTCTCTAAGGTATTTATTAAAAAAATTACCGTTATCCGGGGTTTTATTTTTGAGCTTAAGTAGTCCATATGGCAATCCACTCTCTTCAAAGTTGGCCTTTAATGTATTGATCACTTTAGGATTGTTCTTATTTACGTGAGCATTTTTATAGCTGACACCTGCGCCCATTACCAATGCTGTATTAAAAGAGTAACGAAGAAACGGGTACCTGGCCAGCGTGCTGTCGAATCTGGCAGACCTGTTGTAAAGACGATGATAGTCAAAATTAAAAAGACGTATAGTCCATATATGGTTTTCATTATTGGTGAAATTATAACCGTACGCCAGGCTCATAATCTGCTGATCGTAAAAGTCTATTCTATTTACCAACGAAAAATTTGTATTAATAAATGACTGCTTTGTGATTAAATTTTTACGATTATAAGCGCTGAAAGGGAATATGAACTTTGGGAAAAGGATGCTGTTACTATAAGTCAATTCATTCGAGTTGATGAAAGTACCGCTGGTGTTGCGCCTCGACGTGTTGAATTCCACCCCAACTCTCACTGAATGGGTCATTTTTATGGCTTCCTTTGCGAGGTTCCTGTTGGTGATACTCAAATTACCTGCAACACCCACCAGGTTACCTGAACTTGCACCTGATATGTTGCTCGTTGTATTATTAGCAGAATAGCTGAGCTCCACGTTTCCTTCGAATGCATATTTTTTTATTGGTATTAATTTTACGACAAGGTCTATCAGGTTGGTATCTTTTTTTTCAATAATGTCAATGGTCGGACTCTCCCATACTCCCAGCCTGTACAAGTTATTGATCGTTTTGTAAAAATCATCCTGACGGTATACTTCACCTTTTTTCAGTAATAAATTATTCCGTGGCAGGTAAAATTTAAATAATTTCTTGTGATAGCGGGTTGTATAATCTCTCGATACCCGCTCCTTCAATGACGAATCTGTATAGCTGTCCCCTGGCTTATAGTCGGGTAAAACATAAATGTTATTGACGTAATACTTTAAAAGCTTTGTAGTATCCGGTGAATTATTTAGCTGGTAGCCAAGCCTGATAGTAGGTTTGTCTCTTTGCGCATTTGCTTCAGCAAGCAATCGTAATTGTTCAAAGGGGTCTTCAGCAACTGACGTAAGTGCGGCGATTGATGTATCACCTGTTACCCTTATTTCATCAGCGGTAAATTTATAGTAGCCATTGTTCCGGTAAAGCGTTACAAGACGATTGGATTCATCGAGTATAGCACTTTTGGTAACCGGACTATTCTTTTGAAGTAAAGAATTACCTTTTGACTTTATGGCGAGTTGTTCCAGTTCAGGTTGAGTAAAGAGATAAGCAAGCGTATCAATAAGCGTGCGGTTGCCTGCTATTACATCGTAATTCGTAATGATCCTTTCCTGGTTGCCTTTTTTCTTGTAAACAGTATCAAAGTCATAGATCACTTTCGGGCGATAATAACCAATATTCATCATTGAGGTGCGCATATTGTCGGCTGACTGCTGTATGTTGATAGTATCAAATGCGGGAGGTTTGGTAATGTAATGAAGTATGAACGCAACATCTTTTATTCTTACTTTGGCACTATCATCGAGTTGTGTGCTAAGCCGCGAATTTATCACAACCCGCTCATCACTGCCTATATTATCTGCGGTGAGTCTTATGTTATTTTTAAAAATGAAAGGTTTGTTTTTTTGATATTTTCGTATAAACGTAAAACCCGAATATTTTTTTGGACCCGAGCAGCCTGCTGCGACGATTAATGCAATAAATAAGATAACCAGGGAAGAAAATTTTAAAGAAGGAACCGTTCCATTCATAATAGCGTGCCATGTTGACCAAAAAGATCGTCAAATATATTCAAAGTTTAAGCCAGAAAAAATTAAGGGATAAGGAGGATGCCTTTATCGCAGAGGGACCTAAAGTGGTAGAAGAGTTTTTGTTATCAGGTGTTTTTGATTGTAAAATTATATGTGCGGACCCCGCATGGCTTTTAACAAACGATCAATTATTAAAGAAATCTTTTGGTGAGATATATGAATCCGATGAAGATTCCCTGAAGAAAATTTCTTTATTAAAAACAGCGAATAAAGTAGTGGGTGTTTTTAATAAAAGAGAAGTAAAAAATGATCTACTGTTCGATAACAAAATAACGCTACTTCTTGATGACATAAGCGATCCGGGTAATATGGGCAGTATCATCAGGATTGCAGATTGGTTTGCAGTAGCAAATATTGTTTGCAGTGACAACTGCGTGGATTGTTATAATCCGAAGGTTGTGCAGGCTACGATGGGAAGCCTCGGCAGGGTTAATATTATTTACACAGATATTAAAGTTTTTCTTTTAAATCAACGCAGCATTAATGTATATGCAGCCACACTATCCGGAACCAAACTTGCCAAAGTCGGAACCGTAAAAGAAGGGTTTATCTTAATTGGAAATGAATCAAGGGGTATAAGTGAAGAGCTTTTAAGTCTTTCAAAAAATCATATAACAATTCCGAGATATGGCAACGCCGAATCATTAAATGCTGCAGTTGCAACGGGAATTATTTTGTCGCATGTTACTGCAGACTTAAGTTAGCCAATCGAATTACCTGAATTCAATCGCTCTTACCGGTTGTATCTTTCTAATCAACAGAGATGGAATAATCAGCATCACAGAACAAATGACTAACGTGGCAGCATCAACAGCAACAACCTGCCACCATACTACGTCTGCATGAGCCACATCCATAAAGTAAGCCTCTTCATCTAATTTGATAAAGCCGGTCTTTTCCTGGAGATAGCATATCCCCAGACCAAGAATTGTTCCGGCGATTATGCCGGTGATCGCAATAAATGTGGTATTGTAAATAAATATTTTTTGAATGGTAAAATTTGTTGCGCCAAGTGCTTTCAGTATGCCGGTCATTCTTGTGCGTTCCAATACAAGTATTATTAGACAGGTGATAAGATTCACAACTGCTACTACCATCATAATGCCCAATAAAATACTTTTGATACGTCCCTGCAAATTTAGCCAGTCAAAAATATTTGGATAGATCTCCTGTATCGTTTTGCTGTACCAGCGTCCAGGCAACGCATCTGAATCAAATATTAAATTATTCACCGAATCAGTTTTGGTGTAATCTTTCAAAAAAAGTTCGTAGCCACCTATTTCATCTGTTGACCAGTCATTCAGACGCTGTATTAATTTAATATCGCCGAGACAGAAGTTATGATCATACTCGTCAATCCCGGTTTTATAAATACCGGCAATACGCAATTTGCGTGCACGCTGGCTACCATCACTTTGAATAAAAAGTATGATGACGCTGTCGTTTACATTTGCTTCCAGTTGGTTTGCCGTGTATTGCGATATGTCAATGTCTTTACTATAGCCACTATCAGCAAAAGATATCCAGTTGCCTTTGACTAAAAATGAACTGATGCGGTTAAAATCGAAGCTGCTGTCTATGCCTTTCATCAGCACACTTTCTATATCATCTTTATATCTTATAACGGCTGATTTGGTAGCATACCGCTCCACGCTTTTTACCTCAGGGATATTGCGTAAAAATTGTTCCAGTGTGTCATTTCGCTGGATGGGTGATTCTTCAGCAATGTTTGCCTGCGCTACCACGGTTTGTTGTACACGTATGTGTCCCCAGAAACTAAAAACCTTATTGCTGATAACATTTTGGAAACCGTTAACAAAGCTGAGTGCAACTATCATCACAGCTACGCTTATCATGGTAGCGGTAATCGCAAGCCCGATGATAAATCGTGAAAAAGTCTTTTTCCGGTTGAAAGCGATGCGCTTTGCTATAAAGGACGAAACATTCAAACCCCTAAATTTGGTACCTTGTAAAACTAATTTTTTTTAA
>JBDTVF010000119.1:0-9942 GCA_040007325.1 Ginsengibacter sp. | reverse complement strand
ATCACTCTTTTTACGCATGGCATCGCGAGGGAGAATATGATTATTTGCTCGACGATCACGACCGTGAAATGCTTAAATGGGTAAAGCTGTTCAACCCTTATGATCTCTATTCTAAAAATCCTGAGCCGCCGGACTGGAAAAAATTAAAACCTTACTACGAAAAGCTTGTTGAAAAATATTTGCCTTCGTCATTGAAATTTTAATAAAAAAGTATATCTGGTTTAATAAACATAGATAGGAAGAACTATCCTGTTTCATTTCGCTTTTTAAATATTAGTTTGTTGATATTACAAATTGACAAACTGTCTACAGAGATAATACTTCAATAGATTTTATGAAATTACGATGTTTCTTTTTGCTTGCCTTTTGCATGTTGGCAGCACATTCCACATATGCGCAGGATATGATTATTGGCACATACAATTTGAGGTATGATAATAAAAATGATTCGGTAAATGGAAATGGATGGGAGCAACGTGCTCCCATTGTTTCCGCGCTTATTCGCTTTCATAATTTTGATATTTTAGGAACACAGGAGGGATTAAAAAATCAATTAGATGATATTAGTAGTGCGCTTCCACAGTACGTACGATACGGTATTGGAAGAGATGATGGGATCGACAAAGGAGAGCATTCTGAAATCTTTTATAAAACAGACAAGTTTAAATTATTGAACAAAGGAGATTTTTGGCTTTCAGAAACGCCGGACAAACCATCACTCGGTTGGGATGCGAAGTGTTGTAACCGCATTTGCTCGTGGGTTTACCTGCAAACTAAAAAGAGCGGTAAAAAATTTTATTTTTTTAATGTACATTATGATCACCAGGGTTTAGTAGCACGTAAAGAAAGCAGCAAGCTTATCTTGCAAAAGATAAAGAGCATTGCGGGCAATGAGCCTGTAATATTTACCGGGGATTTTAATGGATCTGCTTCCAGTGAGTGGTATCTTACCATTGCTAATTCAGGGTTCTTAAAAGATACATACGACCAGGTGCAATTTCCTTATGCGAGCAATGCATCGTTCAACAGCTTTGGTGATGCTAAACCAAGTAAAGAAGTTATTGATCATATTTTTACGACCAAAGATTTTAATGTAAATAAATGGGGTATACTAACGGACACCTATTATGGCAAATTTCCTTCTGATCATTTTCCAGTATTAACCCGACTTAATTTTAAATAATCCTGTTGTATGTTTTGTAGGTTATACGGTCGTATTGCCGGAAATTGCATTCTTAAGGAATCAATTCTATCATCTTTATGTGCTCACCTTAATAATGACATTACTAAAAATAAACCATAAGACTTCAATTTCTATTTTTCTATTTTCTCTTTGGATGCTATCCCTGTCATCATGCACCACATCCAAAATATATAAAACAACGGTCACGCCGGATGACTACCAAAGTCCCTATGATGCATCAACTTTAGCTGTAGATAATAAGACCATATTACTTCCGTACAACAGGATAATTGATGCTGCGGGTACTGTTATACGTTATGGAAAGCCAACGTTGGAAAATCATAGCCTTGATTGCGCTTTGCTCCCCGGCGGAAAAACTTTGGTTGTCGAGGACCGCTACGGTATCGCTTTTTTCGATGTTCAAACAAATGAATTGATTTTTCATCTTGATTACACGTCAAAGGATTCTTATAAGACACTTATGAGTACATATTCCGGCCTTAAAGTACTCAGGCGGGATGATCTAACACATATTTATTGGGGAGCCTCAAGTCCTGCCACGCATGCTTCATACATAATGGATGCTGTTTGGAATGGTGCCAAAACGGAAATCAGAGATGCGTTTATCTTTAGTGCAGTCGCGCCGGCTTCAATGGCTTTGCCTAATGACATTGCTCTTAATAAAGAGAATGGTGAATACTATATGTACGTTGTGCTAAACGGGAACAGTCAGCTATGTAAAATGAGGCTGAGTGATAAAGAAATTGTTTGGACGGCAGCAACAGGTATGGCACCTTTTGGAATCACATTGTCTTCTGGCAAAGCATACGTTACAAATTGGGCTGGTCCGGTGCCAAAGGATACAACGCGGGAAACAGCTGGCGTCCCGTACGGCAGTGCTTATATAGATCATAGAACAGGCGCTACATCAAGAGGAACTGTTTCTGTAATTGACCTGGCTTCAGGAAAAATTCTATCTGAAATTGAAACCGGGCTGCATCCTAATGCCATTATTATAAGCCACGACCAACAGTATGTTTATGTATCTAATGGAAATAGTGATAACGTTTCTGTGATAAGAACAACAGATGATCAGGTAGTGCAAACAATCTCCGTAAAATTAAATGACATTGACATATCATATATAGGCGATTCGCCAAATGCACTTGCGATAGACAATAGCGATACGGTGCTATATGTTGCTAATGGAATGGACAATGCTGTTGCGGTGGTTCAATTGGGAAAAAGCACTTCTTCGGCAGGAACAGGAGAAAGCAATGTGGCAGGATTTATTCCAACAGAAGCTTATCCGGGAGGTCTTGCATTGAACAACGAAAAGCTGTTTGTTGCAAATCTTGAAGGGGAAGGAGCAAGAGCTTCTACCGATGAAAAATATCAAGCGCATCAGCAGGAAGCCACGATTTCAATAATTCCGTTGCCTGGTAAAGACAAACTTGATAATTATACGGAACGTGTAAAAAATGCCAACCTGCTTTTCAGGACCAGGCTTTCAAAACTCCTGCCGCGGGATAATATTGCAGCTAAACCTATTCCAGAGCGCATTGGAGAGCCATCGGTATTTAAACATGTCGTTTATATTATTAAAGAAAATAAGACTTACGACCAGGTGATGGGCGATGTAGCAGAAGGAGATGGTATGAAACCTTTGTGTATCTATGGTGAAAATATTACACCCAACCAGCATTTATTAGCAAAGCAATTTTTACTGATGGATAATTATTATGTGTCCGGAAAATCCAGTGCGGAAGGTCACTCATGGACGGATGCCGCCATTGTAACAGATTACATAGAAAAAAATGTTCGTGCCTGGTTTCGCAGTTACCCGCATGTGTTAGCAGATGCGATGGTTTATAATAAGGAAGGTTTTCTTTGGAACAATGCATTAGACCATGGTAAAACAGTAAGAATTTATGGGGAAGCTTGTTCCCCTATATGGCCTAAAGGCATAGGATGGAAAGAAATTTATGAATCAAGGCAGCAGGGGAAACTCATAGATTTTACAAACAAGAGTACCATCTCAAGAGTGCGGCCTATTATGTCGCCATCTTATCCATGTTACCAGGGACAGCATTTTGCCGACCAGATACGTGCAGATGCATTTATAAAAGAATTGAAAGAAATTGAATCAAAGCCAGGTGATCAGTTACCCCAGTTGATGATACTTGCTTTACCTGCAGATCATACCGCAGGATTATCGCCGGGATTTCCTACGCCGGAAGCTATGGTAGCTGATAACGATTTTGCTCTTGGACGAATTATTGAAGCGCTTACCAGGAGCCGTTTCTGGGATTCTACGGTGGTTTTTGTGACACAGGATGATTCGCAATCAGGATGGGATCATATATCTGCTTATCGAACTACCGGCTTTGTGATAAGCTCGTATTCACAATTGAAAAAAACAATACATACCAACTATAACCAGACGTGTATCGTTCGCACTATTGAGCAAATTTTGGGCATACCACCAATGAATGTAATGGATGCTACGGCACTTCCTATGTTTGAATGCTTTGGTAGAAAGAATGGTAAAGAAACTTTTACCGCGGTAAAAAATAATATACCAATAGATAAAATGAATCAAGGTAGCGCGGCACTAACGGGCAAGGCTAAAGAATATTCACTTCTTTCTGCTTCGCATAAGCTCAACGAGATTGATAATGGCAACGATGATCTTCTCAACAGGATTCTATGGTTTGCCGCAAAAGGAGACGAAGCTTATCCACAAAACATGACAATTCCAAAAAAATACCGAAAAGATGATGACGATTAGCTTACCCTAGTTTCCGGCCTCAAGTTGGATAAGCCTGATGCAATTTTTTTCAGTAAAAAATTGTATAAAGCGCAGCAAGTATTCCCACTATCACCGTTGATCCTATTATAAATGCCGGAGAGCACCGGAACATTTTAGTATCTATTTCAATAACTTGTTGATTGTCTTTACTCCGCCTATCGGCAAGGCTCATTACTATCATCAACAGCATCAGAATAACGAATACTAATCCCATTCTGTTCATGAAAGGAATATCAGGAAAAGCGCCATTGGTCCAGTTTGGAAGAAACTTTAAAAATGTTGAAAGAGGTATCGTCAATATTGCCGAAGTAAGCGCAGCGGCAGATGTAGTCCGTTTCCAAAAAAAGCCCAGTAGAAAAATTGATAAAACTCCGGGAGAAATAAACCCAACGTATTCCTGTATAAATTGATAAGCCTGGTCAAGATTTTTTAAAGCCGGTGCAACAAGCGTCGCTAATATCATAGCAATTACAATTGTAATGCGCCCGGTTTTTACCAGTTTCTTTTCCGTTGCGTTTTTATCAAAAAATTTCCTGTAAATATCTAACGAAAATATGGTGGAAATGCTGTTTGCCTTGCCAGCTAGTGAAGCAACGATAGCCGCAGTGAGTGCTGCAAAGGCAAGACCCTTTAGTCCATTCGGTAAAAGATTCATAAGTGTAGGATAAGAATGATCCGGCTTAATAGTTCCCGCTGCATCCACCATTTCTGTATGGAACATGCCGTTCTGGTACATCACGAACATAGTAATGCCCGGTATAACAACAATCACGGGCACCAGCAATTTTAGAAACGCTGCAAACAGAATTCCTTTTCGGGCAGTGGGCAAGCTTGCACCCAATGCACGTTGGGTAATATATTGATTGCATCCCCAGTAGTTAAGATTGTTGATCCACATGCCTCCAATTAAAACTGATAAGCCTGGAATATCTTTATAGTAAGGATTTGACTTATCTAATATCATATGAAAATGTTCCGGGGCTTTAGCTTTTATTATACTAAGCCCTTTAATAATATCTTTTCCATAGCCAAAGTGTTCAGAAACTAATGTTAGAGCGAGATAACAAGTAACAAGTCCGCCCATTATTAACACAAGCACTTGTATTACATCTGTATAACCGATTACCT
This sequence comes from Ginsengibacter sp., assembly GCA_040007325.1. Classification (GTDB taxonomy): domain Bacteria; phylum Bacteroidota; class Bacteroidia; order Chitinophagales; family Chitinophagaceae; genus Ginsengibacter. Next base: position 4,819 of record JBDTVF010000119.1, on the reverse strand, counting down.
TCATGCCACCTAAGGTTACTACGATTGAAAATATTCCCAGGCCTATCATACACCATGTAAAGCTGATTCCTGAAATAGAGTTTACAGCAAGCGCACCGAGATAAATGATCGACGTGAGATTGACAAATACATATACCAATAGCCAAAAGATTGCCATCACGGTACTAACGGTATCATTGTAACGCTTGGATAAAAATTGTGGCATCGTGAAGATCTTATTCTTTAAATAAATTGGAATAAAGAAAATTGCAACGATGATTAATGTTGCGGATGCCATCCATTCATAACTTGATATTGCAAGGCCTAATGCAAAACCTGATCCTGACATACCTATAAAATGCTCTGCGGAAATATTAGAAGCTATAAGAGATGCCCCAATAGCCCACCACGTGAGTGAGCCCTCAGCAAGAAAAAAATCTTTTGAATCCATTTCTCCAGTCCTGCTCTGGTGGTACATTTTACGATGATAAACCCAATAACCATAACCGACTACAACTATAAAATAAATAAAGAAGACAATGTAGTCAAGGGAGTGTAGATGATTCATGTACAAGCATTAGTTAAAAAGGATAATGGAAAATAAATAAATAATATTGAAAAGACACTTTTAATTATTATTAATTCAAAGGACAGTAACTGCTAATTTACTTTTGTATGTATTCAATAAAAACGCAATAGTGAAAATCTAATTATCGAAGAATTATCCTGCAATTATATTAGTAACCTTTCCAATGTCTGAAGTCACCTTATAGATAAAGTCTAACTGCCCGGCGAGATTCTTATCAGTTGTAGCTGTTATTTCTGATTGCTGAATAGTAACCTTGTTACTTAATTTCTTTTCATAAGTATTATCAAGCTGATGTAGCGACTGTTCAAGAATGGTTGCCGATCGTTTCACGGGCTGAAAAATTTCTTTCGGGTACGTTATGGGATTATCCGTAGGGAGACTTGCCGTAAGAGCAGCAATGTTTGATGAAAGCACATGATTTAAAACCACAAATTCATAAATTTCCCGGGTGTGTCTCTGTTTGCTTTTTGGCTCACTCAGCATTCTATGAAAAGCCGCAGCAAGATTAGCAGTACTTATAAACAATTCTTTTCTTACCAATTTATACTCCAATGAGGAGCTCTTCTTGCCACAAAGTGTATCTGAAAGTATTTGTAGATAGTCAAGATTTGCTTTTAACACACTGGCCATATAACCAGGCAATTGTTTCGATTCCCAAAAGGGAAAAAGAAAATAACTCGCCATAAAAGCAAGTATAGATGCTATCGCGGTGTCGAGTAAACGTTCTCCGGCTACATCTAAAATTCCCAGGCCAAGGAAGTTAAAAAGTATCAATAGGTAAGGTGTCATAAAGATCACCATTAAAATATATTTTACCCTTACATAAGTGTAGGTGCCTATCATGAAAAAAGCCATGATGATAAAAAGCGCTATACGGTCATGAATAAACGAAATAATCAGGATGCCGGCAATTCCTCCTATCAGTGTGCCAGTAAATCTTTCGAAATTTCTTTGCTTAGTTAAGCTAAATCCAGGTTTAAGAATAATGACAATGGTCAGTAAGATCCAGTAACTGTGGTGACCATAGCTTATCAGTTTTGAAATAGTAAATCCTAAGCCGCAGGTGATCATCATTCGCAATGAATGCCTGAATACCGATGACTCCAGTGTGAGATTATTTTTGAAAACCGTTGCATCTATTTGCTGATGAGAAACAAATCTTGAATATTCTAAAGGTGTGCGAATCTTTCGGCCTGCCTGGTTTCTTTCATCAAAGTAGTTGAGGATATCAGAAATATGGCCATCAAGCTTTCGAATGTTGACCAATACTTTTCGAAGAATAAAATTGCTGTTGCCTTCCTCGTTGGATGCTGTTATTTTGTTTTTCAGGTTTTCGAGTTCAGCGGTAAAATCGTATTGCCTGGTATAGTAGGAGTTAGATTGAATTGCCTGTCCAATGCGGTCAAGCTCTTCAGAATAGCCAACCATAATAGTTGCCACCCCATCAAGTATTCCGCTACTTCCAAATCTTTTTCGCAACACGTCAAAATCATACCAATTGGCCATGATCCTTTCATACAAGTCAACCACATCAACAAAAGTTATTACGAGTTTTCGGCCTACTGTGGTAGATTCTTTTAATAGTTCGCGATTTTTAAATAGAAGCTCCCGCATGGCATCCTGTTTTTCATTTACTACTACCTGCTGGTCCACGAGCTGGCGATATGCTGCATCAAGATCAGTATCGGTTGCGAAAAGTGCTGATTTTATTCGAAGAAATTTGGCCGTGTCATGGATACAATTGCCTAGTGAACGTTGCGCAGGCCGGTATGGTGTTAAGCGGTAGAAGAGTAATGCAATCGCCATGTACCATACACCACCGCCCAATATAAATAAGCTGTTGCGAAAAGTTTCTACAAAAGGAGAAACAGATGACATTTGCAAAATAAGAATGAGTAACGCAGCCGTCCCTATTGAATTTGCGCGGTTACCAAAGACTGTAAGCATAGTGAAGAAGAAGGAAGACAAAAGAATCAGTATTCCTAATGAAAAAATATTATGATTCAATAAACCGGTGATCAAAGCCATTGGAAAGATGATCAAATTGCAATAAAGCATTCCGTTTCTCTTATGCTCTACCGGCCCCGGAGCATCAGCGATACTTACACACAAAGCACCCAGCGAAATGGATATACCTGTAGTCAACATTCCGAATTGTGCAAAAACAAAAGCCGGCAAAAGAATTTCGATAGTTACACGCACGCCGTCTGCCAGGTATTGACTGAAAAAAAAATATCTGAAATCTTGCGCCTTGTCTTTTAGCATTATTACATTACTTATAATTACACAAAGAAACTCACTTATAAATAAATTAACATTCGATTAGTAAGTCTATTATTTAATTTTTTTAATGCTCCATTCATTTGCTAATGTTATCATTTACCTAAATGTAGGATTGTAATATTTTTTTAAATTTTAATAGCCTAAAAACAAATGATGTTTTCACGTTTAAACTTTTTAAATTTGTAAGGAACTAAAATGAAAAATGGATATTAAAGAAGAGGTCTTAAAGGACGTTGTGATAAAGTTTGCAGGTGATAGCGGAGACGGAATGCAGCTTACGGGAACACAATTTACCAACAACACCGCATTGCTTGGCATTGACCTGGCCACTTTTCCCGATTTCCCCGCCGAAATAAGAGCACCACAAGGAACGCTGCCTGGCGTAAGTGGTTTCCAGTTAAGATTTTCAAGCGACAGAATTTTCACTCCTGGAGATATGTGCGACGTATTAGTTGCAATGAATGCTGCCGCGCTGAAGACCAATCTTAAAGATTTAAAAAAGAACGGAAAAATTATCGCCAACGTGGATGGCTTTGATGCTAAAAACCTTCGGCTTGCTAATTATCCTGACGGAGTAAATCCATTGGAAAACGGCAGTCTTGATAGTTATGAGGTAATTAAGATAGATGTTACAAAAATTACCAGAGAGTCATTGAAGGAATTTGAAATGGGTATCAAGGAGAAAGACCGGGCAAAAAATATGTTTGTGCTTGGCTTTCTTTATTGGATGTACAATCGCAACCTCGACAATACCATTCAATTTTTAACGGATAAATTTTCTAAAAAGCCAGATATACTTAACAGCAATATTAAAGTTCTAAAGGCTGGATATAATTATGGCGATACTACAGAAACGTTCACTACCCGGTATTCAGTTGAGAAAGCTAAGATGCCGCCGGGTAATTACCGGAGCATTATGGGCAACCAGGCGGTTGCTTACGGGCTTATAGCTGCTTCTCAAAAAAGTGGTCTTCAATTATTTTTAGGATCTTACCCTATAACACCTGCCAGCGATATTCTTCATGAGCTTAGCAAGCATAAATCTTTTGGGGTTAAAACATTCCAGGCTGAAGATGAGATTGCCGCCATTACCGCAGCTCTCGGTGCTGCCTATGGGGGAAGTCTTGGAGTGACTTCAACCAGCGGACCTGGGATGGCCTTAAAAGCTGAGGCTATGGGGCTTGCAGTGATGCTTGAAATACCGTTGCTTATTTGTAATATTCAAAGAGGAGGTCCGTCTACAGGATTACCCACCAAAACTGAGCAAAGCGATTTGTTACAGGCGTATTATGGTAGAAATGGCGAGTGTCCTATGCCGATAGTTTCAGCTTCTACCCCCAGCGATTGTTTTATGGCTGTATATGAAGCAGTGCGCATTTCAGTTCAACATATGACCCCGGTTATTTTCTTAAGCGATGGCTATATAGCTAATGGCGCTGAACCCTGGAAATACCCGGAAGCTAAAGACTTGCCACCTATAGAGGTTAGTTTTAAAACAGAACTCGGCCATCATGAAGAAGTTTTTCAACCGTATTTGCGGGATGAAAATTTTGTAAGGCCATGGGCTGTTCCGGGATATGCAGGCTTAGAACACAGAGTGGGCGGGCTCGAGAAACAAAACATAACCGGAAATGTTAGTTATGATCCTGAAAACCATGAGTTAATGGTTAAAATCAGGCAACAGAAGATTGATAAAATTGCAGACGATATCCCGGAACAAAAAATAGATAATGGCGCTGATGAAGGTAAGATATTGATACTTGGCTGGGGTAGCACATACGGGGCAATCAAAAGTGCAGTATTTGATCTGATAACCGAGGGCATTAAAGTATCCCATGTTCATCTCCGCTACGTAAGACCATTTCCAAAAAACCTTGGGGAAATCTTAAAGAATTTCGAGATCATATTGATTCCCGAATTGAATAATGGTCAGTTGATAAAAATAATCAGGGATCAATACCTTGTTGA
>JBDTVF010000118.1:0-9978 GCA_040007325.1 Ginsengibacter sp. | reverse complement strand
ATATTATGTTCATCATATGCGGCTGTGCCTACCTGTTAGCATGGATATTAATGCACTTCCTGGCGCCCCGCCTCAGGCGTATACATTTATAAAAGGTATAAATAATAGTGAATGGAATGGAAGCAAATAATTGATCCGCTAAAAAACCTTCCGCTTTCAGCTATTGTTGCCATTATACCTGTTGCATTTATTTTTTGGGCACTCATCGTAAGAAAGATGAAGGGCTACAAGGCGAGTATTATCGCTACGGTCATTGCCATTGCAATTGCTTTATTTGTTTACAGAATGCCCGTGCCACTTGCACTTTTATCGACTCTTAACGGAGCATTGTATGGGTTGTTTCCTATCTGCTGGATTATTATTCCCGCGATGTTCTTATTTAATATCACAATCACCAGCGGCCAGTTTGAAGTGATCAAACATTTCATGGCTTCCATAACACCCGACAGAAGAATACAGGCGTTGCTGATTGCTTTTTCCTTTGGCTCTTTTCTTGAAGGCACTGCAGGTTTTGGCGCTCCTGTAGCTATTACTGCAGCCATGCTCGTCGGGCTTGGATTCAATCCGCTTTATGCTGCAGGCATCTGCCTTATTGCAAATACGGCACCGGTCGCATTCGGCTCAATCGGCATACCTATTACGGTTGCTTCGCAGGTTACCTCGATACCGGAACTGGCCATTTCAAAAATGGTCGGAAGAACATTGCCTGTTTTATCATTGTTACTACCCCTTTATCTGGTCCTCATAATGTGTGGATTAAAAAAGACGAAAGAAGTATTGCCTGCAATTGCAGTATCCGGTTTATCATTTGCTTTGCTTCAATGGAGTATTTCAAATTTTTTAGGGCCTGCGCTGCCGGATGTAATCGCGGGAGTTGGCTCCATCATTTGCCTTTCAGTTTTTCTTAAATTTTGGAAGCCTAAAACTATATGGCGATTTCATCATGAGCCTGCAGCAACTATTAATACCAATATAAATTACACAACTGGTGAGATCGTTCGCGCATTTTCACCTTTTATCATGCTTACCATCATCATTATTGCATGGGGACTGCAACCTGTAAAACAAATATTAAATCAATATGGCTCTGTAGAATTTGCAATACCCATCTTACACAATGCAATTGTCGATCATAACAATCAATTGATTCCCCACATTTATAAATTGAATTATTTATCTGCTGCCGGAACAGCAATTTTAATTTCAGGAATTGTGTCAATACCAATGGTTGGGCTTAGCCTTAAACAAGGATTAAAAGTATTCGCAACAACGGTGAAGCAATTAAAATTTCCAATTATAACTATAGCATCCGTTCTTGCGTTTGCATACATCTTAAACGATTCAGGCATCACGATCACTTTAGCTGAAACACTTGCGGCGACAGGCGTTTTGTTTCCTTTATTTGCCCCGCTTCTTGGTTGGCTCGGTGTATTTATCACAGGCTCTGATACTTCGTCCAATGCGCTTTTCGGCAAGTTGCAGGCGGCAACCGCAAATGCGATTGGAGTTGATCCGGTAGTAACCGTCGGCGCAAATATTTCCGGTGGTGTTGTTGGAAAAATGATTTCGCCACAATCAATTGCTGTGGCTGCGGCAGCAGGAAATCTTGTAGGACGTGAATCGGATCTATTCCGTTTTACGGTGAAGCATAGTTTTATTATGCTCTTTTTTATTTCCCTGATTGTTTTTGCGCAAGCCTACTTTTTAAAATGGTTAACACCTTCTTATTTAAAAACAAATCCATCTGCAAAAGTTATTGTAAATGATACGTCAGGCGGGTTTATTTATCTCTTACTGTTAGCAATTGTAATTTCAGTAGTCGTTTATATTATGAAGCGGGTTGGTGACAAAAGCAGAATACCGCAAACAAATCAGTTATAATTTTATGAAAATTGTTGTCTTAGATGGCTATACATTAAACCCCGGTGATCTTTCATGGACCACTCTTGAACAACTTGGCGATTTGAAAGTTTACGACCGGACCAATCAAAATGAAGTCGTTGAAAGATTGCAAGACGCAGAAATAGTTTTCACTAATAAATCGCCCGTCAATGCAGAAACAATTTCCAATCTTTCGAAACTCAAATACATTGGCGTATTGGCCACGGGCTATAATATTGTTGACATAGATGCTGCGAAACAAAAAGGAGTAATGGTATGCAATGTGCCCGGCTATGGAACTGACTCTGTGGTGCAACTAACTTTTGCTTTACTATTGGAGCTTTGCCTGCATGTGCAGGAGCACAATGAAGCTGTAAAAAATGGCAGATGGTCATCCTCCAAAGATTTTTCATTTTGGGATTTTCCATTAATAGAACTATCCGGTAAGACAATGGGCATTATTGGCTTTGGAAATATAGGCCAAAAGGTTGGGGATATTGCTACAGCTTTTGGGATGAATATAATTGCAACGAGCAGAACTCAAACTGATCAATCAAAAAGATCAAATTTTAAATGGGAAGACATAGATGGTCTCTTAAAAAACTCAGATGTAGTAAGCATTCATGCTCCTTTGGTGCCGGAGACAAAAGGGTTAATCAATAAAGACAATCTTAAGAAAATGAAACCCTCTGCATTTATTCTAAACACTTCAAGAGGACCAATAATAGTTGATGAAGATCTTGCAGATGCCTTAAATAATAATGTGATAGCAGGAGCAGGTATTGATGTTCTTTCCACTGAGCCGCCTGAAAAAAACAATCCGTTATTCAAGGCAAAAAACTGTATCATAACTCCGCACATTGCCTGGGCAACCAAAGAAGCAAGAAAAAGATTGATGAATATTGCTGTAAGTAATTTAGCTGCTTTTATTGATGGTAGTCCGGTGAATGTTATTTCCTGAAAAGACAATCTTGTTTTATCCAATCAGCTTCTTAAACCATTTTATTTTTCCTTTAAAAGGCGGATATTTTAAGTCGGGGTCGAGCCATGTAGAAGTTTTCAATACGGGTTTTGAATGCGTGAAAACGTTGAAAGTATTTTCGCCGTGATAGGCGCCGATGCCGCTTTTACCGACACCACCAAAAGGAAATTTGTCATTGGCGAAATGCCAAACTGTATTGTTAATGCATCCGCCACCAAACGAAACTTTTTGCAGCCATTCTTTTTCAACTGTTTTATTTTTTGTAAAAAGATAAAATGATAATGGCTTTTCATTTTGCCTTACTATATGCATCGCTTCTTCGGTACTACTAAATGACATAACGGGAAGGATCGGCCCAAAAATTTCTTCTTTCATTATGTTATCGTCCAAAGCAACTTCGGTGAGAACTGTTGGTTCGATAAATAAATTTTCCTCATCAGTTCTGCCTCCATAAAATATGGTAGCGCCTTCAAAATATCCAGTTAACTTTCTAAAACGTGAGGTATTAATGATCTTACCATAGTCATTACTGGAAGACGGATCTTGGGTATAAAATTTTTGGATGGCAGCTTTTATTTCCTCCAATAAGCTATCACGCACTGATGAATGAACAAGCAGGTAATCAGGTGCAATACATGTTTGACCGGCATTCAAAAATTTTCCCAGCACAATTCGTTTCGCGGCAACTTTAATATCTGCATCATCATATACAATGCAAGGGCTTTTACCGCCAAGTTCGAGCGTAACCGGCACTAAATCTTTTGCCGCGAGCATATATATTTCTTTCCCAACCGCTGTGCTACCGGTATAAAAAATATGATCAAAGTGAAAATTATTTATCAACTCAGGCACCACTTCAGCGCCGCTGCCGGTGATTACTTTAATATAATTGCCAGGGAATATTTCATCGATAAGTTTTGCAATTAATTGTTCGGTGGCAGGCGCCAGTTCAGATGGTTTTAGTACTGCGCAATTACCTCCGGCAATCGCACCCACGAGAGGAATTAACAGAAGTTGCAAAGGATAATTCCATGGCGCGATTATCAAAACAACTCCAAGAGGATCGCGATAAATATGTGCCGATGAAGGGAATGTTACCAGGCCTGATGAAACTTTTTTTGGCCGCATCCATTTGTGTAGATGTTTAAGAGCATTTTTTATTTCCGCTACCAACAAGCCCGTTTCAGTGGTCCACGCTTCTTCCTTACTTTTTTTTAAATCTGAATGTAAAGCATTCGCTATATCGTCTTCATGTTGTAGCACAGACTTAAGCAACAACTCTAACTGTTTTTTTCTGAACCCGTACGAAAGTGTCGAGCCGCTATCATAAAAATCACGGAGAGTTTGAACATTTGAAACAGGATTGCTCATATCAACTAAATTTGTTTGACAAGGTAGCAGTAAGCGTCGAAAAAAAATCAGCTAAAGCGGGAAAAGTAAAGTTCCGATTATGGATCATGAGCACTATATGAAACAGGCTTTGAGAGAAGCACAGAGGGCTGCTGATGCAGATGAAGTGCCGGTTGGTGCAATCATCGTGATGCAGAATAAAATAATTGCACGGGGGTACAACCAGGTGGAAATGCTTAATGATTCAACAGCACATGCAGAAATAATCGCTCTTACATCCGCATTTAATTATCTCGGATCGAAATATTTACCAGATGCTACCATTTACGTTACTATTGAACCCTGCACTATGTGTTGCGGTGCACTATATTGGAGCAAGATCGGAACGGTAGTTTATGGCGCCGAAGATCCCAAGCATGGCGGCCTTTCTGCAGTGGCAGGTGTAGAAGCACAAAAAAGATTAAACCCGCTTCATCCAAAAACCGGGGTAATTCCCGGAGTCTGCTCACCAGAATGTGCCTCATTGATGAAAGACTTTTTCAAGTCTAAGCGATGATCCCGGAAATCTTGTAGCCATGTATGTAAGGTTAAAAAAAATCTTTACAATGTGTGGCGTAATGTTTGTGAAATTAATTGCCGGACTACTTTTAGTTTCGCAATGGGGAATAATTACCGCTGCTTCTGATTATTGCAACTAATTGAAAGTAATTTTGTAATCATTTAAATTTTAAACCTTTAAACTTAATATTATGGCATTTACACTACCGGCTCTGCCTTACAGCTTTGATGCGTTGGAGCCAAACATTGATAAAGAAACCATGCAAATACACCACGATAAACATCACCAGGGATATGTGGACAATCTGAATAAAGCAGTTACAGGCACTGAAAATGAAGACAAGTCTTTAGAAGAATTACTTAAAAATGCTGGATCTATAAGCCCTGCCGTTCGTAACAATGGCGGCGGTCATTGGAATCACAGCTTTTTTTGGGAAATATTATCGGCCAATGGCGGCGGTAATCCCGATGGCAAATTAGCCGAGGCAATTGATAAAGCCTTTGGATCCTTTGACGAGATGAAGGAGAAATTTAATACTGCCGGCGCTACAAGATTTGGCAGCGGTTGGGCATGGCTTGGGGTTAAAGATGGCAGCCTTGCTATTTGTTCGACGCCTAACCAGGACAATCCTTTAATGGATGTGGCGGAATGCAAATGCACGCCGATACTTGGCTGTGACGTTTGGGAGCATGCTTATTATTTAAAATATCAAAACAAGAGGGCAGATTATTTGAAAGCTTTCTGGAATGTGGTGAACTGGAAAAAAGTTAGCGAGCATTTTGATAAAGCCTAATGTTTTTTGAATATTAAATCAAGAGCTGCGGTAGAAGTATCGCAGCTTTTTTTTGCAAGTCAGGGAACGGGATCATGTCCATGCCCACCCCAGGGATTGCAACTTGCGATACGTTTTACAGTAAGCCATAAACCCTTCAACGGACCATATTTTCTTAACGCTTCAATACCATATTGAGAGCATGTTGGCGTATAACGGCATGATGGGCCGAGCCACGGTGAAATAATAAGCTGGTACAATCTTATAACGCCGATAAAAGGAGAGGCTAATATTTCTTTTGAAGATTTCAAAAAATTTTAAGAGACGTTTTTATCAACTGGTGCTTGTAAAGTTAGTCGTTTTACCTGATGGTGGCCTTGATGCGGGAGGTACCAATACAAAGTGCTTAATAAGTTTGTTAATGAAAACCTAAGAACAATTTTTTGTTACAAATGGTAACATTTTGGCCACCTCCTTCGTATAATTTCGGCACATCAAACCACATCATGAGAATCCTGCTCTCCATTTTTATCTTAACTATTACTCTTAACTGCTTTTCTCAAAAAAAGGTATTCCAATACAAGGCAACCAGGACAAACAGCACGATCAATATCGACGGCGACATTAACGAAGCAGGATGGAAAGAGGCGAAGGCCTTAACCGGCCTAATTCAATTTCGACCGAATCCCGGAGCAGTCGAACAATATGAAAACCGCTCAGAATTTTATTTATTATACGATAACAATTATGTCTATTTCGGAGGTTACTCCCACGAAAAAAGCGTTGACAGCATTTCGAGAGAACTTGTAGGAAGAGACAAGATCGGCAACAGTGATTTTGTGGGCGTGATATTCGACACCTATTACGACAAAATAAATGCAAGTGGATTTTTTGTAACACCTTATGGCGAACAATATGACGCCAAATATTCCGAAAACGGCAATGAAGACGATACCTGGAATGCAGTGTGGGAAAGCGCCGCAAAAATGCAGTCCGACGGATGGACATTTGAGATGCGAATTCCTTACTCAGCGTTGCGCTTCAGCAATAAAGAAAATCAAACGTGGGGACTCAACTTTATCAGAAGAAGGCAAAAATCTGCAGAACAATATTCGTGGTCAATCATTGATCCTAATGTAAATGGATTTATAAACCAGGAAGGGCAATGGACCGGGATTGAGAAAATAAAGCCGCCTTTACGACTGGCATTTAGCCCTTATTTTTCTGCTTACCTAAACCACTATCCTTACAAAACCAAAGATGTAAACGACCTTACGTCATCTATAAATGGTGGCATGGATGTGAAGTACGGCATCAATGAAAGTTTCACTCTTGATATGACTTTAATACCAGATTTCGGACAGGTACAAAGTGACAACCGCGTATTAAATCTTACTCCTTTTGAAGTAAAGTACAATGAGAACCGTAGCTTTTTCACCGAAGGAACCGAACTGTTTTCAAAAGGAAATATATTTTACTCAAGGCGCATTGGCAGCCAACCGATACATTATTCCGATGTGGAAGGCAGCCTGGATTCTTCAGAACATATTTATAAAAACCCAACCGAATCAAAACTGATAAATGCCACAAAGATTTCCGGAAGAACTTCTAAAGGTTTGGGCATCGGATTTTTGAATGCTATTACCCAGCCTATGTATGCACTGGTAGAAGATGATCACGGTGATCATAGGAAAATAAGAACTAACCCCCTCACGAACTATAATATAATCGTGCTGGACCAAACGATGAAGAACAATTCATCTGTTTCATTTATTAATACGAATGTATTGCGGAAGGGCAGCGACTACGACGCGAATGTGTCTGCCGCGATATTCAACATAAATGACAAATCGAACACGTGGAACTGGAACGGGAAAGTTGCACTGAGCAACCTGTATAACATAGATGGCCACACGGTTACCGGTTATAATCATTTACTGGTCTTTGGCAAAACAAGCGGGCAATTTAATTTTCAGCTCAGCCAGGATCTTGCTGATGATAAATACAATCCAAACGATCTCGGGATTTTATTCAATAACAATTACCTCGATCATAGCCTATACATCGGCTACAACTGGAATAAGCCATCAGGTTGGTATAATAATCTGCACTTTAATAATAACTTTTACTATAGCCGTCGATACCTTCCTGATGCCTACCAGGGTTTCAATTACCACTCTAATGTAAATGGCCAGTTAAAGAACCTGATGTATGCCGGTGGCAATATTAATTATCATGCTAAAGGAAATGATTTCTATGAAGCAAGAGTGCCAGGCAGGGTTTACCAGTTTGCTTCGGGCGCTAATTTTAATGTATGGGTAAATAGTAATGAGGCAAAAAGATATTTCTATTACCTCGAGCTTGATTATAGTTACAGTAATCTATTTGCCCATAAAAAGTATGAATTGGTGATGCAAAATAACTATCGCTTTAGTGATAAGTTTTCGATAGGCCACACCATTGATTATAAACCGTCATACAATGAAGCCGGTTTTGCAGACCTGAGCGGTGCAGATATAATCTTCTCACGAAGAGACAGGCTGACTGTGGAAAATTCTTTGCGGGCAAAATATAATTTCAACAATAAAACAGGTATTACTCTTAATGCACGGCACTACTGGAGCAAGGTGACCCCTAAACAGTTTTATTATTTACTTAATGATGGAAAACTAAATGCAAATACTACCTATAACCAGGATCAAAATCAAAATTTCAATGCATTCAATATAGACATGGTGCTCACATGGCAATTTGCCCCTGGCAGCTTTTTAAATATTGTATACAAAAATGCGATTTACTCCGGCAACCAGGATGTGAATATGGACTATTTCAAAAATTTTAAAAGTACCATAGCGGCCAATCAAAATAATAACCTCTCTCTAAAAGTGATCTACTATCTCGATGCGCTGAAGTTTCGCAAAAACAAATAAATTTTTGTTCTTCCTCTTTACAAACTCGGTTTTTTTGCCGGGAGTATCTCAGGAATTTTGGGCGGTTTTTTGGCTAAAAAATCTAAATAAATTTCCATTAGATTGGTTTTATATCCTCACTCAAACCACTTATCTTTGCGCAAAATTTAAGGCAGGCATGAATTTAAAATGGATGAAATCTTTATTGGTAGCGGCTTTCAGCCTGAGCATAGCCTTTTTTTCTCAAAACAGTTTTGCGCAGGAACATGGGGGGAAAGCCGCTGAAAAAGATGAACATGCATTTGATGCCAACGAGGTGATTTTTGGGCACGTAAAAGATGCGCACGAATTTCACTTCCTCTCTTATAAGAGCAGTGATGGTGAAGAACATGAGGCAGTAATTCCATTACCTGTCATACTTTATTCTCCGCAAAAAGGCTTTTCAGTTTTTATGTCTTCGGCGTTTCATCACGGACAAACTCATGATGGATATGGGCTGGAGGAAGGAAAAGTTGTACCGACTGAAGCAGGTGTGACTGTGTATGACATTTCACTCACAAGAAATGTGATCCAGATGCTGATTGCATTAATATTATTTGTATGGCTGATGCTGGCTGTAGCAAAAAAATATAAAAACGGCTATGGCGTCACCAGTGCTCCATCCGGTGCACAAAATGCTATCGAGATAGTGATTGACTTTATAATAGAGCAGGTCGCCAAACCGTATCTTGGCAACCGTTATTTGAAATACATGCCTTATTTGCTTACGATATTTTTCTTTATTCTTATTAATACATTCTTTGGACTTATTCCAGGGTCAGCCAATGTTACAGGAAATATTGCTTTCACAATGGTATTGGCTATCATTTCATTTATTGTTATATTATTCAGCTCAAATAAACATTATTGGGGACATATTATAAATCCTGACGTACCATTTTTAATAAAATTTATCTTAATACCTGTTGAGATCCTTGGCATCTTTACAAAGCCTGTTGCGTTAATGATTCGTCTTTTTGCAAATATGCTGGCAGGCCACATTATAATTATTTGCCTTATTTCAATGATCTTTATTTTTGGTGCTTTGAACAAAGGGGTAGGCTGGGGCTTTGCGCCAATATCATTAGCATTTTCAATTTTTATTTATTTTATAGAGATATTAGTTGCCTTTATACAGGCATTTATTTTTACGAACTTAACTGCTGTGTTTATAGGTCAGGCCATGGAAGGGTCGCATGACGCACATGATGAAGGTCATACAGATCCTGTAATGGTTTAATATTCGTAAAGTCAGATCAGCGTTTTTTTTAAACAGTATAAAACACAATTATGGATTTAGTTACAATTTTAAGTACGACGCCATGGGCAAATGCCGGCGGAGCTATTGGTGCAGGTCTTGCAGCAGTAGGCGCAGGTATTGGTATTGGCCAGATTGGTAAAGGTGCGGTAGAAGCAATTGCACGCCAGCCTGAAGCCGTTAACGACATCCGGTCAAACATGATTCTTGCAGCGGCACTTATTGAAG
>JBDTVF010000117.1:0-10008 GCA_040007325.1 Ginsengibacter sp. | reverse complement strand
GCTTCTATATCTAAAGGTATATGACCGGGAACATGAGCGCCGTCGACCATTGTAAATAATCCCTTTGATTTAGCCATCTCGCATATTTCTTTTACAGGAAATATTAATGCAGTGGCGCTTGTGATCTGGCTTATGAAGATGGCTTTAGTTTTAGAAGTAAGCCCTTTGAAAAAATCATTAATGAATTGTTCTTTGGAAACAAGTGGCAATGAAATTTCCTGTCTTATATATTTTGCTCCAGCTTTTTTGCAATAATAATTCCAGGTGCGATCGAGGGCGCCATACTCGAGGTTGGTACTTAACACTTCGTCGCCCGGTTGCAGGTTCAGACTTTTAGCAATAATGTTAATACCATAAGATGGATTGGTCACAAAAACAAGATCATCTTCATTGCAATTAATGTAACGCGCTAACGCCTGGCGGGACGACTTTAAATAACGGGCGCCATCTACGGTCATGAACTGGACCGGCTCTCTTTCAATTTCGAGTTGCCATTTCTGATAGTCTTCGAAAATAGGCTTCGGACAAGCACCAAAAGATCCAAAGTTCAAATAAATGATGTCGGGGTTTAGTAAAAATTGTGATTGGAGCTGATTGTTTGGCATGAGCCAAAAATAGAACTTTTGAAACAGCAATCATTTTGCTGGTGTAGCTATTGGATATTGATGTCAGTCAAACAGCATGTAATTTATAGCTAAATATGAACCGTTACTTTCCTAGCGGCCAGCCCTTTTTGATATTGAAAGAAATTTTGGTGCCTTTTCCCGGGGCTGACTCGATGGTAACAATACCTCCATTTCTCTCTATTATTTTTTTGACAGTGGAAAGACCGATCCCATAGCCAGACTTATTCTCAGAAGTCTTAGATGGAATAGTTGTAAATAAGGTAAAGATTTTTTCCTGGTTTTCCTCTGCAATGCCGATTCCATTATCAGCAAGTGAAAAGAAGTATTGTTGCGGCGCATCGGTAAACCCAATCTTAATTTCAACTGTTTCTTTGTCGTTATAGCGCACACTATTATTGATAAGGTTGCTGAAAACCTGCTCCAGTTGTGTTTTATTCATTGTAATAAGTTCACCATTGCGGGGATATTCGAATTCGTATTTCCCCCCCGGTGGCAGCAGTGAAAATATAGATTCTAAAAATTCAGTTAGATTAAATTCCTCTGCCTGCCCGGAATGCTCTCCCCCTTTATAATAGGATAAGATGCCATCCACCAGCGCTTTGATTTTTTCAGTAGATCGTTTTGAAACCTGCACTACTTCAGCGCCCTCTTTACCCAACGATTCGCTGAATTGTTCCTCGAGAATTTGATTGGCAAGTGATATGCCGGAGAGTGGCGATTTTATATCATGCGACACTACAGAAGCAAATTGTTCAAGTTCCTTATTCCTCAACTCAAGCTGATCACGAATAGTTTTAAGTTCAATATTCGACTTTCGTATTTCCAGCAATGTAACCACCTGGTTGGATAGTATTTTCAGAGCGTTAATCTGCTCCTCAGATAATTTCCGAGGCTGGTGATCGATGACACATAAAGTTCCAAGCGCATAGCCATCAGGATTAACAAGAGGCATGCCGGTATAAAA
Source organism: Ginsengibacter sp. (assembly GCA_040007325.1). Classification (GTDB taxonomy): domain Bacteria; phylum Bacteroidota; class Bacteroidia; order Chitinophagales; family Chitinophagaceae; genus Ginsengibacter. Next base: position 8,418 of record JBDTVF010000117.1, on the reverse strand, counting down.
AATAACGTAAGGATCACCTGTTACCAGCGGATTGTCTGCAAAGCGCTTATCTTTTCTTGAGTCTTCAACTACCAGGGCTTCTTTTGGAGAATTGAGCGCATGGGAGCAGAAAGCATACTCTCTTTTTGTTTCGGTTTGTGAAGTACCGTGGTGCGATTTGAACCATTGCCGATCCTGGTCAATAAAAGTGATGAGCGATACCGGGGTTTCACAAATGGCTGCCGCCAATTGAGTAATATCTTCATAATCTTTCTCTGTAAGTGTATCGAGGATATTATATTCCCGCAACGCCTCAAGGCGGGATTCTTCATTCTCCGGCATTGGAGGATTCTTCATATTTAGAAAGCGTTAATCAGATAATTATCGAAAGTAACTTTTTTTTAAATGAAAACATATGTGGGCAACTGATTGCGCTTACTTTAAAAAACCGGCTGGCCTTTTTTGTTGAAAGCTTCCATCGTAGTCACATAACTAAACTAATTACTTGTTACTTTGTTATTAAAACCCGGGAGCAAGATTTTACTTTTGTGCTAACATGAATGTTAAGAATAAATTTTATGAAACAATCTTCCTCTTGTCCCGTTGAGATCATTAAGCTAAATGCCAGGGCAGCGCTCAAGCAAGCTGATATGCTTGCAGTAGAAGAGCCTTTGGAGATCCGAATAGAATTTGGCGAACTATCCCGGCGAATTCAAAAAAATATTTCGGTGACGATGCGTACTCCGGGAAATGATTTCGAACTAGCTACCGGTTTTCTTTTTACAGAAGGGATCATTAAAAATATCAGCGATGTTCTGTCGGTTTCTCATTGCGCAAATGAAAATGTAGTAAAGGTGAAACTTGCGCCAGGTGTAGCTGTTGAAGTCAATAATCTCGAAAGAAATTTCTATACTACTTCAAGTTGCGGTGTCTGTGGCAAATCATCTATCGATGCAATTAAGACATCTCGTAGTTTAGCGGGCGACGTGGGTAATACCGATACAATACCACCGAACTTATTTTTCACTTTGCCGACGACTCTCAGAAAAAGCCAGGATGTTTTTGATTTCACGGGAGGCCTTCATGCTTGTGGTCTTTTTGATAAAGAAGGAAAACTTTTGCTAAGCCGTGAAGATGTAGGCAGGCACAATGCTTTAGATAAATTGATTGGTGCTGCTCTTAAGTCGGATATGATTCCCCTAAATAATTACATCCTGTTGTTAAGCGGCAGGGCAAGTTTTGAGTTGATTCAAAAGGCGTGGATGGCAGGAATTAATATTGTCGCTGCAGTAGGCGCACCATCAAGCCTCGCAGTGGAAATGGCAAAAGAAAGTAACATCACCTTAGTCGGGTTTTTGCGAAATCAAACACTTAATATTTATTCAAACCCAGATAGAATAAAAATAGAAGTAGGTGATGTCATTTCTCAAGTCAACTAAAGAAATTTTCGGGTACACGGTTTGTATCGTTCAAATAAATAATTAGTCAGGCGGAGAAAACTTAATATTCATGAAGATTCGTATTAAAGGTAATAGTATAAGGCTCAGGCTTACAAAATCAGAGATCGAAGCATTTGCTGCAAAAGGTTTCCTGCAGGACAGCACGAGCTTTGGTAACAATAGTCTTGTGTATGCAATGAAAAATTATGCCGGACAAAATTTATCTGCCGACTTAAACGACGCAACTATTACTGTTTATGTTCCTGAACATTTTATTAAAGATTGGATAGGTTCAAACCTGGTGGGACTGGAACATTCAATGGCAATGCCTAATGGTGAAAGATTACACATTTTAATTGAAAAAGATTTCAAATGTATAGATGCTTTAATTACCGAAGATCAATCTGATTATTTTGAAAACCCTGCTAAATCCTGCTAACTATGAATAAAGAAAAGGAAAAAAATCTTGCGGAAAACCCACCTGAGTTTACAGGCGATCTTAAAATAAAAAAGCCTGAAAAAGTCGCCGCCGGTATGGAAGCTGTTTACCATAGTGGCAAACAGGTTTTTGGCGAAGCAGGTGTTCTCCGCGGTATGAAGGCGTTGCTTTCATTAAATCAAAAAGGTGGTTTTGATTGCCCATCCTGCGCATGGCCCGACCCCGATGACGACAGATCGTCCATTGCAGAGTATTGCGAGAATGGCGCTAAGGCTGTTGCTGAAGAGGCTACAACCAAAAGTCTTCGGGCGGATTTTTTTGCAAAGCATTCAATACAGGAACTTGCAGAGCAAGATGATTACCACATCGGCAGACATGGTCGCGTAGCACAGCCTATGTACTTGCCTGAAAATGCCACACACTACCAGCCGATATCCTGGGATGACGCATTTAAACTGATCGCGGCACACCTGAATAAACTATCATCACCGAATGAGGCGATCTTTTATACTTCAGGACGCACCAGCAACGAAGCTGCTTATTTGTACCAGCTTTTTGCAAGGGAATACGGCACGAATAACTTACCAGATTGTTCTAATATGTGTCATGAATCTACCAGCTCAGCCTTGGCGGAAGTGTTGGGAATCGGCAAGGGTTCAGTGAAGCTTGAAGATTTTTATGAAGCGGAAGTCATCATGATAATAGGGCAGAATCCCGGGACTAATCATCCGCGTATGTTGACGGCTTTGCAAAAAGGCAGGGACAATGGCGCCACCATTGTTTCAATAAATCCTTTAAAGGAAACAGGGCTGCTGGGTTTTAGCAATCCACAAAAACTTAAAGGTGTTTTGCATCTTAACACCAGGCTTACGGATATTTTTTTACAGGTAAAACTTAACGGCGACCAGGCATTGCTTAAAGCGATAATGTACTTGCTGCTACAGGAAGAAAATAATAATCCGGGTAAAGTATTTGATCATGAATTTATCGCAGAATATACTTCAGGCTACGAGGAATTTATTTCGCAGTTAAGCTTAGCCGATATTGACGAACTACTGGAAATTGCAGGCATTTCATTGGAACAGGTAAAAGAATTAGTGAGACTGTTAAAGCAAAAGAATAAAATAATCATCTGCTGGGCAATGGGAATTACCCAACATAAAAATGCTGTTGATACCATAAAAGAAATTGTAAACCTGCTATTATTAAAAGGAAGTATAGGCAAACCCGGTGCAGGAACATGTCCTGTACGCGGCCATAGTAATGTGCAAGGCGACCGTACGGTAGGTATTTGGGACAAGCCAAAGCCTGAACTTCTTGATAAGATTAAAGAGGTTTATGGTTTTGAACCACCACGGGAAAATGGGTATGATGTGGTTGATTCAATAAAAGCGATGCATGACGGTAAGGCAAAAGTGTTCTTTGCAATGGGTGGAAATTTTTTATCGGCCACTCCGGATACCAATTATACTGCTGAGGCGCTGCGTCAATGTGATCTAACTGTTCATGTTTCCACGAAACTTAATCGTAGTCATTTTGTTCACGGAAAGGAGGCGCTGATATTGCCTTGTCTTGGCCGTTCAGATAAAGATGAGCACGATGGCAATGCACAGTTTGTTTCCTGCGAAAACTCAACCGGGGTAGTTCAAATGTCAAAAGGTGTATTGAAACCTGTCTCCAAAGATTTGTTGAGTGAGCCAGTTATAGTATGTCGCCTGGCCAAAGCGGTTCTTGAGGAAAAGACAGTAATCGACTGGAGTAAATATGAAAAAGATTATGACCACATACGCACTGATATTGAGAAAGTGATTGCAGGTTTTGATAATTACAACGAGCAGGTAAGAAAAAAGGGAGGGTTTTATTTGCCTAACGGTGCCCGTACCCGTGAATTTAAAACTGATACTAATAAGGCTCGCTTCTCTGTAACCCAACTTTACGTACCATCGCTTGCAGATGACGAATTATTGATGATGACAATTCGTAGTCACGACCAATTCAACACAACCATATATGGATTGGACGATCGCTACCGTGGCGTCTTCAACGAAAGACGTGTGGTATTTATGAATGAAAAGGACATTGCAGCTTGCGCTCTCAAAGGAGGTGATGTGGTAGACTTATATAATATTGTAAATGGAGTAGAGCGGATTGCAAAAAAATTTATCATAGTTCAGTATGATATTCCTGCGAAATGCATTGCCACTTATTTTCCCGAGACTAATGTATTAGTGCCTGTACAAAGTGTCGCTGACGTTAGCAATCAGCCGGCTTCAAAATCCGTTGCAGTAAAGGTGAGGAAGCATTTATAAGATCAATTTTTTATAATTGTTGAAAGAATATTCTAATAATCGATTTGCCCTTTAATCCAAAATGATAGCTCTACCAAATGCTTCTAATTATATTGTACATCTGCATTTGCAACCCCATCCTGAAGGAGACTTTTACAAAGAAACCTACCGTTCGGCTGAGAATGTTGCCCAGCAAGCATTGCCGAGCATTTTAAAGGAGAAAGAAGTTTTTCCACCGCTATATATTTTCTTTTCCAGGAAGGCGATCATTCGCTTTTTCATAGAATAAAAAGTGATGAATGCTGGCACCACTATGCGGGAAGTTCCTTATTAATTCACATAATTGACACCGGCGGAAATTATTACAGGCAGTCCGTTCTGCCTAACGGGATGCAATGTTGCTCCCGGCTTCGACTTCGCCGATTTTGAAATTGCTGATAAGTACTCGCTATTAGAGTAATTTTCTCAACATGGTGCTGTGATTAACAGGCTTTGCAAATAGCCGGATCGCTTAAAACACCGGCTGACGTATTTTTTACGGGTAACTTGCGATAGTCTTAACCTTAGGCACAATTCATGTAGCACTTTTAGATAAAAGATAACCTATATGAAAGCAATAAGAATACATGACTTTGGCGGGCCCGATGTTTTAACGTATGAAGAAGCTCCACAACCTTTACCTGGCGCAGATGAAGTCCTGATAAAAGTGCACGCCAGTGGGGTAAATCCTGTTGATACAAAAATCAGAGCAGGTATGTCGGCGGAGAGATTCCCAGTTACTTTTCCATTAATTCCCGGTTGGGATGTTTCGGGTGAAATAGAAGAAGTAGGCAGCAATGTATTGAATTTTAGGAAAGGTGATGAAGTATATGGCCGGCCGGACTTGACAAAGAATGGAACTTATGCGGAATATGTAGTGGTGAAGGCTGACCAGGTAAATATGAAGCCAAAAAGCATAGATCATGATAAGGCGGCAGCTATTCCGCTTGCCGGCGTTACCGCATGGCAGGGATTATTTACGCATGGAAAACTGGAAGAAGGCCAGCGGGTGTTGATACATGCTGCTTCAGGCGGTGTTGGAACTTATGCTGTGCAGTTTGCAAAATGGAAAGGTGCTTACATTATCGGTACATCATCGGATGACAATATAGATTTTCTGTATGATCTTGGTGCTGATGAGGTGATTGATTATAAAAACGAGAATTTTGAGGATGAAGTGAGTGATATAGATCTTGTATTTGATCTTATCGGTGGTGATACTCAAAAGAAATCTCTGCAGGTGCTTAAAAAAGGTGGGCGGCTTATTACGACAGTAAAACCCGAATACGCTGAAGAGGCAAAATCGAAGGGCATTCACCTTCAAGGATTCATGGCTCAATCAAATCCCGGCGATCTTCAGCAAATAGCAGACCTTGTAGATTCGGGAAAAGTAAAACCGATTATAGCGGAAATATTGCCATTGACTGAAGCTGCACAAGCTCATAAAAAGATTGAAAAAGGACATACACGTGGCAAGATTGTTTTGAGAGTCATTTAAAGCAACCTCTTTTAATGAATGAAGGCCAATTCGGGTAGCGCCTTGTTAGATCGCAACTTTAAATAGTTAAATTACCGCATGTTATTGCACTTTCCTCGCCGACACAAACCCACAAGTATAAATTTTGGCAAAACACTGCCACTTACATTGTTACTCGCCTGTTTATATTTTTTTTGTTCAAGTATTAGCTGCGCTAAAAAAGATTCAGAGAATAAAATTACACTTCCCTTCGATTCAATTCCCGTTGCTCATGCCGTAAAACCAATAATCGATGAGGGCTCAGGGATCGCTGATAGTAAAATAAATCCCGGCAATATTTGGGTAGAAGAAGACAGTGGTAATCCTCCGGAAATTATTTTAGTAAAACATGACGGAACTATTATCAGGAAGGTTTTTATAAAGAATGCTACGAACCGGGATTGGGAAGACATGGCTCTATATAATGATTCAATATATGTTGCTGAGATTGGAGATAATGATGCCCTTTACGATACTTATTCATTTTATATTTTTCCGGAGCCTTCTTCCTCTGTTGACACCGTAAGTTCCTTCAGAAAAATCTCTTTTAAATATCCTGATGGTTCTCATGATGCTGAAGCCTTTTTGATGGATCGTTCAACGGGTGACATTTTTATTATTACCAAGCGGGATAATCCTTCAAGAATTTACAAGCTTAAGTATCCATTTGCAGATTCAGCGAATACATTGGAGTATGCAGGTAAATTAAATTATAATGAAGTAACAAGTGCAGCTATTTCATCTGATGACAAAGAAGTGATGGTAAAAACTTACACGGGCATAAATTATTACACACGAAACCCAGGGGAGGACCTGATTACATGCCTTTCGCAGACACCGATTCAATTGCCTTATACATTAGAACCGCAAGGTGAGGCTGTATGCTTTTCAGCAGATACAAGTGGGTTTTATACTTTGAGTGAAAAGAGTTTGGCTTCGGTGGTGAATCTTTATTTTTACCAAAGGGACTAAAGCCATTGCGAAAACAATTAGTCTATACTTTCCCTTCACGATGTTCTATTTAATTACCTTAGTGAAAAGATTGCAATGAAATTCTTTCTCACTTTTGTCATCCTGTTTTTTATTTCAGTAAAAATATTTTCACAAAGCAAGCACGTTGCGCTATATAATGGTAAGGATCTCACGGGATGGGATACTTATATTGGCCCGCCACTAGATGATTCAGGAAAAAAGCTGAGCGAGACTCCCATTGGCCTTAATAAAGATCCCAATCATGTGTTTACCATAGTAACACAAGATGGCGAAAATGTAATTCGTATTTCCGGCGAAAATTGGGGCGGCATCGCTACGCTTAAAGAATATTCCGATTTTCATTTAAGATTGTTATTTAAATGGGGAACGCTTACATGGGGGCAAAAGAAAAAAAAGAATAAGGACAGTGGTCTTCTCTATTTTGCAACAGGTGAGCATGGCGCCGACTATGGCGCATGGATGCGCTCGCAGGAATTTCAAATCGAAGAGAGCAACTCAGGTGATTACTGGGGTGTTGCCGGTGGCACGCAGGATATTCCTGCTATTTTAAATAGCGATAGTGAATATGTATTTGATCCATCGGGCGAGCTTCACACTTTTAGTGCGAATAGCAAATTCGGCAGGCATTGCAAAAAACGCGGTGATGCAGAAAGACCGTCCGGCCAGTGGAATACAGTCGACCTGTATTGTCATGGAGATACAAGTGTACACATGATAAATGGAAAAGTCATGATGGTGCTGTATCATTCGGGACAAATGGAAAATGGCCAGCCCATACCGTTAGTACGTGGTAAAATCCAAATACAGTCTGAGGGGGCCGAGGTATTTTATAAGAATATAGTGATTGAACGGATCGATGAAATTCCAACTGCATTTCTGCAATAATCAATTTCAAAATTCAGCAGTTAACTATGCCATTAAATACAATAGATGATGTTGTCAATGCGATCTTAGCAATAGTGACTCGCTGTGAACAGGAAAAAAGCAGAAGTGGATATTTTGCCGCACTGTATAAGCGCATGACCATTGCTGTAAAAGAAGGGATAGCCGCAGGTACATTCGACGATGGCCAGCGCATGGAAAAGCTCGATGTGATTTTTGCGTCCCGGTATCTTGATGCCTATGAAGCATATTCTAAAAACGAAGCTTGCAGCACTTCGTGGAAGTACGCCTTCGACGGCTGTGTTGATAAGTCTTTGACGGTGATTCAACAATTGATCCTTGGAATAAACACTCATATCAATCTCGACCTTGCAATCGCTTCTGCGATTACCGCTCCCGGAAATGCCATCCATGATCTCGAACGGGACTTCAATCGCATCAATGATGTGATCTCTTCACTCTTTGATGATGTGCAACAATCTCTTGAAGAAGTATGGCTGCCAATGAAATTATTAAAGCGTATCGGGCACACGCAGCAAACAGACGTGTTGAATTTCAGTATAGGTGCGGCGCGTAAAGCATCATGGGCAAGTGCTGTGATTCTTGCAGGACTTGATGAAACGAATAGGAATGATTATATAAAACAATTGAACGACACTGTATATCGCATTGCGCAAAAGGTCATTCACCCAGGTATCGCCGCAAGTGCCTTAATGCGTATTATCAGGAATACTGAATATGATGATGTGGCACGCACTATTAATTTGATCGATACAACTGTAGTTAATTAAACTATATCTGAAAAAATTGAACGACGCAATTCGATTAAATTTGCCCAATGAG
>JBDTVF010000116.1:0-10037 GCA_040007325.1 Ginsengibacter sp. | reverse complement strand
TAAGGGTTCACATGAAGTTTGAAGGGCATCCTATAATATGCGATCCACTCTATGGGGATGGAAAACCGGTCTTGCTTTCGTCTTTTAAAAAGAAATATAAGCTGAGTCACCACGATGAGGAAGAACGACCTATTATTAACCGGCTTGGGCTTCACTCTTTGTTACTTGACTTCACCGATTCACACGGCAAGTGCCACACGATAGAAGCACCAATGGCCAAAGATATGAGAGCTCTTTTACAACAATTAAAAAAGAGCAGGGGTTAATCCTGCTCTTTGTCTTATTATACTTTTATAAGTTCGGCTGCGGGGTATAACGCAGGTAAGGTTTAATAACTTTTACTCCCTTAGGAAATTTTTTCTGCGCATCTTCAGTACTTACAGAAGGTACAACTATTACATCTTCGCCATGCTGCCAGTCTGCAGGTGTTGCCACACTATGGTTTGCGGTAAGTTGCAACGAATCAATAACACGTAACACTTCATTGAAATTCCTACCAGTTGAAGCAGGGTATATAATCATCAGTTTTACAGTCTTATCGGGTCCTATTACAAAAAGTGATCTCACAGTAGCGGTTGCAGACGCATTTGGATGAAGCATACCGTAGAGGTTTGCAACTGTTTTATCTTCATCAGCAATGATCGGAAAATCCACCGTTACATTTTGTGTTTCATTAATATCATTTCTCCACCCCATGTGCTTATCTAAAGGATCAACACTTACCGCAAGCACCTTTACATTTCTTTTTTCAAATTCCTTTTTTAAAGCTGCGGTTCTTCCAAGTTCCGTGGTGCATACCGGCGTGTAGTCGGCAGGGTGAGAAAAAAGGACGCCCCAGCCATCGCCAAGGTATTCGTAAAAATTAATCTTGCCTTCGGTTGTTTCAGCAGTAAAATCGGGGGCTTTATCACCTAATTGTAAACTCATAAAATAAATTTTTTATTAAAGAATCTAACAAAGGTATTAACAACCTACCAAATTAGTAGGGAATATTGTTATAAGTTTGTATAAATTTCGCAACTTTAAGTTTTACTCACGTTAGAGGAATAATTTTGCACTACAAATGCTTTCGAAAAAAACACAATATGCTTTCAGGGCGCTCAGCTATCTTGCTGAAAATTATGGGAAAGGGCCTGTACTAATAAGCAATATTTCTACTGAAAAAAGGATACCACTAAAATTCCTTGAGAATATTCTCAATGAGTTAAAAAAGGCTGATCTTTTAGATAGCAAAAAAGGTAAGGGAGGAGGTTACAGCCTGAGAATATCGCCAAAAAAAATAAACCTGGCAACCGTGATAAGGGTTATTAATGGACCAATCGCCTTACTGCCTTGTGTAAGTCTCAATTTTTATGAAAAGTGTGAAGATTGCAATGAAGAGAATTGTGGATTGCGTAAAATGATGACCATCACCCGCGATGCGACATTGAAGATCCTGGAAAAGAAAACATTAAATGATATCATGCTTGCGGCTGTTTAATTTTCCCGCAGCCCTTACTACACTTGCTTTTCCGAACCTGTTTTTCACGTCATCGATAGCCTTATAAAGAAGGTTTTTCCTTTCGATATTTTCAAACAAATTTGCCTGTACGGCATCGCCCGATAGGTCGCTCAATCTTACTCCTAGTAACCGCACTGGCCTTCCCTTTTTATACAACTTATGAAACAAATCTTTTGCGATCGGTATAATTTCATCATCAGCGCTCGTATATGGAATACTGACCTGGCGGGAGGTAGTTTCGAAATCCGGATAACGAATTTTTACAGTAATGCATCCCGTTAGTTTTTCATCCTTTCGCAACTCAAACCCAATTTTTTCAGTCATTCGCACAATTTCGCTCATCAAAACGCCCACATCAATTATATTTTCTTCAAAGGTGTTTTCCGTAGATATAGATTTAGCTTTATGATATGGTGAAATACTTGAATGATGTATTCCTTGTGCCCTGTTCCAAAGTTCATATCCCCATTTCCCAAAAAGCTTCTCCATTTTTTCCGGAGTACTCTTGTGAATATCGCTTATGAATTTGAAACCATTGTATAACAAAACTTCAGTGGTCTGCTCGCCTACGCCGGGAATTTTATTTACTTCAAGGGGTCCCAAAAAATCTTTTTCTTTCCCATATGGTACGTGTAAAAAGCCATTTGGTTTAGCTTCATTTGTTGCCATTTTTGCTACCATTTTATTTCTTGCAATTCCAAAAGAGATGGGTAAGCCTGTTTCACTTACCACAAGGCTTCGGAGATCGATCGTCCATTGTAAGGGATTGAAAAATTTATCCATACCGCTTAGGTCAATATAAAACTCGTCTATAGAAGCCTTCTCAAAAAGCGGCGCTTTTGAAGCAATAATTTGTGTCACCCACTTTGAATACCGGCCATATTCCGAATATGTACCCTTGACCACCGTTGCATGAGGACATAGGCGCATTGCGGTTTTCATTGGCATTGCAGAATGAACACCAAACTTTCTTGCTTCATAACTACATGTTGTAACTATGCCACGCTCGGGGCTTCCCCCAACAATTACAGCCTTTCCTTTCAACGATGGATCTCTTAAAAACTCTACTGATACAAAGAATGAATCAAGATCAAAATGTGCAATGATATTTGACTGAGAAGGCTGCATAATTTGTAAGCAAATGTAACCGATCAGGCATTTCGATAAATATCCAGGAGGCCTTCTGGTAGAATTAAATAAACGCGGCGATTCTTTTTGTCAATTTTTTTAAGTGTTTCATCGTGCACCGGTAATAATGCTTCTTTGTTGTCAATTAAAACTCTACATAAAACCTGGTGTGGCTGCTCAATGACTTCCAAAATTTCCCCCAGTTCCTCTCCTTCATTGATGGCAGTGTAACCCAGCAATGATATTGGTGCATTAGATGCAGCGAGCTTTTTAAAATCAGCTTCTTCAAGCCAAACATTATTTTTTATTAAATGATGAGCAGCTTCTTTTGTGGCAATCCCCTCTAATTTTAAATAAACTTCTTTATCATTTTTGATCTTTGCATTTTCAATAAAATAAGGAAGAAATGAATTTTCATTTTTTTCAATAAAAATGTTTTCAAGTCCTTTAAGCGAAGTTTTTTTACCCAAGCTATGTTCAAGCACCAGTTGCCCCTGAAGACCAAACGTTCCAGCAAGCCTCCCAATTTTGAAATAATTATTCATACCCGGCAAAGGTATTTGATAATGCTAAGCAATATTGTAATGAAAGATGACCAAAGATGGACAAGCAACCATTAAAGCAAATGGGCAATCATAAATGATTGCCCATGCTAAAAACTTATAAGGAATATTTAAACTCCCATATATTCTTTAAGAAGATTTGATCGGGAAGCCGTACGAAGTTTCGTTAATGCCTTATCCTTTATCTGTCTTACTCTTTCTCTTGTAAGACAAAATCTTGCCCCGATATCTTCAAGACTTAAAGGTTGATCAATACCGATACCATAGAAAAAACATATTACTTCTTTCTGTCTTTCTGTAAGAATACTTAGTGATCTCTGTATTTCCTGTTTTAAAGAATCTCTAAACATTATTTGCTTATCCGCGCTATCCGCATTTAAATTTATCATTACATCGATAAGTGTGCTCTCTTCGCCGTCGCTAAGCGGCGAGTCCATACTTACGTGTCGTGCAGCGACGTTCATCGTTGCTGAAACTTCTTCTGTATCTATATCGAGATAAAAAGCCAATTCTTCAGCTGTTGGCGTGCGCTCAAATTCCTGTTCGAGATAAGAATATGCACGTGCGATACGATTTGTCAATCCAACTTTATTTAGCGGTAGCCTCACAATACGTGACTGTTCTGCGAGCGCCTGCATGATGCTCTGGCGAATCCACCATACGCCATAAGAAATAAATTTGAACCCGCGGGTCTCATCAAATCTTTGCGCTGCTTTGATAAGGCCAAGGTTTCCTTCGTTAATTAAATCGGGTAAAGTAAGACCTTGGTTTTGGTATTGCTTTGCAACTGATACAACGAAACGCAGGTTAGCCTTTGTAAGCTTGTCAAGCGCGGCCTGGTCGCCTTGCTTAATCAAGACGGCTAATTTAACTTCTTCTTCCGGGGTGATAAGTTCAACCTTTCCGATCTCCTGTAGATATTTCTCCAGGCTTTCGCTTTCGCGATTAGTAATAGATTTGGAAATTTTAAGTTGACGCATACTCATAAGCTGTATTTTTAAGGGGTTACAACGTCAGTAAGTTTGGTTTCAGTACCTTGGTATAACCTTAAAGTACTTAACGTAATTTATAGTGTTTTAAGTATGCTGCCAAAAAAAAAATATGAATCTGAAAAGCCAGTTTTGTGAGCAGATTTGTATTCAAAAAAATAAAAGTATAATTCCAAATAAAAGTATAAATTAGGTCGGTTAGTAGAATTATTTTCTATTATTGCACACATACATTATAGATTAATTAAGAAAGATGAGTAAGAAAGTACAATACACGCTTGAGTACCCAGTAAGATGTTCGCCTGTGATTTTATATGAATTCCTTTCAACATCTACTGGTCTTCAAGAATGGTTTGCGGATAAGGTTGAGGATAAAGATGGCTTATTTAGTTTTGCCTGGAACGGTTCTGCTGAAGAAGCTGAGGTGGTTGCAAGTGAAGAAAATAAATCAATTCGTTTTCATTGGCTTCATTCACCTAAAGATGAATTTTTTGAATTTACTATAGAGAAATCAGAAGTCACCAATCTTACTATTTTAGTTATCCACGATTTCGCTGAAAAGAGGGAAATCAAAGACCAGAGCCAACTTTGGGAAACCCAGGTTAAAGAATTGTTTCATCGCCTCGGTAACTGATTCGTAGAAAATCTATGAGTTCCTTATAAGAATTTTCAAGAAAACCTGGTGCTTCATGCCACCTTGATAGTTCAATATTTTTTGAGATCTTAATAAAGCTTTTCTTAATAATTGAATCAAAATCTTTTTCGTTCATTCCTTTCAATGGCGTGTAATTCTCTTTCTCGTACGTATGCTGCCATTGGTCGTTATTAACACATATAGCATAATCCTGGCCTGCCAAACGTGAACGTATATTTTGCAAGTCAAATCCTGAAAGAATTTTTTCACCCGATATATGAAGCGTTATACTAAAAAAATTCCCCCACCAAAACATAGTTCTTATCGCCAATATTGAGTCCTTATGAAACGATGCGGGGTAGTCTAATATCAGATACGGCAACCCGAGATAATTCTCTCCTTTTGAAATCTTTCCGTTTTTTACCAGTCCCAATTCTTTAAGAACTTTATTTTCCCTTGAAGCAATTCTTTTATAAATATCATGCATCTCGCCAAAAAAAGTATGCACCTTATTGATTATTGCTTGTTTAGTTAAAATCCATTCAGCGTTAGTCACAAGCTCAGTTTCAAATTTCGAAAGATGTATTTTTGCCTTATCGCTCATAAATGAAATTTACAGCAAAGTAACTCATGTGTTAGTGCTTTGTTCTGCTTTATGTTTAAGAGACTCGACAAACTTATTTTAAAAGCGTTTTTGTGGCCATTCATTGCCACTTTTTTTATTACGCTGTTTGTATTCATGATGCAAATTTTATGGAAGTACATCGATGATCTTGTAGGGAAAGGCCTCGATATGGTGACACTTATAAAATTTTTAATCTATGCCAGTGCTACATTAGTAACCCTCGCTCTCCCGATTGCCATCTTGCTTTCATCTATTATGACGTTCGGAAAACTCGGCGAAAATTTCGAGCTCGTCGCCATTAAGTCTTCCGGAATTTCATTGCTAAGGTTTATGCGCCCGTTGTTTTTTGTTTCGCTAGTTCTTACCGGGGTAGCTTTTCTCTTTGCAAATTATATTGCCCCTGTTGCTAATCTAAAATTTGCCGTGATATACAACGATATTTATCGCAAGAGCCCAGCTTTTGATTTAAAAGATGGCGTGTTCTATAATGGCTTCCGGGGATTTTCTATAAAAGTGGGAAAGAAAGAAAAGGATAAAAGCACTTTACGCAACGTACTTATTTATGAACAGTCCTACGGTGTTCAGGACAACACGATCATTTCAGAAAGTGGTAAAATGACAGTGAGTGCTGATAAAAAATTCCTTGAATTCAGGTTGCAAAACGGTCATAGGTACGAAGAAAAAGGGAGCTTTAACTCTGAGCAAAATGAGTTTGTAGCACTTGGTTTCAAAGAATACAATAAACTTTTCGACCTTACTCAATTGAACATTCAAACAACTTCTGATAGCCTCTTCATGAACAACATGAAAATGAAAACGCTTAGACAGCTTGACCACGATATTGATTCTTTGAAAAAAATTCCTGATTCACTATCACGTAGAAGCAAAGCCGATCTAAAAATTTACATAAAATACGATGCTTATAAAGACAGTGTTTTGCCTAAAAATCGCACGCAGCAAATTGCCTTAAAAGAGCAGACAAAAACACCTTCAAAAGAAGCGCCTAAAAAAATTAAATCCTTTGATGACCTTGTGCCCGATAGCTTAAGATTTTTAGTAAAAGACCAGGCGATTAATGTTGTAAGTAGTGTAAAAAATAGTATGGAAATAACGGGAGGTGATTATACAAATCGCTTGAGTGAAATTAATTCGACAAAAGTAGAATGGCATAAAAAATTGTCGCTTTCATTTGCATGCCTGGTTTTGTTTTTCATTGGTGCGCCACTTGGCTCGATAATTCGCAAAGGGGGTCTGGGTATGCCTTTGGTTGTGGCCTTGATATTTTTTATGATCTTTTACCTACTTACGATTTTTGGAGAAAAGTTTACAAAAGATCATTTGCTTGATCCGCTCACCGGCATCTGGCTGCCTGTTATCGTTCTTTCACCGGTCGGATTTTTTCTCACATACAAAGCAATGCACGACTCTCAATTATTTAATAAAGAGTTTTATTATCGGCTGATAAAAAATTTAAAAATGTTTTTTAAAAATATTTCTGGAGATTCTATCAAGAGTTAGCCTGGAAATAGACCATTATATTTAATTGACTCAGCCTTTGTATAGAAGCATTTGAGTGAAATTAATGCAACTAAAACAAAGGCTGATGTGTTGAAAAGCAATCTGTAGCAAATGTATAAATTAACAACAGGTATTTCCAAATAATTTTGTCTAAAAAGGAATGAATTGTGTTAATTTTTTCAATGCCTGTACTACATCAACATTATGTAGCTTCTTTACTCAAATGTTTTATATTCGTTTAACTTAAAACACAATTAATGGAAGCTTGGAAAGAGTACCAGGAAAAAAATAGACAACGTTTTTTGGATGAAATGATTGAGCTTTTGCGCATCCCTTCAGTGAGCGCAAAGAGTGAGCATAAAAAAGATATGACTCACTGTGCTGAAGCCGTAAAACAAAGTTTGTTATCATCAGGGGCAGATAGAGCAGAGATACTTAAAACTGATGGCTTCCCGGTAGTATATGGCGAAAAAATAATTGATAAAGATAAACCTACTGTACTTGTATATGGCCACTATGATGTGCAACCTGCTGAGCCCTTAGAGCTCTGGCACAGCGGCCCTTTTGAACCGGTAATTAAAGACGAAAAAGTATATGCCCGCGGTTCAGCTGATGATAAGGGACAATTCTATATGCACATAAAAGCATTCGAGACTCTGGTAAAAACAAATACTATGAGTACCAACATAAAATTTCTGATTGAAGGTGAAGAAGAAATAGGATCCCCTAATCTTGGAAAATTTGTATCTGAAAATATAGACCTTCTAAAGGCTGATGTAATATTAATAAGTGACAGTTCTATGTTAAGCATGGAAAACCCTTCCTTGGATATCGGCGTTCGGGGTCTCTCATACATTGAAGTTGAGGTAACAGGCGCTGATAGAGATCTTCATAGCGGAACATATGGGGGTGCGGTGGCAAACCCAATTACTATGCTTGCTCACATGATTGCGTCGTGTCATGATGAGAACGACCATGTTACTATCCCGGGTTTTTATGATGATGTAATTACTGTTTCAGAAAAAGAACGAGCGCTATTAAATAAGGCTCCTTTTAATGAAGGTGAATATGAAAAAGAAGTTGGGGTAAAGGCTCTTTGGGGCGAAAAGGGATATACTACTAATGAACGAACAGGGATTAGGCCGACATTGGAAGTAAATGGTATTTGGGGTGGCTACATGGGTGAAGGTGCAAAAACAGTTTTGCCTTCTAAGGCAACCGCAAAGATTTCCGCACGGCTTGTTCCCAACCAGTCATCAGTTAAGATCACAAAGCTGCTTCTTGATTATTTCAAAAAGATAGCGCCTCCAGGAGTAACTGTTAAGGCTTTTGAACATCATGGCGGAGAGCCATATATGACGCCTATAGATAGTAAGGGATATAAAGCTGCTTCAAAAGCAATTGAGCATACTTTTGGCAAAGTTCCTATCCCTGTTCGCGGGGGAGGAAGTATTCCTATATGCTCCATACTTGAAAAAGAATTAGGCATTAAGATCATATTTATGGGATTTGGTCTCGACAGTGATAACCTTCATTCCCCAAATGAAAAATACGGTATTGCGAACTATTATAAAGGCATTGAGACAATACCCTATTTTCATAAATACTTTGCAGAGTAATTTCTAAAATAATTTAAATCTAACCTGCATCAATCTTAAAGTATAATTTGGATTACTGCAACTATATTATATGCCCTAATCGCTTATTTTTGCGCTCATTTCTTAATAAAAAGATAACCTGAATGACAGATGTTTTCGAAAAACTCATAAAAGACGGCGGTCCGCTAGGTAAACACGTTGAGCGTGCGCACGGATATTTTGCATTTCCAAAGTTGGAAGGCGAATTAGGTAGCAGAATGTATTTCAGAGGTAAAGAAAAAATTATTTGGAGTCTGAACAATTATTTAGGATTGGTAAATCATCCTGAGACGCGAAAAATTGACGCTGAAGCGGCAACGCGATGGGGAATGGGAAATCCGATGGGGGCCAGAATGATGAGTGGGGAGACTTCTATTCACGAGGAACTGGAGAAGGTACTCGCAAATTTTGTTGGGCGTGAAGATGCTATGCTCCTCAATTTCGGATACCAGGGAGTCATGAGTTGTATTGATGCATTGGTGAACAGGCGCGATGTAATAGTGTATGATGGAGAATCACATGCTTGCCTCGTAGATGGTGTCAGATTACACATGGGCTTTAGCTATACATACAAACATAACGACATCGAAGATTGTGAAAAACAATTGAAGCGTGCGGAAAAAATGGCTGAAAAAAATGGCGGCGGAATCTTATTGGTTACTGAAGGTGTGTTTGGAATGAGTGGCAATCAGGGAAACATTAAGGAAATAGTTGCACTAAAAAAGAAATACAATTTTAGACTTTTAATAGACGATGCTCACGGGTTTGGTTCTATGGGACCAACTGGTGCCGGCGCCGATGAAGAACAGGATTGTCAAAAAGATGTAGACTTATATTTCAGCACTTTTGTCAAAAGCATGGGCAGCATTGGAGCCTTCATAAGCGGCAGAAAGGATGTGCTTACCTACTTAAGGTACAATGTAAGGTCGCAGATATTTGCAAAAAGTCTTCCTTTAATAGTTGTTGAAGGCATGCTTAAAAGGATGGAAATGGTAAAGACAATGCCGGAGCTTCGCAAAAAACTTTGGAGTAATGTAAAAGGATTGCAGACCGGCTTAAAAAGTAAAGGTTTTGATATCGGCACTACTAACAGTCCTGTAACTCCGGTATTCATGAAAGGCGGCCTTCCCGAAGCCACAGGGATGGTAATGGACATGCGGGAGAATTACAATATTTTCTGTTCTGTGGTTGTATTCCCCGTAATACCAAAAGGACAGATCATTTTCAGGCTTATCCCTACTGCGGCGCACTCGCAAGAAGATATTGAAATAACGCTGAACGCATTTGACGAAACCAAGAAGAAACTTGATGCTGGTCTCTACAAAGGTGAAAATATTCCGGATATGGCTGATACCGGGATGGGTCAAAAGGGAGAAATGTAAAATAAAAACCGGGCAACTCAAAAGAAGCCCGGGATAATCAAAAAATCTTAACCATTTAAT
>JBDTVF010000115.1:0-10096 GCA_040007325.1 Ginsengibacter sp. | reverse complement strand
AGAGCGACAGCTTCCCAAGCTGTAGGTAGCGGGTTCGAGTCCCGTCTTCCGCTCAGGTTCTTGCCCAGTGAACATTGCATGTTCATGTTTTTGAAAATTGGTCCTTCTCAAAACTTTCCCCGATATTATTTGTAGTGTAGAATGTCTTGCCCGAATGAAAGCAATTATATCACGAATCATCAACTATTGATCGGCATGATAAGCGGTGATCAATCAGGGTATCGGTGGCATAATTTTTAGACACAGGCCTTTTATCTACAATTATCTTTTATGGCAAAAAACGAAGAGAAGAAACTAGGAGTTGCCTTAGCGGGCCTCGGTACTTACAGTTGTGATGAACTGGGTCCTGCATTAACGCAGACTAAGCACTGCTATCTCGCTGGCATTATTACAGACGAAGCATCAAAAGCGAACGAATGGAAAGAGAAATATCAATTGGATGAGAAAAATATTTATACCTATGACAACATGGACAACATTGCAGATAACAAGGACATCGATATTGTTTATATAGTGCTTCCTGTATATCTCCATAAAGAATTTACTTGCCGGGCCGCAAAGGCAGGTAAGCATGTTATTTGTGAAAAGCCTATGGCAATGAATGTTCAACAATGTATGGAGATGATAAAAATGTGCAACGATCAAAATGTAAAATTATCTATCGGTTACCATTTACATTTTGAGCCTTTTAATCTCGAGATGATGCGGCTGGGGCAAAAGGAGATCTACGGTAAGGTGTTGAATATTGAGGCACAGAATGGTTTTGTTTATAAAGATGATGAGGATACATGGCGCCTGGATAAGGAAAAGGCCGGTGGCGGCAGCCTAATGCATATGGGCATTTATACCATACAGGCAGCAAGATATGTTACAGGCGAGGAACCAATTTTTGTAACTGCCCGTGGAGAAAAAACACGTCCGCAACTTTTTAAGGAAGTAGATGAAACTGCTTATTTCAAGTTGGAGTTTCCCGGCGGTGCTACTGCCGAGTGCGTTTCCAGCTATAATAAAGACATGAATTTTTTAAAAGTAAAAGCCGAGAAAGGTTGGTTTGAGCTTACGAGTGCTTATCGTTATAAAAATATGAAAGGGGAAACCATAGAAGGCCCAATGAATTTTGATCCTAATGTAAACCAGCAAGCCCTCCAGATGGATGATTTTGCATTATGCATTAAAGAAAATAAAACGTCAAGGGTTTCCGGAGAAGAGGGCTTAAGAGATATGAAAGTAATAGAAGCTGTATATAAAAGTATCGTTTCCGGAAAAAAACAAGCTATTGACGGTACGCTTTAATAGCATTTTTTTAATTTTTTAAAATGAGTTGTATTATTTTACAATAAATTAATGCGCTTACTTACGGAAGTTAACCTATAAACAAGGCAGCTGGCTATGATAAAGACCGTCATTTTTGACATGGACAACACTATTGTGAAATGTTCTCATCTTCATGTAAACTCTCTCAACAAGGCACTTCTTTCGGTAAGCGAAAAGTTTTTGATCTCCGAAGAAGATAATAAGCGCGAATTCGAAGCTCTTCCTACTAAAAGAAAATTAGAAATGCTTACTGAAAAAAGAGGGCTGCCACTTGATGAGCATAAGAAAATCCACGAGTTAAAGCAGAAGTATACCCTGGAATTTATTGAAAACGATATTGAGGCAGACACTATAATGATAGAGCTTTTTGCGAGGTTAAAAGCGGATGGTTATAAAATATACGTGGCATCCAATTCCGTGAGGCTCACGATCGAGAAGATGCTGGCTAAATTGAGGTTAAGTGAATTTGTCGATCATTTTATAAGTAACGAGGAAGTAAAATGTCCAAAGCCTAACCCGGAGATCTTTTTAAAATGTATGTCACATGGAAGCCTTACGCCTTCAGAGTGCCTGATAGTGGAGGACTCCTTTTACGGACAAAAAGCAGCCATTGATTCAGGTGGGAATCTTATGCCTGTAAAAAATCCCAAAGACGTAACTGTTGCAACAGTCTACCATTTCATTAGGCTGTACCTTCCCTTTGATTTTAAAAACAACGAAATGCATCACCCTGTCAATTCTGTGCCTGCCTCATGAATATAAACGTTGTTATTCCTATGAGCGGCGGCGGTTCACGCTTTGCCCAAAATGGACATTTATTGCCTAAGCCACTGATAGAGGTCAAAGACGGGATATCAATGGTGGAAATGGTAGTAAGAAATTTAGCGATCAACGGCACCCATATTTTTTTGGTCCTTAAAGATCATTATGACAGATATGATTTGAAACAGGCACTTGAACGCATTGTTAAAAACCCCGAAATCATCATAGTAGATCAGGTTACGCAGGGAACAACATGCACCGTTTTACTGGCTAAAGAATACATTAATAATAACACACCGGTATTTATCGCGAATGCGGATCAGTTTATTGACAAATGGAGTTTTGATGATTTTAATAATAAAATGAAGTCGGAAAATCTCGATGGTGGTATACCGGTATTTACAGCCACTGATGCCTCCAAATGGAGTTTTGCAAAACTTGATGAAGAAGAATTTGTAACAGAAGTGGCAGAAAAAAATGCCATAAGCAATATCGCCACCTGCGGTCTTTTTTGGTTTAAAAAGGGATCAGAATTTGTGACGTATGCAGAACAAATGATCGATAAAAATATAAGGCATAATAATGAATTTTACTTGTGTCCTGTATACAACGAGCTAATTGCAGATAACAAAAAAATAAAGACGTACCCCGTACAGGCAATGTGGGGAACAGGCACGCCGGCTGACTTGAATTACTTTGTTGAAAATTATAAAGGAGAGATTTAATACCCTCAGTTACCCGGTTAGCTTTTTAATATTATAGCAATCAATTTTATTTTAAAACAAATACAGATTGGATTTCGATACCATGTTTCCTGATAATCGTGAAGAAGGAGAAAATCGCTTAAGGCAATGCCAACTGGTGATGCTTCGTATGTTGAAAGTTCTTGACTATCTCTGCGCAAAACACGCGGTACAATATTTTCTTGTTGGTGGAAGCTTGCTCGGAGCGATAAGACATAAAGGATTTATACCGTGGGATGATGACCTCGACATAGGTATGACCAGGTCCAACTACAAAAAATTTCTTTCACTTGTAGTACCGGAGTTGCCCAATGACATTTTCTTTCAGAATCCAGATACCGATAAATATTATCCAGCAGGCAGCAACGTAGATGCAAGGCTAAGAGATAAATATTCCAGCTACGACCACATTGGTAAAGAAAATAACAAATGGCACGAGGGGCTTCAGGTAGACATATTCATTTACGATCGTGCTTATATTGGTAATAATTTTTTCATTATTTGCCAAAACTCATTTTTCAAATGGGCTACTAACAACAGGGGAAGAGCTAAAGCCCTGTCAATAATGTCAAAATATATTCCTTTACCGCTGGTGTATGCCAATAACTTTCTGCAGTACTTTGGTATGCGCAAGTCAGGCGGAAACTTTCTCAGGCCAAAAGAAATAGCAAGTTTTATTAAAGCCAGGTTCGAAGATATGGAATTCTATATACCCCAGGGCTGGCACGACTGCCTTGCCCGCCAGTATGGCGATTATATGAAATTACCTCCACCAGACAAGCGAATGTCTGATCATAATGTTTTTCCTGATCCTTTTACGCCATGCGCCCATACCGAAATTCTTTATTGGAAAAAAACTCTTGGCGAAATACAGAAATAATTTTATTGCTTGTTGTATAATAGGAGTTAGAAAAAGTTTTCTAATTCTTACCAATATTTTTTTACATACTATTGGTCGTTTAAGATAGTGACTCGGGTTTTGACTTTTCATAAAAAACATTTAGATCGAATGAGGTACTTCAACGAACGCGAGAAAACTTGTTTTATTTATCCCTACTAATGCAAGTTTTACTTTTTCTATAAACAATTACTTCAAGTAGTCGTATCTATGTATTTTGATTTTTTAAACAAATCTTTTCCTTTAACCAATCAGTATGTCCGGCGGTACTTGCATACACATACAAGCGATAAAAAAGCTCAAGCTCCCAAAAGAATATGTATGCGAAGAATGCATTAAAACAGGCGATGAATGGGTGCACCTGCGTACCTGCCAGTCTTGCGGCGTTACGTTTTGTTGTGATGACTCACCCAATCAGCACATGACCAAACACTTTCATAAGACAGGCCATCCTGTTATCATCTCTGCCCAGCCCGGTGAACGATGGATGTGGTGTTATGCGGACAAGGTGTTTGCCGAATATTGATGTAGGCTTTATTTTAGTTCTCCCGTATTGCTGTTATTAATTGTTTTCTGCCGTTTCTTAAAACGCCGAGTTTAACGCGTTTGAAGCCTGAACCTGAACCCGGATGTTCTGGCGTTTTCCTGCTTCGCGGGTCACGAACTTTTTTTATTATATGAATGTGTGCAACTGCCTTCGATACATTCTTAAATACACGGTAATCATTGTGGAATATTTGTCTAAAGCTGGCTGCCGTTTGTGGCAACCAGGTCTATATTATATTCGTTTTTTTCGATTCCTTATCCGGGTCAAGTATTTAACCAAACTGTAGTAAAAGACAATTTTCACACAAGTCATTCAAGAATTATTTTACCATAGAGTAAAAAAGTCATATTATTTGACGCTTTATTCTAAATTTAAGCAATAGCATTTTAATCTTTAATCAATCAATTATGCCTGGTATTGTAACCATTACCCTAAGCCCGTGTATCGACAAGAGCACATCTGTTTCACTATTGCTTCCTGAAAAAAAGCTTCACTGTAAAGCGCCAAAATTCGAGCCTGGCGGTGGCGGCATCAATGTTGCGAGAGCTTTACGGAAATTAGGAATGGATGCAGTAGCCATTTATCCTTCTGGAGGATATACGGGAAAGTTTTTCAACCATTTAATGGATATTGAGAACATCAATTCAAAAATCATTGAGACAAAAAATGAAACCCGTGAAAATATCATCGTATTGGATGAGTCGGTCAACCACCAGTATCGTTTCGGAATGCCGGGAACTGAACTGGCGGAAGCTGAATGGAGGAGTTGCCTGCAGGCAGTAGAAGAGATAGATGAAGTTGAATTTATTGTAGCAAGCGGCAGTTTGCCGCCCGGTGTGCCGCTTGACATCTACGCCACCCTTGCCGGTATTGCTCAAAAAAAGAATGCGAAGTTTATCGTGGACACCTCCGGTGAGGCGCTCAAAGATGCTGCTGAAAGAGGTGTCTATTTGCTGAAGCCCAACCTGGGTGAACTGAGTTACCTTGCCGGGGTAAGAGAGTTACAAGCGGAAGATGTGGTTGGCGCTGCCAAACTGATTATTAATAAAGGTATGTGTGAGGTAGTGGTGGTATCAATGGGTTTGGCCGGCGCTACGCTTGTTACTAAAAATATGATAGAAACCATCACGCCTCCAAAAATAGAAATGAAAAGTACCGTGGGTGCCGGCGATAGCATGGTGGCCGGTATTATATTTTCACTTTGCAACGGAAATGCCATCGACCTCGCCGTGCGATATGGAGTAGCGTGTGGAACCGCTGCTACCATAAACTCCGGCACGGAATTATGCAATAAAGAAGACGCGGACCGGCTTTACCCGATGATAAGGACTGTGAGCGAAAGGAAATCCGCATGACAGGTAATGACCGCAGCTACATTAAAAATATTATAAAGAAGACATAAAAAAGATCATGCGGACGCAATAGTGCCATAAGATTTTTTTTGATTACCGGTAGATGCAGATAATAACGCTTCAGTTAATTTCGTAAATAAATACCATCATTATGCGAGCAAAAGAATTCTTTACTACCACAGGTGAAAATCTTCTTAAGAAAATAAAAGAACTCATAGAAGAGGGCAATGTGCGAAGGATCACAATTACTGAAAAATCCGGGAAAGAACTTATGAGTTTCCCTCTTACAATCGGCGTAGTGGGTGCAGTGCTGGCGCCGGTGCTTGCTGCCGTTGGCGCCCTTGCTGCTTTGATAGGAGAGTGCACTATCACCGTTGAGCGGCACGAAGATCACGCTGTATAACACGCAGGGCTACGTGGGATTCACTTTTCCGGTAATATAAGCAAGGGGATTTTGGTATGAAAAACCATGTCCTTTGTTTTGCTCTTTTTAAATAACTTTTCTGCCCATGTATGCTTGTGCGGCAACATTACTTTTTTGATTTATAGCAAATTCAATCGCTTAATTCGAAAAAATAAGTACCTTTTTGCTTTCTTATTCTTTTAAATGTTAAACATACACTTCTATCCTCGGCACCAATACTTACCAGCAGTAAAATAATAGTGCTAATCACAGGCAGGTGTACCGGTACAAAGTGTAAAATCAATTCTTATCATGAAAAAGCGATTGCTACCATTACTCCTTTTATTTTTTTGCTCCGGCCTGATGGCTCAGACTGAAATGACGCTTCAGGCAGGTTCGGAAAAACAAAAGATTAATAAGGATATCTACGGCCATTTTGCAGAACACCTTGGCCACTGCATCTACGACGGCTTTTATGTGGGGGATACCAATAAAATGATTCCGAACACTGACGGCGTGCGTAATGACGTAATTGCCGCGCTGCGTAAAATGAAGATTCCCTTGTTGCGCTGGCCGGGCGGATGCTTTGCTGACACCTATCACTGGAAAGATGGCGTAGGCCCTAAAGATAAAAGACCGGCTATGGTGAACACATGGTGGGGTGGAGTTACGGAAGACAACAGCTTTGGCACCCATGACTTTTTGAACATGTGTGAGCGGCTTGGCGCTGACCCTTACCTCTCCGGTAATGTGGGCAGTGGTACCGTGCAGGAATTTTCGCAATGGCTACAGTATGTAAACTTCAATGGCAAAAGCCCTATGTCTGATTGGCGGAGAGAGAATGGTCGTGATAAACCATGGAATGTAAAATACTGGGGTGTAGGTAATGAAGCATGGGGTTGCGGTGGTAACATGACGGCTGAATACTACGCGAACATCTACAGGCAATATGCAACCTTCATGACTGACTGGACCAATTCCCATAATTTATTTCGTATTGCATCGGGAGCTAACGGTGCCGACTACCACTGGACAGAAGTGCTGATGCGCGACATTCCACCTGGTATGATTTCCGGTACCGGCCTTCATCATTATTCTGTGATAGAATGGAACCATAAAGGACCGGCCGTTGATTTTACAGAGCAACAATATTTTGCTACGCTTAAGTCTGCGTGGGAAATGGAAGAGCTGGTAACAAAGCACTCTGCCATAATGGATAAATACGATCCGAAAAAGAAAGTAGCACTTGCAGTAGATGAATGGGGCGGATGGTACGATGTAGAGCCAGGCACCAATCCTGGTTTCCTTTACCAGCAAAACACCATGCGTGACGCCATGATCGCTGGCATGACGTTGAACATTTTTAATAATCACTCCGACAGGGTGCGCATGGCGAATCTTGCACAAACCATCAATGTATTACAGGCTGTAATTTTAACTAATAAAGAAAAGATTATTCTTACGCCTACTTATCATGTAATGGAAATGTACAATGTGCACCAGGATGCGATGTTACTGCCGTTGACGGTTAATAGTGATTACTATACATTCGGAAACGAAAGCCTGCCGGCAGTCTCAGGATCGGCATCAAGAGATTCTGTGGGGCTTACGCACATTTCTCTCACTAATATCAACTCAAAAAAAGATGAGGCCGTCACAATAAAGATTGATGGTAAAAAATATACTAAGGTTACCGGCAGGATCCTCACTTCAAAAAAGATGCAGGACCACAATACATTTGAGCAGCCTGATACCGTAGTGCCGCAAATCTTTACCGACGCTTCCTTGAAAGGCAATACCTTAAGCGTAAAGCTTCCGCCATTTTCGGTGGTAGTGCTGGAACTAAAATAACCTTATGCATAGGGAGATATTTCACAATCTTTTTTAAAATTGTGTGCAATGTTTGCAAGCTATCCAAGGGACAAGGCTTCAAGAGACGTCAGGAGAAGCACAACGTTAATATCACTTCTTTACATGCGCTTCAAATGTGCCGTTCGGTTGAACGGATGTAAAGCCTATAACCTTGTCACCTTCTTTGTGAAAAATAACTTCATAGCCATTCATATTTTTCACAGTAAATGTATCAGGTGCAACTGGTACCAATTGATAGTCTACCTGGCCTGCAACTTGCGCCCACAGGTCATCATCTTTTAACACAATCGTTACGTCGATGGACATATTGTCCAAAACGAAGACACCTGTATATTTCTGCAACTCCCCGCTGGGAAGTTTAAAAATTTCCCTTCCTTCCAGTGCATCTAATTTGCGCCTGGTGTCGGCGTTGTCACTCAGCGCAAGTGATTTTTTATAATTGACAATGGCATTAGCTGTGTCTTTTTGTGCTGCAAGCAGATCGGCATAAGAGTCGTATACATTAGCGCTTTTAGGGTTATTGTCAATATTCATTTTAAAAAAACCTGCGGCTTTTGCATATTGCATATTACTCATGGCATCATAGCCGAGGTAGTTTATATATAACTCAGGAGGCGTTACTTTGTAACCCATTTCTTTGGAAAGGAGGTCGTAATGTTTTTTATACTTCGAGACAATAAGGTTGGATGTATCACGGTAATCTTTACCCGTTATATTTAAACGGTAGTAGTTGAAGATAAACCGTAAGCCATCATATTCGCTTGCCATTGGCACGGAGCCATGGTTATCGTCACTGTAATATCTGCTTGCATATTTCAGTCCGTTTTGCGTATTTGCTCTCAGGAATTTATCCAGTTCAAAAATGGAGCGAATATGTCTTGTGTCAGAAGACGTATCTTTTTTCATTTGTGCTAAAGTCATTCCATCCGGCATGGTATTAGCGATGCCCACGTACAGCCGGACGCCGTCATATTTCTTATCGGCAAGCTTCTTTTCAGTAGCTGAAAGAAAGCGTTGCCTGTCGTACCACATGCTTGGATCAATGGCGATGTAAGCGTTAAACATTTTTGTATGGTTGGCAAGTACATTCATTACCGTTAGTCCTCCAAAAGAATGCCCTACTAATAATTTATAAGGCGCAGTAGGATAAACTGAATCAATGTGCGGCATCAGTTCTTTTTCAATAAACGAAATAAAGTTTTCACCGCCGCCGGTTGTTTTTGAAAAGTTGCTATCCATCATTGGCGTATCGCTTGCGATGTGCGTAGGAGTGAGGTCTCTTGTCCTGTTAGTGTTTGGAATAGCGACCACGATCATCTCAGGGTAAACACTGTTGCCATTTGCCTGGCTCATTTGCTGGATCATTCCAACAACTGATGCAAAGTGTGAATCTCCATCGAGCAGATAGAGAACCGGATAATGTTGCCCGGAGTCTTTCGCACCTGAGGTCATACCTGGGGTGTAGATCCAAATTTTTCTTTTCTCGTTAAGGATCTTAGAGTAGACACTGTCGATCTTGCCAATAACAATCTTGTTGTCGCTTTGAGCGTCTGTAGAAAAAGTTGCAGCTATTGTAACAATGAACAATACTAATGTTCTCATTATAGTTTGATTTTTTTAGTGAGTTCTGATAATAAATTTCGTTGTTAATATTGATATTTCTTATTTATTCCAATAAGCTTAAGGAAAATATTTTAGCTAATTGTCTGTTAGTTTAGGTAGTTGTTGAAATTATTTCGTGTGGCAATCGGAAGGTCAGAATGGAACGTGAAAAAGTCAAATAATTATTTTTCGTCTTTACCTTGCAGGTGATTGACGCAACCATTAAACAGGATGTCAAAAACGAACTAAAATATGAATGACGATTATTTGAACAGTGTAAAAAAGCAATTCGAATATTACAAAATGCTCGGAGATAAAACTTTTTCTCAATTAAAAAGAGGAACATTTGTTTTGGAAATACAACGATGATAGCAATAGCATAGCCATGATCGTAAAACATCTTTGGGGCAATATGTTGTCACGATGGACGGATTTTATGACGACGGATGGAGAAAAAGAATGGCGCAATCGTGATGCTGAATTTGAAAATGATATAGCCTGCAAAGAAGATATGATTAATAAGTGGAATGAAGGCTGGATATGCCTGTTTAATGCAATTAATTCTTTGAAAGAAGAAGATCTTGATAAGATCATTTATATAAG
>JBDTVF010000114.1:0-10127 GCA_040007325.1 Ginsengibacter sp. | reverse complement strand
CAGATTTTTTTTCAATTGACATTCCTGAGGAGTCCATCAATTCAAAAGTTGCTTTATAGCTTCTCAAAGAACGATCGCCGTTATTTAAAAAATCGAGGCTGATATTTAATTGCCCGTTTTTATAATTGTCTTTTAAGTCAGGAATGATCTGTACATCGCGTATGTGAACAGGATTGCGGGCATACATGTTTACATCGCGACAAACGCCTGCAAGCCGCCACATATCCTGGTCTTCAATATAGCTGCCATCGCTCCAGCGATATACCTGGAATGCTATTAGATTTTTTTGACCGGGCTTTAAATATTTAGTGATATTAAATTCTGCGGCGAGTTTGCTGTCTTCACTATAACCAACCCATTGCCCGTTCACCCATAAATAAAAACAAGAGCGTACTGCTCCAAACTGGATGTATATATCTTTTCCGTTCCAGCTTTTATCGATAGATATTTCTCTCCTGTAAGAGCCAACGGGGTTATATTGTTCAGGTACTTTTGGAGGATTAGGTTTTATAAGATAATCAAAGTCGTAACGAATATTTGTATAAATCGGCTCACCGTAACCGTTCATTTCCCACTCCGCAGGAACAGGAAAATCGACCCAATGACTGTCATCGTAATTTGTTTCCCAAAAACCTAACGGACGGTTTTCCGGTTTATCAACCCATTGAAACTTCCAGTTACCATTCAGCGATTGAAAGTATTTGGAATGATTTGGATCATCCTGCAATGCAAGTTGGTTACTCTCGTAAGCAAAATAACTGGCGTGCATTGGCTCACGGTTAATTTCGTTCTTCAATTCATCTTCCCAAAAGGCTGGCGGTTCCTGTGATTGCGCAAAATTTTTCCCGATAATAAAAAGGCAGAGGACGACAGTGATTATTTTTTTCAATTGATTTTTTTTATGAGATAAACGAAAGAGTAATTATAGCAAAGCACCTATTACAAATGCATTATAAAATTTGCGACGGTATCATTTTATTTTTTTTAATATCCATTCTCCTACTTCTGTCCCTTCGAGCTGACCTTGCGTAATGGCATCCATATAATGTATGCCGCCATAAAATCTTGATATTGCTGCTTCATTAGCAGCCTGGTGAAAAGATTTAAAAGACCTTGGAGGTAAGCCATAGCTTACTTCGACACTATCTCTGAATGAAAAATTATCTCCAAAGAAATGGGAAAGTAAAATGGCTGAAGTCGTTGAAATTACCGAATGGCCACTTGTATATTCCGGGAAGGGCGGCGTTTGCAATAACGGTTTCCACTGAGGGTTAATTAATTTACGTATTGCAGTTTCAGGCCGTATACGATTGCTCCGGTATTTCTCAGCCCAGCAACTAATATTGGCATCCATTAAACCTACAGAGACAACCGTGTAAATCTCCATTGTTTCATCGAAACTCTTTTTTGCATTTACACATGCGATGCCTGCAATGCCTAACCAATGCGCACCCGGCGATATCTTTTTAAAGCCAAACATCAAATGTCCTTCATCCTGCATCGCGAACGGATTACAATCCCAGAATGATGCAATTTCTTTATGCTCCTGCTCTGAATTATTTCCTTCGTTATACACGGCAGATGTAAGTTCATAGTAGGGCGAACCGTTTTTTGGATCATAAATTACGGGTGCCTGCGGCTTGAATTGTGTGGAAGAGTCAAGCGTGAATGGACGTACTTTATTAAAGTACGGTTCAACCGGCGCAAGGAAACCTGGCGGCGTCGGGTACCATGAACCTTCAGTATTGAGTGGCGTATACCTCGGAAGATTACTTATCTTATTGTATCCATCTGTTGCCGCATAAGCAAGCATTTGTTTGCTGATGGCCAGCGCATAATTTTTTGAATCGTTGAGAATGTTTTCATCAACACCAGCTTTGCTGCATGAGTCAACAAATTGTTTCTCGAAAGCGTCAAGTAATTTTCCTGAAGGCTGCATTTTTTTTGCAGTCTCAATTACTGCAAGCAACGCTGCTAAACGATAGTCAGCAGATTGCATAGAGTCCGGTTTACTTATTTTAGGATAATCGTTTAAAACGCCATGCATGCTTCTAAACTTCTTATCATTTTCGGAAACAATTTCATAGCCGGCTAAGCAGGCATAAGAAAAAAAGCGTGCACCCAATGGCGGATTTGTAATATCGTGCAACATAATCTCAGTCATTCTTGTTATAACCTCGCTGATATCTTTACTGCCTAATGAAAGCTCCTGCTTTTTTTGTGTACAGGAAAATAATAAAAGAGTAGAAACAAGGATGAAGTATTTGGACTTCAAACCGCTTGTCTTAAAACAATTGTTGGATCGATCTTGTGTTATCATTATAAAGAAATCGTTGGGGTAAACATTTAGCTTAATAATTTGATAATAACATTACTTCAATTTATAAGTTTTAATATTATTTTGATTGATGCCGAATAGCAAATTACCTTTAATATCTATCACACTTCGTACATCGCCCGAAATATTAAAGCCGGACCGCTGCTGAGTTACATAAGTAAAACCGCCTTTACCGTCACCTTTCAAAAGAACTCCATAATTCGCATCGCACTTGCCGAAGCGTAAACGGGCATGATTAATATTTCCACACAACAACAAATCTTGTTTTCCATCCTTATCATAATCCAATGCAGTAATTGTAAAGACAGGCGAAAACTGTACTTCCAGTGGCAACGGCTTTTCGGTGAATTTTCCATTTGCACCACTTTCAAAATATGCTGTGCCCAGGTAATTTGCCTGTAGGTGTTTTGCGCCTTTTAATTCTTCTGCTGAAAAAATATCTTTCATGGTAACATCTGCATAGCTTTTGTAATCAGCAAAGCGGGTGCGCATATTACTCATCTGATCCAGGAGCTCGTCGCGGGTTACATAAGGATAGCTCTTATGCTGTATGGAAAAACAAAGTATAGGATCTATCGAACCATTATTATCAAAATCTTTATAAAACATCTCCGCAGGCTCAGAATCAGTCACTTTGCATTGCGTATTTAAACCCATGTTCCCAATTACCAAGTCCATTTTTCCATCACCATTCATATCAGCAACGAGCAACTTGTTCCACCAGCCACTATATTCTTTATTGAAATAATCTTTTGTTTTATTCTCCAATTTTCCATTTACATCTATGAATACAGATACCGGCATCCATTCGCCCACCACAATAAGATCAGGCTTTTTATCATTATTTATATCAACCCAAGCAGCATCTGTTATCATTCCTGCCTTTTGAAGCCCGGGCGCAATAGATGCTGTCTTATCTGAAAAATTTCCTTTGCCATCGTTTATCAATAAATAGCTTTGAGGAGTTTCAGGATATTGCCCGGGGATACTTCTTCCACCTATGAAGAGATCGGTAAAGCCGTCGCCATTTATATCCGCAGTACGTACACAACTTTTACTTACATGCATTTCCGGCAAAGCATTAGCTGCTTTTGTGAAATTTCCTTTGCCATCATTTAAGTATAACCTGTCCTGCAATAAAACATCTGTCGCTGTATAATTATCATAGCCTCCGCTGGCCACATACAAATCTTTGAACCCATCATTATTTACATCAACAAAAAGTGCATCGCCGTCTTCGCTCATTTTATCACCGTCAAATGCAGGTTGCTTCTTTTGGATGAATCCGCCATTATTTTGTTGAAGGTATATCGCACCTGCCTGGCCGCTTCCGCCTCCAGCATATATATCTTCCAGGCCATCTCCATTTATATCTCCTTTAGCAAGACAAGGTCCTGAAAAAGAAAGTGGGTTCACTAACAGAGGCTGCCTTTTAAAATCGTTGATGTTATTAACAGCATTTTGATAATTAAGCGGTGACTTTATTTCTTCAAATATTGGTTTTACGTTATGAGGAATTCGATATTTTCCCCCGGCATCTTTTTCGTTCAAAGTGATTAACTCATCTCCTTTTACATTTTTGAGCACCTGCTCCTTACTACTAAGCCAAATCACATGCAACGAATCAACTGAAGCTTCTTTGCCAAGCCCGAAATGTAATATAGACGATACAGTAGATTGAAAGCCACGCGCCGGCATTTGCTCTAAATACTGCTGGCTTCCTTTATTATAAATAAATATTTTCGCGCCAATTCCATCTGTGTTTTTTGAGTCTCCGTGGAGCTTTATTTCTAAATAATGATTTTGAAGTTGATTGCCTGTTTCATTCCTGTAAATAAAAGCAGGGCTGTTAATATTATTTACAATTAAATCGAGGTCGCCGTCATTATCCAAATCCGCGTAGGCGGCCCCGTTACTGTTTGAAGGCGTATTCAATCCCCATTGTTTTCCTGTATTTTGAAAAGTGAGATCCCCGTTGTTATGGTACATGTAATTGAGGAGATTCGAGGAAGGCATCTGTTTTATCAATTCTAAAACGTCTTCCTTCTTCAGCCTTCCCTTACTTTGAACATAGTCATTCATGTATTTCATGAAGTCCATGTTAGTAAAATCTCTCAGGTAGCCGTTAGTTATATATAAATCTTTCCATCCATCATTATCATAATCTGCAAATAGAGGAGACCAACTCCAGTCAGTATTGGAGATACCGGAAAGCTGGCCTATCTCGCTAAATGTTCCATCACCATTGTTTAATTGCAGCATGTTCCGCATATACTGGTAATAGAAGCCACTGCGAAGACTTAGATCAAATTTTTCATAATTGTCGGGAGCGAACAATAATTTTTGCCGGTGATTATCTTCCGGTAACATATCAAGCGTAAAAATATCTGGCAGGCCGTCATTGTTAATATCAGAAACATTATTGCCCATAGAAAAATGGCTGATGTGTCCTATACTGGATTCTAACTTGTTAGTAAATGTGCCATTTTTGTTGTTGATGTATAAATAATCGGGCACACCATAATCATTTGAAATATAAATATCCTGCCAGCCGTCACCATCAATGTCCGCAATGCCGGCGCCAAGCCCATACGTCAATGCCGAATGACTAATGCCTGTTTTTGAAGTAATATTTGTAAAATGATTATTGGTATTTAGAAATAGCTTAATGCCAACATCAGGATCTTGCTTTTTAAATATATCTGCGGTACTTGCCTCATCAAGAATAGGTAAGTTGTCAGGATTATGACTGAGAAGCAACATGTCAAGATCGCCATCGCGGTCAAAGTCAAAAAAATAGCCCTGCGTACTAAAACCTGAATCTGCCAATCCATATTCACCTGCCTGCTCATTAAATTTTGGAATGCCATTAGCATCATTACCAGTGTTGATGAATAACTGGTTTGCTCTTTTAGCAGGCGGGAGTTTTCCTGAATAGCATACATAGATATCGGGCTTTCCATCACCATTTACATCTGCTATGGTTACGCCTGTTTTCCAGGGGCCGGGTCTTACCTGCACATTAGCCGCTTCGGTAATATCCTGGAACTTCATACCGCCTTTATTAAGATAGAGTTTATTGTCACCAAGGTTACTTGATAAATAAATATCCTGCAAGCCATCATTGTTAAGATCACCTACGGCCACGCCTCCGCCGTTATAGAAATATTCATATAACAGGACATTTGTATTGAGGCCCTCAGTGACAACATTGTCAAAACCTAAGTTGGTGCTGTCGGGAGATAAGAGAGTAAATAAGTGAGGATTATTATCAGCCGCTTCAACATTATCCGGCTTTTTATCTTCAGTGCTGTTGCAGGCAGCTATTAATATGGATATTACAACAGTTAAACTCCGTATGATATTTCTACTCAATTGAAGGGGCTTTTACAATTTTAAAAGACCAGATGGGCATTCAAAAATACTTTTAAATTATTAATAAGGTTATAAGAAGACATGATAAAAGAGTAAAATTCATGTCAGTAATAAGCGGTTTCATTTCTTCATACTTGTTACATTAGTGGCTGTTAAGAATCATGATAAAAATTGAAGTTGAACTTTTGAACATCCGTAATTATTGCAGCTAAACCAGCAATCCCTTAAACATCTACGCCGGTATAAAATAACCGGCGTAGATAAATAAAGCAATTTAAATGTATCAATAGCCAGGGTTCTGGATAAGCTGGTTATTCTTTTGAATTTCATCCAGTTTGATAGGAGGGAAGTACAACTTATCATCCCATGCCCGGTTTTCCACGCCAGACTCTATGTCCTGAACTCTGTAAGTATAGACATAATTATTCTTATCGTATCTATACGTGGTAACGGTTTTGCCGGGTTTAAGCTTTCCTGTGATGACCATAATCCTCACCTTCTGCCCAAGCGTTTGTGGAGCTATCATCCAGCGGCGGGCATCATAGAACCGTTGCTCCTCAAAGAGCATCTCGATGTTACGCTCGTTCCGGTATCTTGCCATCAGCGCAGCCCCGGTTTCAGTTACGGCAGGTAATCCAGCCCTGAAGCGGATTTTATTCAACCAATCTTTTGCGGTTGCTTCATCGCCGAGTTCAAGCAATGCTTCGATATAATTAAATACGATTTCCGTGTATCTAATTTGTATAGACGGTATTTCCTGTCTTTGGTTCTGATCTACAATCGCAACATTATCATTCGAAAACTTTCTTATCGAATAACCCGTGCGTGTGCCGTTCCAGTTTTCGATAGAGCTGTTACGGGTATCCAAACCAAAATAGGTGGAGGCGGATCCTGCAGTGCCCACTTCGTAACTGCCGAATTGTATTTCACCGTAAGGGTCGGTACCAGCGCCATCAGTTGTACGGGGTTTCCATGGGGTACCATCGTATAGTATTGATGCGTAAAAGCGTGGCTCCCTGTTTTCGTACGGCGCAGCAGCCTCTGTTGGATTATTCCAGTCGAACTTGCTGCCGTCCATCATTTCGTAATTATCCACGACGTTCTGAGTTGGTTCACTCGAAGTCCATCCATGATAGCCATTGGTAGTATTATTTCTTGGGTACCATGCTCCCCAGGTATCTGTAGATGCATTAATATAGTATTTTGCCAGGATGGTTTCGGCTTGTCCACCATTCCGGGATAAATAGACGTCGGTGTAATCGGTAATAGCCTGGTCCTTTGGAGATGGGCTTAGTAGGTCAAGTTTATATCCATATTTCCCTAAATCTATTACTGCCTTTGCAGCATCACGGGCATTTTCCCAACGCATTACACGATCACCACTTGTATAACCCAACAATTCAAAATTTGCATAGCCATTTAATAACGTTGACTTGCTTTTTGCAGTAGGCATATCATGTAAGTCGCTGGCAGCATAGAGCAATACCCGGGATTTAAGCGCCATGGCCGCATCTGCTGTTGCACGTCCTAAACCAAGCGTTTTACCGTTAAGCAATAATGCCGCAGAATCCAAATCACTAACGATGGAGTTCACGCACTCTTCATAAGTGTTTCTTGCGATGGTAAAATCAGGATTATCTAACCCGTATGAAGCTTTGATGAGCGGAACTCCACCATAATACCTCAACAACTGATTATAGCAATGCGCACGCAAAAAATAAGTTTCGCCTTTTAAGCGGTCAACCATAGTGGGATCAAAAGTGGCTGTTGCAAGATTTTCCAATGCAAGATTGGTAGCTCTGATACGGAGGTACATTTCCCCCCACTCATACGTATTGTTTACCCAACCCGTGGCGCCGGGGCTTATATTACCTTCCATTATATCTGCCCTGCCGAAATTGTAAAGTGCATTATCACTAATGCAATCCATGCTTTCCTGGTTCAAAATACCATCATGGTAAACATTATATATATCAGTAACAAAAGCTTCCGAGAGAGAAGGATCAGCCCACACTGTAGATGCAGGTGGCTTATCCAAAGGTTGTGTATTCAGAAAATCCTTGTTACAGGCGCTAAATAGCGCGCCAAAGGCAATTGCAGGTATTAAATTATTTATTATTCTTTTCATATTCTTGAATTTAAAAGGTTACGGTAGCTCCCAGATTAATTACTCTTGCCTGGGGATAATATTGAAGGTTGCCGTTGAGTGATTCCGGATCAAAAATATCCTGTTTGGCCCAGGTTGCGAGATTAAGACCATTGGCGTATACTCTTAGACCTTTGATGCCTGCTTTTTTTCCTAAGTTGTCCGGAAGGGTAAAGCCAATTTCTACATTCTTTAACCGAACATAATCCGTGCTCATCATATAATAGGTATTGCGATTAGAGAAATATTGATTGTTTCTATCCACAGTGCGGGGATCCACAGAACTTGGATTATCAAGGGTCCATCGGTGATCGTAACTATATTGCAGGTAGTTACCAATAGTACCTGATTCTGTTTGCAGGAAGATCTCTCCGCCGGAGGAATTCTGGAAGAGGATAGACAAGTCGAAATACTTATATGACAATCCCAAATTCAAACCTCCCTGGAAAGTAGGTACAGTAGTTTTGTCAGACCTTATCCTATCGTTAGCGTCTATTTTCCCATCATTATTTACATCCTTAAATTTCATGCTGCCTGGGAATAGCTTGCCGGCTCCGCCAACGCCAGTATAATCCAGCGTATTAGCATCTACATCTTTTTGATCTTTAAAAATGCCGTCATACTGGTACAACAACATACCATCAGGGTTATTTATATCATTGGGTATAGGATGCCCGGTAGACAATTGATAGTCAGGCCTACCCGGTGTTTCATCCCAGAAAAGGATTCTGTTTTTAGCGTAACCGCCATTTACACTTACATTAAAACGTAGGTCTCCAAAATGATCGTTGTACCCTACTTTAAATTCATATCCTTTATTGGCAACCTTTCCAATATTTTCCGCCGGCAATGTCAAGCCCGCACTCTGTGGTATAGAGGCATTCCTGAACCATAAAATACTCGAACGCCGATTGTTGAAATAATCGAGTTCAAGACTTAACCTGCTTCGCAAAAACGTAGCATCCAGGCCGATATCATAGTTGTTGGCTATTTCCCATGTAATGTTAGGGTTGGGGATACCATTTTCGTGGTATGCAGTAGATACCTGGTTATTGATCACATAACCAGATCCTGTAATGGCATAAGTTGGCAAATAGCTATATTCTACGAGCGAGCCTCTTGAATACACTGCGTCATTACCCAATTTACCCCATGAACCCCGAAGTTTTAGAGAATTTACGAACCTGACATTATCCTTGAAAAAATTCTCTTCCGAAATTCTCCATCCTGCCGTTACACCAGGGAAAAATCCGAAACGCTTGGCCTCCGGGAAATTATAAGACCCATCATACCGCCATAAAAATTCAGCGATATACTTTTCCTGGTAGTTGTATCCCACACGTCCGAAATAATTTAACCTGGCACGCTCCCATGCGCTACCTCCTGATTTCTGATCCACTGCACCACCGGCATTTAATTGATCAATTGCGGGAGACGGATAATATTGGCGGAAGGAATTAAAGAAACTGGCATTTGATTTTTCTTTTGTTACACCGGCCAGGAATGTTACCTGGTGATCACCGAAAGTATGATCGTAGGATAAAATACCCTCCAACAATGTATTTAGCTGATCAGTTGTAGATTGGTTAAGCGTCGGTTGCGGAGTAGGGCCTTTTCGCACCTTTTTCAAAATCGGTGTTACACCGTCGGCCTCGTATGAGGTATAATCCCAACTATATATGTACCATGGCGTATCCCATGTTTTACCTTGTTGAATATATTTGTCTACGGCAACATTACCGGTAAGCTTCAGGCCTTGTACCCACGGAACAGTGATTTCAACTTTACCGTTTGACTGTAAATAATAGCGCGTATCCTTGTCATAACCGGTTTGATTGGTAGTGATTACTACAGGTTGTTCTCCATTTTCAATATCAGGTCCCGGTAGGCCGTTAGGCCAATAAGCAGGCTTATGAGGATAACCACGCATTAGCATTCTGAAAACAGAGCCTGCTGATTTTGTTGGAAAAAAACGGTTTTCCTGGCGGCCTGTTACACCTACTGAAGTAGTGATATATTTATTAACCTTCGCATCGAGGTTAATCCGGAAATCGTATTGCTTGTATCCGGTAGCTGAATTTTTATAATAGCCATCCTGGTTTTCATATCCTATAGACGCCAGGTACTTTACATTTTCTGATCCACCTGACAACTGCAGGTTATGACGTGATTGAGGAGACCAGTTTTTCAAGGTTGCTTTAAACCAGTCTGTATTGGGATGGCCCCATGGGTCGGACCCATCTTTGTACTTTTCAATATCAGCGGGTT
>JBDTVF010000113.1:0-10153 GCA_040007325.1 Ginsengibacter sp. | reverse complement strand
GTAGTGTAATGCCTCATCTTCTGTTGTTTCCAATGTTTCCATGAAGTTGCCGGCTGCGAAAGTGTAAAAGCATCCGCATCAATCACCACACTGGTGTTCTCCTTTGTTGCAACTTTATTTATAAAGAGGTCATCATCCCCGCCGGGAACATGGTTATGCGAAGAAAAACCTTTGTGCCGGAAGAAAACTGATTTTTTATAGCTGAGATTTCTTCCCACGCCCATGTAAGGCAGGCCCGCCATAGCATATGAAAGATATTGAAGTGCTGTATGGAAAGTCTCCCATCTTACCAGCTTATTAAAAAAGCCTTTCTGCTTATGGAGAGCCCCATAGCCCAAAACAATTTCTACACCGTTGCCGTATCCTTCCTGCATCTTCTGAATCCAGAATTCACTCGCGGGAACGCAATCTGCATCCGTAAGCAGGACGATCTCATTTTTAGCGGTTTTAATCCCAATGCTCAAAGGAAATTTTTTTCCCTGTATGAATCTTGCTTCCTGCTTTAGCTCGACTAATTGCAATTGCTTAAAGTTTCGCTGGTACTCCTCAAGTATGTATTTACTTTCGTCAAAAGAGTTGTCATTTACCACAATCACTTCATGCGTAGTTTTGTATTTCTGTACAAGCGACCCAGGCAGGTTTTTAGTAAGATTTGCAGCCTCGTCTTTAGCACAAATAATTACCGATACAGGATGAGTTTGCGAAACACCTTTAGTCGTTTGAGAAAATATGGCTAGTCTTAAAAAGAAAAAGAGGTAATAAAAAACCTGGATCGCGGCAATGAGGGAGAACGCAATAAAAATCCAGTTCCACCAGTGTGAAGTTAGTCCGGTCCAGTTCATACGCGACAAAAATAAGCGAGTTAAATGAAAATGTTTTTGATGTTTTCCAGGCAACTATAACGCACGTCTGGTTCAAAAATTTTTACGATCTCATCAAAAAGATTCTTGAAGGTATATTTGCCGCCAATCGTCCTTCATTAAAAATTGAAAATGGCTGCGCTGAAATTTGAGCTACAATTCACGGATTTAAATTCGAAGGCAAGGGCCGGGAAAGTAACTACAGATCACGGGGAAATACTCACGCCAATCTTTATGCCGGTGGGTACAGTTGGCAGTGTAAAAGCTGTATCGCAAAAGCAATTATCAGAAGATGTAAAGGCGCAGATTATTCTTGGCAATACCTACCATCTTTACTTAAGGCCAGGCATTGAAGTGTTGGAAAAGGCGGGCGGCTTGCATAAGTTTATGAGCTGGGACAAACCTATATTAACTGACAGTGGCGGCTACCAGGTTTTTTCGCTTAGCGGTACGCGTAAGTTAACCGAGGAAGGTGCAGTTTTTCAAAGTCATATCGACGGCAGCAAACATTTATTCTCCCCGGAGATTGTAATGGATATACAGCGATCTATAGGTGGCGACATTATAATGGCATTTGACGAATGCCCGCCGGGCGGCAGTGAATACGATTATGCAAAGACTTCTATGGAACTTACGCATCGCTGGCTCGACAGGTGCTTCAGGCGATTCAATGAAACCATGGACAAGTATGGACATTCACAAAACTTATTCCCCATAGTACAGGGAGGTATTCATCATGACCTTCGAAAGTTTTCATGTGATTATATATCCTCAAAAGATGCAACCGGAAATGCGATTGGTGGCCTTAGTGTAGGTGAACCCACCGAAAAAATGTATGAGATATGTGCATTATGTTGCGAACACCTGCCTGCAGAAAAACCCAGGTATTTAATGGGAGTAGGCACTCCCTGGAATATTCTGGAATGTATAGCGCTTGGTATTGACATGTTTGATTGCGTAATGCCCACACGCAATGGACGAAATGCTATGCTTTTTACGAGCAATGGCGTTATCAATATTGATAATAAAAAGTGGGAAAAGGATTTTTCAGCGATCGATACGGGAATCGACTGTGAGGTAAGTAATAACTATAGTAAAGCATATTTACGCCATTTAATTAAGGCAAAAGAAATATTGGGCTTGCAAATAGCGAGTATCCATAACCTTGCTTTTTACATTCACATCGTAACAACGGCGAGAGAAAAAATTATTAGCGGTGATTTTCTCTCATGGAAAAATGAAATGGCCAGCAGGTGGCAACAAAGATTGTAAGATCAACCGTTTGTTAAAACTTATTAATATAAAGCTTTACTTATAAGTTGCAGGAATCGTAATTATTATTTTTAACCCATCTTTGCAGGCATTGCTATGAACAATATTTTGAATAGAAATACGTCTCATAATATAGCCTCAAAACCTCATCTTATGTCAAAATTGCTTCTGATATTTTGTTTTATTTTATGCATTTCAAATATTTCCAGCGCCCAACAGGGCGAACTTGAAGTGAAAGGAACCAGCTCAAATCTATACCTCGAGCATGTTGTAACACCGAAAGAAAATTTTTACAGCGTAAGCAGGATGTTCAATGTTCCTCCAAAAGATATTGCTTCGTATAACAGTCTTCAGTTGGAAAGCGGTCTTAATGTTGGCCAAACGATTAAGATCCCTTTATCGAAAAATAATTTCTTACAAACAGGCCGTGCAGCGGCATCCGAAATATTGGTTCCTGTTCATCATTCGGTAGAACCTAAAGAAGGATTGTACCGGGTAAGCGTTAATTATAATAATGTTCCTCTTGCTACACTTAAAAAATGGAACAATCTTCAATCTGATGAAATAAGCATTGGCGCACCACTGATTGTTGGCTATATTAAGGTTAACAGGGAGCAATCTACGCTTGCAACAAGGGGCATCGTCAATACCTCAGTTGCTGCAGCCAGTACTGTTGCGAAAACTGAAGCCTCAAAGCCAGACATTACAAAAGAAGCAGCACCTCCAGTCAAAAATCCGGAGATTGAAAAGAAAGCAGAAGTAAAAACTGCCCAGGCTGTAACAGAGCAGCCACAGCAAAAAACCGAGACCGTTAAAACCAAAAGCAATATTAATTTCTCGGGAGGTTATTTTAAACAATTATATAACGACCAGTTGCGCTCAAAAGCTCCGGTAAGCGAAGCAGGCAATGCAGGCATATTTAAATCTACTAGTGGTTGGCAGGACGGAAAATATTATTGCTTTAACAATGAAGCGCTTCCCGGCACTATCATTAAAATAACTGACAATACATCTGGCAAAAGTGTTTTTGCAAAAGTGTTGGATATCATCCCGGACATCAAACAAAATGAAGGCTTAGCTGTAATTATCAGCAACTCCGCTGCTGAAGAACTTGGCAATAGTGAGAGTAAGTTTGATTGCGCATTAAGCTTTGCGAAGAACTAATTAGCTAATCAGCTAATGTGATAATTAGCTAAGTGTAGGATTTTCGTCTTCCTGAATTAGAAACAAATTACTGATTCTAGCAGTTCATTAGCTGATTGTCAAATTATCCAATCATCTCATTACCCTCTCCAGCCTCTTAAGAAATCTTCCACATTCATTTTTTTCTTGCCTTCTAATTGGAGTTCCTTTAAGGAAATATACCCGTCGTTGCAAATGAATTTAAGGGATGTTTTGTTGTCAGTTATGTAGTCGCCCGAATTACCAGAAACATTTGCTATTTCGTATGCCGCGTTGAAAATTTTCAATTTCCTTTTATTCAAAAACGTAAAAGCAGCTGGATAAGGAGACAATCCCCTGATAAGATTATAAACTTCATTCGCATTTTTCTCCCATTGTATTTCACATGTTTCAGTAGATAGTTTTGGAGCATGATGCAATGTTTCCTTATCGCCCGAAGACGTTTCAAATTTAGCTTGTGGTATTTCTTTTAACTCATCACTTGAAAGGTTTTCGATTGTTTGCAGTAGTAGTTTAGCTCCTGTTTCTTTCATTCGATCGTACAATTCTCCTGCAGTCTCTTCATAACCTATTTTAATTTTTTCTTGTAAAAGAATATTACCGGTATCTATTTCATGTTGCAGTTTAAATGTAGTTACCCCCGTTTCTTTTTCACCATTAATGATTGCCCAATTAATAGGCGCAGCCCCACGGTATTGCGGCAATAAGGAACCATGTAGATTAATCGTTCCCATCGGTGGCATATTCCAAACTATCTCTGGCAGCATCCGAAATGCAACAACAATTTGCAGGTCTGCCTTAAGCGCTTTTAGCTCATCAATAAAAGAAGGATTTTTAAGTTTTTCCGGCTGCAGTATTTTGAGATTATGCAGCATCGCAAATTGTTTGATGTCACTTTCGGAAATCTGCATGCCGCGGCCGGCTGGCTTATCAGCCGCGGTTACTACTGCCACGACATTGTACCCGTTATCCAAAAGTATTTTTAGCGAAGGCACTGCAAAGTCCGGCGTTCCCATAAAAATGATGCGAAGATTTTTCATACTAAAGATTGCGTTGGAGAACTGTGTATTGCTATTCGAAGTCTTTATACAACAAGTACTTCTTTCTAATTAATTTAAAGTCAGTCAGCTGCGGCTCCCAGCTTTTTCTAATTTCATCTTCTGACACGCCAT
Source organism: Ginsengibacter sp. (assembly GCA_040007325.1). Classification (GTDB taxonomy): domain Bacteria; phylum Bacteroidota; class Bacteroidia; order Chitinophagales; family Chitinophagaceae; genus Ginsengibacter. Next base: position 5,667 of record JBDTVF010000113.1, on the reverse strand, counting down.
CCTTGATGTGTTGCATCAAAATATCATTGCCTGCAAGATGATTAAAGTGCTCATTCTTTAAAAAGAAATTGTCTTTATCAGGGAATAGTTTATAAGCTTGTATGATCCACTTCAATTGAATCCTGTTATTTACTTTCTTTAATACCTGCGAAGGTGTTCCTGAAAGATCCCAGCCATAACAGAGCTGTCCATTAAGTTTTGGATCAGTGGCGCCTTCTCTTGGTTTTGGTGTAAATGATATTAATTTCTTTGGAAGTTTAGGATGGCCGAAAAGTTGGAATGGCTTATCTGTTCCGCGGCCTTCACTTAAAACAGTTCCTTCAAAAAAACAAGTTGATGGATACCAATAGATAGATTGAATAGAGGGCAGATTTGGTGATGGCCTCACCGGTAATACATATTTGCTGTTGTGATCATAGTTTAAACATTTTATTACCAAAAAATGAAATGGCGTGTCAGCAGAGTTTTCGGCATGCAGATAATATGCATACTTTTTATTGGCTTCGTCACCCAACCACTTTTCTCCTGCGACCATAAAGGCATACTCTCCTACCGTCATGCCGTAAACGATAGGAACCGGTTCCATACCAACAAAGCTTTTAAATTTAGGATCAAGCACCGGCCCATCTACATAGAATCCATTTGGATTTGGCCTGTCAAGAATCAGCAGCGGCTTTGCATTTTCAAACGCGGCTTCCATATAATATTCCAGCGACGATATGTAAGTATAAAACCTGGTTCCAACATCCTGGATGTCGAATATTAAAATGTCCACTCCTTTGAGATCTTCCGGTGTTGGCTTGTTATGCTTGCCATAAAGGCTTATTATATCGATACCGGTCTTTTTATCTTTAAAATTTTCAACTTTTTCACCGTCATTCACATTACCGCGAAAGCCATGTTCCGGTCCGAAAATCTTTACCACTTTTATTCCTGCCTTTAATAATGTATCAACGAGATGGGTATTGCCAACCATTGATGTTTGATTCGCAAACACTCCTACAGTTTTACCTTTTAAAAGCGGCAAGTATACATTCATTCTTTCAGCGCCGGGTATGATGCGCGGCTGTGCTACAGATGCACTAAAAAAAATAAGCGAGACAATAAAAATGAAGCTTTTTTTCATGCAACAAATGTCTGTAAAGTTTTTTTATATCAAGGGCTTTAGTAAGAATAATCGAACCAATGATCAGATGCTAATGTTATCTTAAAAGTTACCAATAGCTAATTTAATTTTTTGAAGATTTATTTATTGTTTACATTTCCAACATCCGATCAAGATGAAATTATTAGTTTTTATTAATTGAGTTTATACAATCAATCATTATGACAAAAGCAAAAAAAGGTGACACAGTGAAAGTTCATTATACCGGAAAGTTAACTTCCGGTGACCAGTTCGATTCAAGTGTTGGCCGCACCCCATTGGAATTTAAAGTAGGAGCCGGGCAAATGATTCCCGGATTTGATGCGGCTATACCAGGCATGAACGTCGGTGAAAAAAAGAGGGTCACCATCGCTCCGCAGGATGCCTATGGTGAAAAGAAGGATGAAGCGATCATTGAATTTCCAAAAGAAAATATACCGGCTGATATGAAGCTGGAACCTGGAATGAAGCTACAGCTTCGCAACGAAGCCGGCCATCCGATCCCCGTTACCGTGACAGAAGTAAAAGATGACCTGGTGGTATTAGATGCCAACCATGAGCTCGCCGGAAAAGAATTGGTATTTGATATCGAGTTGGTAGAAATAGCAGCTAATTAAATCATAAAAACAATTCGGTTTTTGTTTTAAATACTTCCTGATGAAAGTGTGATGGAGATGGGTTGTCTTCAATACTCCATTTTTCTCAAGCTTGGCGCCTTGAACCATGTTGCAATAACAACAAGCAAAGTCATTCCTCCGCCGATAACTACCGATTGAACGGTTCCAAAAAGTTTAGCGGTAACGCCACTCTCAAATTGGCCAAGCTCGTTGCTGGAATTTACAAACATGGAGCTCACACTAATAACCCGTCCTCTCATATTATCCGGAGTTTTTAATTGTGTGATGGTGCCTCTCACTACCACGCTTATCCCATCAAGTATACCGGATATAAGCAGAGCAAAAAATGATAGTATGAAAATTTTTGAAATCCCGAAAATAATTATGCAAACACCAAAGCCACCAACAGCTATCAGCATCTTACGGCCATGATTTCGCTTCATGGGAAATAATGTAAGTATTACCACGATAATGATGGAACCTAAGTCAGCCGCGCCATTCAGAAAGCCAAAACCTTCCGGGCCTACCTTTAAAATATCTCTTGCATAAATTGGTATAAGTGCTACCGCACCGCCAAATAAAACAGCAAACAAGTCTAACGAAAATGCACCCAATAATTCTTTTGTCTTTAGAACAAACCGTAATCCCTCCTTTACACTTTCCAATGTTCTTACAGAGCCTTTTACATTTGAAGCAGGCTTTGGCTTCACTCTAAACAGGAAAAAAAATGCAATAATTATAAAGCCGGTTATAACAAGCAATGTTCCTGTAATACCTACACCGCCAATTAAAAAACCACCTGCCGCATGCCCGGTAACTGATGCAGAAAGCCAGGTACCCTGGCTCCATGTAGTGGCATTTTGCAAATCATTTCTTGGAACAATGTACGCGATCATCGCACCAAATACAGGGCCGGTAAATGACCGCACTATGCCGGTTCCAAAGATCACGATGTAAATAAAAACCGCTACCCAATGATGACTAAAATGACTTCCAATAAATTTTCCTGATAAAAACGCCAATATGCAAACTGCTACAAAATAAAAGATTACTCCTTTCAATAATAGCTTTCTCTTTTCACTCTGGTCAATAATATGGCCGGCATAAAGCGCAAGTGATACAGCAGGTATTACTTCAGAAAGACCGACGAGGCCAATCGCAAAAGGATCATTAGTGAGTTGATATATCCACCAGCCTACAAGTGTGCCCATCATTCGCAAGCCCATAATAAAAATGAACCTGCCCTGCAAAAGGTTACGGTATTCGGGGATTCTTACAGCAACAAAAGGATCATTCTTTCCTGCATTCATTTTAGTTTTTTTAGGGCAGGGTTAAGTAGTGTTGCGTTTGGGTATATTCCTGGTCCAGCGCATCTATCACTGCATTCAAATGTTTTTCATTGCCCAAAAAATCTGCTTCAGAAGTATCGATGAAAAGGGTTTTAATATTATGCTGCTTTATATATTGCGTGTACGTTTCCTGCAATGAAAAAAGATACTCAGGTGCAATAGCTTGTTCATAGCTGCGGTTACGTCTTGTTATATTCTCTTTAAGTTTTGTTACAGGTGCATGCAGGTATATCAGTAAATCCGGCTGCACCAATTGCGGGTTAATTATGTCAAATAGTTTTTGATACAACAGGAATTCTTCTTCTGGTAAATTAACCTTGGCAAACAAAAGACATTTAGTAAAGAGATAGTCAGAGATGGTAACGTTCTGAAACATATCTTTTGTTTGAAGCAGATCCTTTAACTGTTTATAGCGTTCGGCCATAAAGAAGAGCTCAAGCGGAAATGCATATTGCTGCTGGTTTTCATAAAATTTAGGCAGGAAGGGATTATCTGCAAATTCTTCAAGGATCAATCGTGCATTAAGATGTTTGCTCAGCAGGTGTGCCAGCGTTGTTTTGCCGGCGCCGATATTTCCTTCAATTGTTATGAAATTATATTTCATGTTAATGCATCAGCCTTTATGAATCCTGTCAATACAAGGACACTGTTCAATTCTATTGAGAAATTAATCATTCAAAAATAGCGACTGTAAACTGAAATAAGCCCGGTGAACGAAGATGGAATTTTAAGATGCTGTTGATAAGTTTTTAATTCTTTACGGGAGTAACTTTCAGCATGTCCTTACATGTGGATAACAATTCTTTTATCGTTTTATGTAACACCGGATGCATGAATTGAGGAGATAATTCATTAAGTGGCTCCAATACAAAACGGCGATTGGCGATTTCCGGGTGTGGAACAACCAGGTTGATTGAATTAATAATATCATTATTGAAAAATAAAATATCAATATCTATGATTCTTGCCGCGTTTTTAAAAGTTCTTACACGACCCATTTTTTCTTCTATCAACAATACCGATTGCATTACTTCCTGTGCAGACAAATTTGTTTTGACTATATGAACCTGGTTGTAGAAGTCAGGTTGCTCACTATTACCCCATGCGGCCGTTTCATAGATCTTAGAAGACCTGGCAATTTTTCCAACATCTTCTTCCAAATATTTTTGAGCCCGCTCCATATTAATTAGCCTGTTACCAAGATTGCCGCCGGTAAGTATATATGCAATATTCATTTTTTCATATCTGCATTAATCGTTTGTCAAGATTGAGCGGCTCTATATTAATAATTTTTACTTTACTGTAATTTTTATACAAAGGGTTCAGCAAAAAATTATTTTCTCTTTCAACAATTGCTGAGGGCACCTGTAGTGCCAATGACTTGTTACTTCGTAAAAACTCTTCTCCGATCCAATGGGTGTATTCTATGTGCTGCTTCCATCCTGCTTTAAGATCTGCCATTTCAATAATTGAAATACCTGTTTCCGGGAACTCAATGGTGACCAATTGGTAGTCGGGAGGGTAAATGTGCAATTGTGTGCGGGCCAGTATTTCCAGGATACAAAGTGAAACAGATTCAGAAGTGTATAATGCTTTTACGCCGACGGGATTCCATCTGCCGCCGTATATGGCGGCACCTTCTCCCGAAAGATCATGGGCGTAAGCAAGACTAGCCAGACGGTAGGCTTTCATTTAAGCAAGTATACCATGTTCAAATCTGCCCAACTGGTTTAAGATCTTTACCGTGCCATCAAAACTTGCCAGAGATGAAAAACCCAACTTCCCTTCTATGCTTACAGGACCGGCTTTTAGCCATGCTAAAAAATCATTCGCATTACCAAACACATCAATTCCTTTTTTAAAAACTTTTTCTATCAGCAATATCCTGTCGATCACGGGAAAATTGAAGGCACTATTATCTTTAGAATATCGTTGCAAGGTTCTTTCAGAAATATGAAGCACATCAGACCATTCTTTTTGTGTAAGGTCCATTTTATCTGCAATCTTTTTAAATTCGCTGAAAGTAAAGTCTTTAGTTATACGGCTTTGCTTAGAGGCCGCAGAGCCATTGGTTCCTGTTTTGCCCGTCTTCGAATGTTTAGAGACGTTGTCTTTTCTTTTCATGTCTGCCATTTGTCGTGCTAATATACGCCATTTGTCTTTTAAAATTTTATATTTCGTTGTTATATTTTTCTCCAATAGTTTTGGCGGCAATTTCAATTAGTTTTAATGGAAAATTATAGCCAGGTGAGAGCGATGTTTGCTATTTCGAAAGCAAGCCTCAGAGCGATTTTCAGAAGCCCTTCGGCTGTTATTTTCGGATTCGCCTTTCCATTCATTTTTATTCTCGTATTCGGATTTATTGGCGATAGCGGAGGTATGAGAAGTTATAAGGTAGCACTTGCTGACAATATCGATACTGCAAACTTTTTATTTAATGCAATCAAGAGCAGCAAGGCTATAGCTATAAAAAGATATGCCAATAAAAAGTTGCTTGAAGCAGACGAGGAAAAAGGGAGAATAGCTGGTGTAATAAATATTCAAAAAAGCCCTTCCG
>JBDTVF010000112.1:0-10161 GCA_040007325.1 Ginsengibacter sp. | reverse complement strand
AGAAATGATTACCTGGTTAATCTTTTTATGTCTGTAATAGAAACAATCCTTTTTTTCAATCCATTTATGTTATTACTCGCCAAGGCAATTAAGAGAGAAAGAGAAAATTGCTGCGACGATTTTGTAATTCAATATAGATACGATCCACAATCATACGCTTCTGCCCTGTTGAGGCTGGAACAGTTAAGAAGAGGGAATTTGAAGCTTGCTATGGGAGCTGTCTCCGGAAAGAAGCAACTTTTAAACAGGATAAAAAGAATAACTAATGATCATAGAACGGTAAAGCAATTCAATTATGGACAAAAATTATTTGCTCTGCTGATAGTGACATTTATTATTTGTTCAATTGCGTGGTTGTCGCCAGGAGAAAAAAAGAAAGAGTTGCCCGGCACAGTTACGCTCAGGAAAGGTGTTGCAAAAACAGGGCAAAGTATAGTTGAAAATAAAAAAACTGAGCCCGCGTTTTCTGCTGCTAATCTTCTTCAATCAGCTATTGAAACTACAATAGAAAAGTGGGTTAAAGAGGATAAGCCTGCTGATTCTAAAAAACCGGAAGTTGTTGATCCTCGTCAACTGATGCCAGAGACAGTGAATGATAAGCTTGAAAATAATGAATACCTGTTTAAGCTAAAAAATCCTGAAAATTCTTTTGCTTTTAATTTTAATACAGATCATCCGGAAGCATTTTTTACCGAAGATTTTTTAAAGGGCGGTGTTTTAAAACTGCTTTCAGACTATGTGCCTGAAAATTTGAATATCCATGTTGATATTAAGTCGCTCAATAAAGCTTTAAGAGATGCGAATAAAAATATCAACATTATTAATTTGAAAAAAATGGAGGGGGATGTGGAGAAATCGCTTGCTTTACTTAAGGTAAAGCGAATTGCCCAGGCTGATATGAAGCAATACATGCCGCAGAATTTTGATAATCTTTCAGACGCTCAGAATTTCAAGAAAGGCAATCCGGGTTTCAAAATATTTAATCAATTAAAAAGCAGCCTTATTTTACTTGACTCCATGAAAAACCTGCAAGATGAAATCAAAAGGGCGCAATCCCGCAGAATTAAGACATGGAAAAAGATTTCAGTTGGCAATGATTTAGGGAGTGATTATCCCGGTACCTACTATGATTATAGTTATGAGCCAGTTCCTTTGTCTCCACCCGCTGAAGAATTTAAGCGATTAACCACCGATCATCGAGGAACTATTTCTATTACCCGCATCAATCGAAATGGTGTAGATGTTGAGCGTGTAGAAGCACGATCAAACAACCCGAAAAACAAAGCTTCTTTTCATTTATCAATTTCAAATGATTCGAAAGCTCAATCGGTGGAAAGTAAAATCATTACTATTGAGGTAAAAGAAAACGAATAAAAGCCTTTCCGTTTATTTGCATCGGTGCAAAATCAAGCTTTATCTCTTTTCGGTCGCACTCATTTTTCAGCTACACATCTGCGCTTATTTTAGCCCATTACCTGTAGAACTTTCTCGTTTCACATTGAGGGACACAAAAAAGCCGCATAGAAATGCGGCTATTGTTAAGAACCAGTGAGGTTCTGTAACCCCCAAAGAAAACGAGTTGAGTTATTTTAAAGTTCTTATAAGTCTTTTAGATTGATAAGTCATATAATGTTTTCTCCTTATTAATCGACAATTAAAAAAAGTGAGCGACATAATTACCATTACTAAACCAAGTAAATAGTAACACGATGGTTAAAAATGTAGCAGCAAGTGCAGCAGTTCCAATAGTATCGATAATGTTCATTTTCGTAAAATTTGCTTTCATAATATTTGTTTCTGAGGTGATTAAAAGTCTTGTTTCTGTTATTAGTTAAAAAAAGTGTGCAACATAATTACCATTGCTAAACCATGTAAATAGTAATACGATGGTTAGAAATGTAGCAGCAAGTGCAGCAGTTCCAATAGTATCGATAGTGTTCATTTTCGTAAAATTTGCTTTCATAATGTTTGTTTCTGAGGTGATTAAAAGTCTTGTTTCTGTTATTAGTTAAAAAAAGTGTGCAACATAATTACCATTGCTAAACCATGTAAATAGTAATACGATGGTTAGAAATGTAGCAGCAAGTGCAGCAGTTCCAATAGTATCGATAGTGTTCATTTTCGTAAAATTTGCTTTCATAATGTTTGTTTCTGAGGTGATTAAAAGTCTTGTTTCTGTTATTAGTTAAAAAAAGTGTGCAACATAATTACCATTGCTAAACCATGTAAATAGTAATACAATAGTGAGAAACGTTGCAACAAGCGCTGCTGTTCCGATAGTGTCAATAATATTTGCTTTCATAATGTTCAGTTTTGGGGTTAAAATTTTAGTTGTGCTGTACGAATAAATAATTGAGTTTCTAAATTATAGTTTGATTAGTTTTTGAATGGCATTTAAATTACCGTTGACAATTACTTCCACCACATATAAGCCCTTAGCTTGTGAAGAAAGATCCGTTAACTCAAGATTGTTGTAGCCTTTTGATAAAGTTGTTTTCTTCGTTGCAACAACCTGGCCTTTCGCATTGATCATCCTTAGTTCCGCATTGCCAGTTTGAACGCTATTAAAGTTTACATTTATTTTCTCCATGTATGGGTTTGGATACACCTGAACAAGAGTTTCGGTTGAAGAGCTAAATCTAACAAGCTTTACAGCGCTATAAGTTACCTGTCCGTCAATATCGATCTGCTTTAATCTGTAGTAAACAATTTTGTGGCTGCTAAGATCCTTGGCTTTATCCATAAAGCTATACTTCCTTGAGGCCGATGATGTATTACCTTCCTCGCCAAAAACCAGGGCAATAGTGCTGAAGCTCTTTTGGTCAAAACTTCTCTCGATTTCAAAATGATCGTTATTTACTTCATTCTCAGTTACCCATGTAATATTTGCAGAAGTATTATTAATAACGTAAGCATCGAAAGAGCTATATTTTACTCCAAGGGTATGTATTATATTACTAATACTTTTAAAATACAAGCTATTGTACCTATCCGTTGCAATTGGACCGGTAGTTCCGTTGTTATCAACCTGTGCACCCGTGGAAAGATTTATCTTCGAAGCATTAAGGAAGTGAAAGTTTATTCTTACATCTAATGATACCGTGTCAATATTAATCCGATTGACAACCGGTCCCAGGACATGCAGTTTTGTCAAATTATTGCCATTGCCTTCATCAGAATTGTTGTCATCAGTGATGTCGCTAATATTCAAAAGTGAAGGCACAGCAGTCGGTAAATCAAACCCCGCTGTCTTATCCATATCAATGAACTCTCTTACACGCACGTTATCACCATCAATATCGATTGCTGAAAGATCAAGTAATGGAAATGTATAAGGAACGCCTAATGTTGTTTTAAAAGTAATTTCCCACTTTATATATGAAGTGCCATAAGTAGACGGGCCTCCCACTATTGGTTGCCAGGCATCATAATATCCAAAAGTTGAATCATCGATATTTACCAATTTGGCACCATTCTTCAGGTCCGCGATTTCCACATATGCATCAATTCCTGATATCACATTTGAAAACTTGTATACTGCTTTTTTTTGCTTGGCAGTTCCTGAAATTAATGTTGGCTGAACAAATCTCAATTTCGGCGAGAGATTTTGACCCTGACTTGAAAAGGACGATAAGAAAGTTAACGTTGTAAGCACACCAATGTACCTAACTACCCTAGTAGATTTTGAGTTCATTTTCTTGTGGTTTTGGTTTTTTAAATCTATCAACTTAGTCTTTAAATAAACTAAGATGAAAGCAGCTAATTCAAGGAGGGACTATTTGGTTGAACTAACGATATCCGAGGTAAGACGGTACATCAACAATTCGGAGGCAAACATAGAGTACAAATTCGGATTATGCAATACCGTAAAATTACGGTCTCGCTGACTTTAGAAAATTTTCAATTAAATAGCATATCTATTGAATTTTTCATCAATCATCGAGCTAATAATTATATACAGAATTGATGAAACGGGAAAATAAAATGGAAAAATTCAATTTTGAACCCATTTTGACATAGAAATCGGCCTAATTTTTCTCTTTTGAAGTTTCCCACTTTTTCTAACTAATTACTCCATAGTATATCAAAATTATATTAAAATTTTATATAATAAAAAATTTACTTACAATAAATACTTATATAAAAGCTTCAAATATTTTATAATGAATTATTTAAAAGTAGATTATTGTAATTCATTAACCATTCCTGGAAAATGCACTTTTTCCAAAAAAAAGAAAAATAAGGGCTTTTTTATTTTATATTTTAATTTTTAATAAATATTATAAAATATTAATATTCAATTAATTAAATTTTAATTAAAATACCAAAAATATTTGCAAAATATTTTTAAGTAGTAAAATAAGGAAACTAAATTAATTGGGAGCGAAATAAGGTATCTTTATGGCTGGCTCATAACGCTTTCTACAAATCATTTCCAAAAATTTAGCTATCGCTCCCCCATTTTGTCTGTTGGCCGTGAAAGTGCCAAAAAGCCGTAAAATCACGGTCAAAGCTTTTTAGGAGCTGTCCTTTGGGATATGGTGAGGTATAACGGACCCGAAAAAAACTTACAGTTTAATAGTAAAATTGATAAGCTACCCATTAAAAGAGTGCTTTCAAAAATGACATTTTACAAATCATTAGTGTTTAACTGTTTATTTTCACTTGTGGGAAAATGGTATATAGTCGCCATCTTTAACCATTAACTTTTACCATCATGCGGAAACTGCTATTCATTTTTTGTGCCATCTCGCTTTACTCTTGCGCCTCTCCCAAGGCGCTTGAGTACAAAACCTATCGCAACTTTTCTGTTCAAAAGCTGGGGTTTAATAACACAACTGTAGCATTGGATTTAGAATATTACAATCCGAACAACTTTGGCCTGCAATTGAGAAATACTGACCTCGACATTTTTATCAACGGGAGCAAATTTGGGCACAGCGCTTCGGATACCTTAATTAACATCCCAAGGCGTAGTACTTTCATTCTCCCGATCAAGTTTGACGTGAATATGCAGAACATTTTTAAAAATGCCATGAATACTCTACTGGGAAAGGAGGTTACAGTAAGGTTGAGCGGAAAGCTGAGAGTTGGAAAGGGGAATATTTTTATGAGTTTCCCGCTTAATTACGAGTCGAAGGAAACTTTCAGCTTATTTTGAGGCGGAATAAAATCAGGATTTTTTCTCTTCCTGTATATGTTGGCAAGTTTTGGGGAGCCTTTTATATGCATCGGGCTCAGCAGTAACATCATCTGCATCATACCCCATATTTGCAAGGGCAGTTTTAATGTTTTCAATGTTAGTTCTGTCCTTGTACCATACTACAGTCACCGTATGCCTTTTAAAGTCAGCTTTTACCGATGACACACCTTCTTCATGTACAAGCCTGTTTTCTATACGTGTTTTGCAAGCCTCACATTGCACACCCGGAGTACTAATTACCGCTTTTTGAGTAGATTTTTGACTGAAGGCCGAAAGTGAGATGATAAAAAATGAAGCGATTAGCAGGTATGTTTTCATAGAAAAAAGTTTTTCAAATTTAAGAATTAACGTGCCAATTTGCAGGATCCTTGCGCCAGTTTAACAATGTCTTTTGATCATTTTCTAATATAATACCTTTTTCGATAGCTTTCCTAAGCAGTGAATCATAGTCTGTTAAGGAATGAAAAGCTAAATTATACTTTTCGAAGGAGTCATAGGCGTACTGGAAACCATAATTGAATATCGAAATTATCCCTTTAACTATTAGCCCGGTTGCATTCACCACCTGCGCTACCTGCAGGCTGCTTTTGCCAGTGGAGATAAGATCTTCAATAAGCAGAACTGATTGCCCGACTTGATAATAGCCCTCAATCTGGTTACCAAGCCCGTGCTCTTTCGGCTTAGGACGCACGTATATAAACGGAAGCCTCAGTTTGTCTGCTACCATTGCTCCCCATGGAATGCCGGCTGTAGCCACTCCCGCGATCATGTCAATTCTCTCAAAGTATTTTTTAACTGACTCACCCATTTCGGAGTTGATGAGATCCCGTACGTCCGGGAATGAAAGCGCCTTCCTGTTATCACAATAAATCGGACTTTTCCAGCCACTTGCCCATGTAAAAGGTTCTGATACACTTAATTTTATTGCATTAATTTGTAAAAGTTTTTCTGCTATTTCCAGTCTTTTATCCATTTTACGAAGATAACAAACGCCAATGAGCTGCATTACAATTTACTTCGACGATAAACCTGTATTTCTATGCGATGAGATAACTGCCGAGATTGAAGAAGTAAGACATCATCCCGACGCTGTATTCATAGATGAAGTTTCTACGTCAGCAATAAATTCGCTCCTACATGAAATAAAGAAACCGGAGTTTCACGCAGGAGTTCTTTATAACAAGGATTTTGCCGAATTAAAAAAGAAGTTTTTTAAACATTTTAAAATAATTCAGACCGGGGGCGGAGTAGTCACAAATGAAAGTGGCGATGTACTTATAATATTTAGACGAGGCAAATGGGACTTACCGAAGGGAAAAATTGACGAAGGTGAAACCCTTGAAGAATGCGCCCTAAGGGAAGTAGCAGAGGAAACCGGTGTTGACAAATTAAAACTTATAAGGCGGCTTCTCATTACATACCATACTTACAGAGACTTTGGAAAAGAAATTTTGAAAGAATCACATTGGTTTTTAATGGATGCAAAAGGTGAACAAGATCTCGTGCCTCAAGTTGAAGAAGATATCACGCAGTTATTGTGGGCAAAGAGAGAGAGCTTATCGAATTACATGTCTAATACATTTCCCACTATAAAATCCGTTTTGACAGCAGCCGGCATGCTAAAATGATTTTCATCAGAATTGCGGTTTTGTAGCGATCGGTAAAATTGCTACAGTCAGTCTGGACACGCAGGTAAGCTTGTTTTGTTCATCATGCAACTTGATATCCCATACATGTGTGGATCTACCCAAATGAAGCGCAGTACAGGTCGCGGTTACCAGGCCTGTATTTACCATTCTTATATGGTTTGCGTTAATCTCCAATCCTACGCAGTAAAATTTCTCTATATCTATTACCAAAGCAGATCCGAGACTGCCAATAGTTTCAGCCAACACGCAAGAAGCCCCTCCATGTAGCACTCCATATGGTTGTTTCGTTTTTTCATCGACAGGTATCGACATCCTGATAAAATCTTCACCGACCTCTACCCACTCAATTCCCAGGTAGCTGGCCATGGTATCTTTTCCAAAGCCTTTTACATCAGTGAGCGAAAGTGATTTATTAAACCAAATGGGCATCTGCAATGGATTTTTTGACGATATCAGGTAAAAACTGGGCTACATCGCCCCCATTTTTTATTACATCTCTTATAAGTGTACTGGCAACCGAGGTATATTTTGGAAGGCAGGTCAGGAATATAGTTTCAACATTTTCGGCGAGGCTCCTGTTCATATCAGCGATTGCCTTTTCGTATTCGAAATCATTAACATAACGGATGCCTCGTAGTATAAAATTTGCCCCAATCATTTTACAACAATTTACCGTTAGACCATCGTAAACGAGAACTTGTATCTTGGGTTCATCGGCATATATTTTTTTCAGCCAATCAATACGTTGCTCCTCCGAGTACATAGGCAGTTTATTACTATTGCGTCCAATGCCTATCGTGAGTGTATCGAATAAGGGCAGGGCACGATCAATAATGTCAGTGTGGCCAAGTGTAACAGGATCAAAAGTGCCGGGAAACAAACAATTTCTTACCATCGTAGTTATGTGAGAATAATAAAGCTAATTGAAATTTTGCTTATTGCTAAGCAAATAGAGAACAGCCATTCGCACGGCAACACCATTTTCCACCTGTTGCAGAATAATAGATTGCTTTGAATCTGCAACATCGCTATCTATTTCAACGCCCCTATTTATTGGGCCGGGATGAAGAATGACAACTTCTTTACTAAGGCTATCTAAAAGCTTTTTACTTACGCCATAAGCCAAATTATATTCTCTCAAAGATGAAAACAAAACCTGGTTCTGCCGTTCCAGCTGTATGCGTAGAACATTCGCAACATCACACCATTCAAGGGCTTTTTTAAGGTTGTACTCTACCCTTATGTCGAAAGCGGCCTGGATGTATTTTGGAATCAATGTTGGTGGGCCAGCTACCATTACTTCCGCGCCACTTTTTTTAAGTAAATAAATATTACTCAACGCAACTCTTGAATGCATAATATCTCCGATCAGGACAACTTTTTTTCCTTCGATCGCGCCGCACTTTTCCTGTATGGAAAAAGCATCAAGCAAAGCCTGTGTAGGATGTTCGTTAATACCATCACCGGCATTAATTATTGCTGCAGGAATGTGGCGGGCAAGAAAATGCGGAGCACCGCTTGCGCCATGGCGCATCACCACCATATCTACTTTCATAGATAAAATATTATTAACCGTATCAAGCAAGGTCTCCCCTTTTGAAACGGATGAACCGGATGCCGAAAAATTAAGTGTGTCGGCACTCAGTCGTTTCTCCGCCAGTTCGAATGAAATGCGTGTACGGGTGGAGTTTTCGTAAAAAAGATTTACGATAGTCGTATCCCGCAAAGAGGGAACTTTTTTTATTGGCCTTTGTAAAACTTCTTTGAATTGTGTGGCAGTAGAAAGAATCAGATTTATATCACCAGGTTGAAGGTCTTTAATGCCAAGGAGATGTTTGGTGGAAAGTTGCATTAAAGGTCAAAGCTAAGAGAAAAAATTTTAATCCAATATGATTATGTGAAAACGATTCGACCAAAAAAATATCACCCAAAAACTATCGGAAGCTAGTAAAGAATTACTTCTTCTTTATCCCACTCTACCTTTACTTTTTGAGAAACAATGGAGTCAATCGATTTACCGCAATAGTCAGGTTGAATAGGTAATTGCCTGCTAAATCTCCTGTTAATAAGCACACACAACTCCACTTTTTTAGGACGCCCGAAAGCAAGTAGTGCATCAAGTGCCGCCCTTATTGTTCTACCGGTGTATAATACATCGTCAATCAAAACAACGTTTTTATCTTCTATAGAAAATGTAATATCCGTTTGATTCGGTTGATGCAATTCCTTCCTTATATCATCGCGATAAAATGTAATATCGAGTTTGCCGTATTTAATTTTCGGATGTGACTCAATCTTTTGTAATTGTTCGAAAATCTTATCACTTAAAAAAATCCCACGTGGCTGAATGCCGATCAATGCGACAGAATCAAGCTCTGCAAAATTCTCAATAAGCTGGTAGGCCAATCGTTCGATTGTTATTTGCAACTGGTATTTATTGAGAATTGTCTTCATGGATATTTCGCTTTCATTCTTCTGATAAAAAAGCATAGCGATAATTTGTTGGTGGGTTAAATGTTTCCTTGATAGTTCTTGCGCTTAACCAGCGGTACAGATTTAATATGCTGCCGGCTTTATCATTGGTACCGCTGCCACGGGCTCCGCCAAAAGGTTGCTGACCAACCACTGCGCCTGTCGGTTTATCATTTATGTAAAAATTGCCTGCACTATTTCTTAATTTTTTTGTTGCTGCTTCAACAGCATACCTGTCCTGCGCAATGACTGAACCCGTGAGAGCGTAAGGTGATGTGGTATCAACTAATTTAATAGCATCATCAAATTTGTTTTCATTGTATACATAGATTGTCAGCACAGGACCAAAGAGCTCTTCACACATAGTGGTATACTTTGGATCAGTAACTTCTATTACCGTTGGTTCTATAAAATAGCCAACTGATTTATCGCATTTTCCTCCCACAAGAATTTTAGCGCTTTTATCTTTTCTCACTTGCTTAATATAACCTTCCAGCTTATCAAAACTTTTTTCATCAATGACTGCATTAACAAAACATGAAAAGTCTTCAACGCTTCCCATCTTCATTGTCTTTACTTCAGCCACAAGTTTCTTTTTAATTTGTTGAGCAAGGTTTGAAGGAAGATAGGCCCGTGAAGCCGCAGAACATTTTTGTCCCTGGTATTCGAAAGCGCCACGGCACAATGCCGTCACCGTCACATCAACATCAGCGCTCTTGTGCACAAGTACAAAATCTTTGCCGCCGGTTTCGCCTACAATGCGGGGATACGATTTGTAAATCTTAGTATTCTCACCAATGGTTTGCCACATGGAATTAAAAACACCGGTGCTTCCGG
>JBDTVF010000111.1:0-10207 GCA_040007325.1 Ginsengibacter sp. | reverse complement strand
GAAAATCCGAATCCCGCTCCTCCAAAACCAAAGCTCCCTCTTTATAAAGGTGGCAACGGCAACGGTGGCAATGGAGCAACAGAAGATAATGGATACCGGAACCAGGGGTATAAACCCGGTAATGGGGATGCAGGAAGCCCTACCGGTAAGCCTGATGCTTACGGAAACTCTCCCGGCGGAAGAAGCGGTGTAAGTGTAGTTCGTGGTCTTTCCGGCCGCAGGCCCATTTCGTTTCCATCTATGCAGGATGATTTTAATGAAAATGCAAAAGTGTATGTTGATATAAAAGTGGATGCATCAGGTCGGGTAACTGAAGCGTCTATTGCACGCGGTACCACTACCTCAAACAGCTCGTTGCGAAGCATTGCAATAGAAAAAGCCAGGCAACTTAAATTTCCTTCCAGCCAAAATGATGTAGAGACCGGCACCATTCTTTTCAATTTTGTTTTAAAGAGTTAATATCTTGTTTTCATTCCGAACGCAAGTTTGAATAACGAAATCGAAACTCTAATATATTTGCCCGATGACGTACGAGCAGACTTTGCATTATCTATACAATAAACTTCCTGTGTATAGCAGTATTGGCCGAAGGGCTTACAAAGCCGATCTTACAAACACGATAGCCTTGTGTGATTTTCTTCAGAAGCCGCAGGATAAAATTAAAACGATTCATGTGGCGGGAACTAACGGTAAAGGTTCCACGAGCCATATGATCGCCGCAATTTTCCAGCAGGCAGGTTACAAAACAGGATTATATACTTCACCTCATTTAAAAGATTTTCGGGAAAGAATAAAAATAAATGGCCAAATGATTAGCCAGGATTTTGTAGTGGATTTTGTTGCCAAAATCAAAGCATTTTCGGAGGAAATAGAGCCGTCATTTTTTGAACTGACCTTCGTAATGGCCCTTGAATATTTTGCAACGGAGAAAGTTGATATTGCTATAATTGAAACCGGACTTGGTGGCCGCCTCGATAGCACTAATGTCATTACACCGGTACTTTCAATCATTACTAATATCGCTTATGATCATATGGATATCCTGGGTGATACCCTTGAAAAAATCGCTTATGAAAAAGCGGGCATTATTAAACCTAATGTACCTGTAGTCATTGGAGATGTACTACCTGGAACACGAATTGTTTTTGAGGGAAAAAGCAAAGAAACAGTTTCGCAGATTGTCTTCGCTCAGGAAACGTTCACAGTAATGTCTGCGACGAACGAGCATAATACACTTGAAGTTGTTGTAAAAAATAAAGAGAATGACCTTGAAGAAAAATACACACTTGATCTTCCGGCCCTATACCAGCAAAAAAATCTTTTGACGGTACTTACATCCATAAATATTTTACGAAATGAATTTAAGATTAACGACGCAGACATCAATACAGGTCTTTTAAATGTTAAAAATTATACAGGCTTACATGGGCGTTGGGAAATAATTAATGATCACCCCAAAATAGTTTTAGACGTCGCACATAATGAAGACGGAATAAAAAATTTAGTGAACCAAATTAACCATACTCTATTTAGTGATCTGCACATTGTTTTTGGGATGGTAAAGGATAAGGAGATCGAGAAAGTTTTATACCTGTTGCCACAATCAGCAAAATATTATTTCACCAAATCACAGATTGCACGTGCATTACCGGAAGACGAATTATTGTTAAGAGCTAAAAAATTCGATCTAAATGGAACTTCATTCGCTGAAGTAAACAAAGCCCTCGAAGCTGCTATGATAACATCTTCAAGGGATGATTTGATTATTGTTTGCGGAAGCGTGTTTATTGTGGGAGAAGTCAATTTTCCAGGTTAGGCTTATCATTGCGATAAAGATTTTACAACTCCCCCATCTTTCTTAGCGCATAGAAAATACACATGGCATGCAATGCCTGCTCAATTTTATTTTCAAGAAATAATTTTTTTAATTCCCGTAATGAGATTTTTTCGATCTCAATGTATTCGTTATGATCAAGATTCTGCTCTCCGGCTTTTTTACCTCCTTGCGCAAGAAAAAGTGCAGTATAATTATTCAATACCCCTGGGTTTGCAGCGATGATCCCTACCTGCTCTATCGAAGAAAATGCATAGCCTGTTTCTTCCATCAACTCCCTGGCCATGGCAGCTTCCGGAGTTTCGTCCCGGTCAATAAAACCTCCCGGCAATTCAAGAATTACTTTCTCAACAGGATGGCGGTATTGCTTAATCATGATTGCTTCGCCTTCTTCAGTAAATGCCAAGGCGCAGGCAGTAGTCGGCAATTCCACTACATAATATTGTTCCACAATTTTACCTTCCGGAGTTTCGCACCGGTCTTTTCTGGCGGTAAAAAAAGGAAACTTAACAAGGTATTCTGATGATAGAACTTTCCACTTCATAGCTTGGCTCAAATTTATATCGGGTCTTTAATGGAACGACTTTATCTCCATTTCATTCGTTCACGCAACGAAGTGATATGGGCTTCGTGATGCCTGCTATGCCATGAATAGCTTTTCAGGAGATCCCACAAACTTAATGCTTGTTGTTTCTCCGGATGGTAGACGGTACGTTGCCATTGTTCTTCTTTCATATCCAACATGACCTGGTACCAGCGGGCATGAAGCGCATGTAGTAAGGTTAATGAAATATTTATGGGAAGGTTTTCTGTATCAGACAACTGCGCCCAGGCTTCCTGGTCGTAAGGTTTTATTGAAGGGTTTTCCTCCGTCAGGCCGAGCTTAAATCTCGTGTAGGCGTTTATGTGACTATCAGCGACATGATGGATAAGTTGTTTCACCGTCCAGCCACCCGGGCGATAAGGCGTTTCAAGTTGAGCAACATCAAGATCCTGGATCGCATATTCAAGCTTCGCCGGCAGAAGCCGAATGTCCTGTAACAATTCCGTTTTTATACGCTCATCATAGGGACTATTAAAATATTCCGCGTCCTGCTCCTTCCCGATGGGAAAGCTTAAATCCTGGTCGTTACCAGCCATAAATTTATTTATTTACAATTTCCAGCAGTTCGATTTCAAAAATTAAAGCAGCGCCGCCCGGTATTGCACCGCCTGCGCCGCGGTCGCCGTAACCAAGGTCAGAAGGAATGAATAATTTCCATTTGCTTCCAACGGGCATCAATTGTAAAGCCTGCACCCAACCCTGGATTACGCCGGTTACCGGTATGGTAATGGGTTCGCCTCTCTTATAAGAGTTATCAAATTCCTTTCCGTCGATCAATGAGCCTGCATAATGTGCTTTCACAGTATCTGTTGCTTTCGGAATAGGACCAGTTCCCTGCTTGATGATCTCATATTGCAGACCGCTTGGGAGCGTTACAACGCCAGGCTTCTGTTTATTTTCTTCCAAAAATTTGATTCCTTCTTCTTTCGCTTTTGTATTTTTCTCTGCCATATATTGTTGTAGTTTTTGTTGTATAGTCGTATTACATTCTTCAGCTGTCATTTTAAGACTGTCATTATTATATACATCCTGGTAGGCTTTCTTTACCATTTCAGGGTTAATATTTTCTGCTCCCTGGCTTTTATAATAACTAGCGGTTTGCACGCCCATCGCGTAGCTCAGGCTATCGATAGAAGACATCGCCGTATCAACTGGTACTATAACCACAGGCGGCGCAGGTACAGTATTTACTGCAGTCTTCGTTCCCGAGCACGAGAACAGGATCGCTGCAGGTATTGCAAATAATATTCTTTTCATGAGGTGTTGGTTTTATATTTTTTCAAAAAACTGCGCAAATATATCTCAATCTTCTCTAAAATCTTTTCCTGTAAGATTTATGAAAACATCTTCAAGATTAGCCGCTTTAGTAACTTTCGGTCTTTCAAACCCTGATGCCACAAGATCATCGATTAATATATCCGGCGATTGTAAAGCAATTATTTTCCCTTCATCCATAATGGCGACGCGTTCGCATAGTTGTTCCGCTTCATCCATATAGTGCGTAGTGATGATTACAGTTGTTCCACTTTCGCGTATTCGCTTAATAAGATCCCAGAGATTACGCCTCGCTTGTGGGTCAAGTCCCGTGGTAGGTTCATCCAGGAAAATAATTTTTGGTTTGTTGATTAAAGTGGTAGCAATGGAGAAGCGTTGCTTTTGCCCGCCACTCATGTGTTTGTATTTATTCTTTGCCTTTTCTTTAAGGTTTACCATTTCAAGCAATGCATAAGGATCCGTCTTTGTATTATACAATCCACAAAAAAGATCAATAAGCTCAAGTAAGTTAAGCCCCGGATAATATCCTGATGTCTGCAACTGCACACCAATGATCTTCTTTATTTTTTCAGGCTCTTTATCAAGATCAAGCCCATCTACGATTACTTTTCCGGAAGTTTTGTCTCTAAGCGTTTCTATTATCTCAAGTGTTGTTGACTTTCCGGCACCATTCGGGCCAAGCAAGCCAAAAATTTCTCCTTCATACACGTCAAAAGAAATTCCTTTTACAGCTTCGAATTTTCCGTAATTCTTTACAAGATCTTTTACTGAAATGATTGTTTTCATTATTTGACTTATAGTGCTTTATATAAAATGATCAAGACCCGCAACCTAAACTTTTCCGGTATATTCTTCGAGCTCCGCCATCATTTTGGTACTCCCTATAAAAAAAGGTGTTCGCTCGTGCAGCTCTGACGGCTGCTTTTCGAGAATCCGAACTTTGCCATCGGTAGCTTTACCCCCGGCTACTTCCATTATAAAGGCAAATGGATTGCATTCATATAACAGTCTCAATTTACCATTTGGCTTGGAGACCGTGCCGGGATACATGAATATGCCACCCTTTATCAAATTGCGATGCACATCTGAAACCATACTGCCGATATATCTCTGCGTGTAAGGTCCGCCGTTATCCTTCGTTTTATTCTGGCAAATGTCAATATATTTTTTTACTGAATCACTGTAAAGGAAAAATTTACCATGATTAACTGAATAAATATTTCCATCATCCGGGCATTTAATATCCGGATGGCTCAGGCAAAATTCCCCGATAGAGGGATCAAGCGTAAACCCGTTAACACCACGCCTGGTTGCATATACATAAATGGTAGAAGACCCATAGATAATGTAACCTGCGGCTACCTGCCTCATGCCGGGCTGCAAAAAATCTTCTTTGGTAAGCGGCGTTCCCGTTGGGGAAACCCGCCGGTAAACACTAAAAATAGTCCCAATGGAAACATTCACATCAATATTACTGCTTCCATCCAATGGATCAAACATACAAACGTATTTAGAATTCATGCTGATCTCATTATTGAAAGGAACAGTATCATTAAGTTCCTCGCTGGCAATACCAGCGCAGCTGATCCCATGCTCTAATACGCCCATGAACTGTTCATTAGCATATTCATCAAGTTTCTTCACTTCTTCTCCCTGTACATTTATATCACCGGTGTCTCCCAAAATATCTACAAGGCCTGCCTTATTTACTTCAACGTTCACTCTTTTCGCAGCAAGTCCTATATCTCTGAGCAGGCCGGCAAGTTCACCCGTCGCCAGCGGGAATGCCCGCATTTCTTTTAAGGTAAATTCATCCAAAGTAAGCACCTGCCGGTTAACCATTTTTAAAATATTTTATACTAAGCTATGAGGGCAACAAATGTAATGGAATAATTTATGCAGATAAAACAGAACGAAATCTACTGAGCTATTGCAACATTTGCAGCAAAAAATTATCGATCATTCTCCTGATAATTGATTTTACTTTGCGGCTATTAAAAAACACTGAGTAATGAAGGTTTTTAAGTTTGGTGGGGCAAGTATTAATAGCGTTGAGCGCATTCAAAATATTGCGAAGATCCTTGGAAATTATAAAGATGAAAAAATTCTTGTAGTAATATCTGCCATGGGCAAGATTACAAATGCACTGGAAAAGGTTGCTGAAGCATTTTATGAAGGTAGAAAAGAAGATGCGTTGAAATTGTTTGAGCAAATAAAACAAAGCCATTTAACCTCGCTCAAATATACAGTTACACAGCAGTGGGAAAAAGCTACCAATGAGCTGCTTAACATTTCTACCGAGGTAGAGTGGCTGCTACATGATAAGCCCGTCAAGGATTATAATTATTATTACGACCAGATTGTTTGCATCGGCGAATTGATGTCAACCACTATAATGTCATTTTTTCTAAATGAAGCAAAAATTACCAACAATTGGATAGATGTAAGGGACATATTTCGCACGGACGATAACTTTCGTGATGCCATGATCGATTGGGATTTTACAAAAAAACAAATCGATCAAAAAATAGTACCGCTGTTTAACAATGCTAACATTGTGATCACGCAGGGTTTTATAGGTAGTACAGATGAAAATGAAAGCACCACGCTTGGCAGAGAAGGCAGCGATTACACAGCCGCCGTTTTCGCGAACGCTCTCGATGCCGAAGGCGTAACGATTTGGAAAGACGTGGAAGGCGTTATGAATGCTGATCCCAAAGATTTTAAAGAGGCAGTTATATTACCGGGTTTAAGTTACAAAGAGGTGATCGAGATGGCATATTATGGAGCACAGGTAATACATCCAAAAACCATTAAGCCGCTGCAAAATAAAAATATACCACTTTACGTGAAATGCTTTTTAGATCCAGGGCTACCCGGCACTGTTATATCTGGTAAGAATACGGGGGAATTGCCGCCCGTAATTGTATACAAAAGAAACCAGGTACTGATGACTTTGCAATCAAAGGATTTTTCATTTGTGGAGGGCGATCCCGCGACGCGTTTGAATGAAATACTTGAAGAGGTAAAAATTAAGCCAACGCTCACACAAAATGCAGCTATCTCATTGTTTGTTTGTGCAGATGATATACCGGCGAAAATAAGTGATGCAGCAATAAAGTGCGACCAGGTTTTTGATGTGCTGATAGAAAGAAACCTTACCCTCCTTACCATCCGGCATTATACGGGCGAGTTTGTTGAGAATTTATCTGAAAACAAAGTGATTGTGCTGGAACAAAAAACAAGGGAGACTATTCAATTGCTGATGCGGGATGTTAGTTAATCACATAATCCCCCTTTCGATCGATCATTATGAGCGGCACCTGTCGTGTCTCCTCAAATTTGTCAAATGCACTTTTCAATTCCATTGCAAACTTTTGCAGTGAAGGATTGTCTTTTGAGACCGTTTTAAAATATTCAATGGATTTTTTTGAGGTATACCTGAAAGGAAATACGTGCACAGGAATGAAATCTTCACCACTGGCTTTTGCATAACTGCTTATAATATAAAGTTCCTCGATTTCATCATCCGTAACGGGAATACACCCGACCGAAACACAACTGCCGTGAATATAAATAGCGCCACCCGGACGAATAGAATCACTTAAAATTCTATCGGATGCGTTTGGATAATTTAATCCTAATGACAGATGGTAGGCACTTCTGGGATTAAACTCATTGATGTAGTAAAAACCTTCAGGAACCTGGTAATCGCCTTGTAGCCTTTTAGGTCCCATCGAACCGCTCTGCATGCAGACCTTATATAATTTGAAAAGTTTGTATTTTTCTTTCATGTCATTCTTCACCCAGACTTCCAATTGCGAGTCGTATTTAAAACTTCGGATATAAACAAATTTCGCAGGCCATTCCAACCCTTTAGCCTCAAATTCTTTTTTGATGGTTTCTTCTTTACTATTGAAAACATTAGCAATGCGGAATGATGTTTTTTGTTCATCAACAAATGAATTCTGTGCCTTTAAAAATATAGGAGAAAAAGAAAGAAGAATTAAGACAACAACAATTCTGGAACTGGTTTTCTGCATTAGTATCGGTTATACCTGAATAACGTAAAAATAAATTTTTTATTGAAATAAAACGGGGCATCAAATTTATCTTAACTAAGATTTATTGCCCCGAAACTATAAATTTCCGCGCAGATCCTGCTCTCTTTCGATTGCTTCAAACAACGCTTTAAAATTTCCTTTACCAAAACTTTTAGCGCCCTTGCGCTGGATGATCTCAAAGAATAACGTAGGCCTGTCTTCTACCGGCTTACTGAATATTTGTAAAAGATATCCCTCATCATCTTTGTCTATTAATATTCCCAGTTTACTCAGCGGCTCCAGGTCTTCATCAATGTGGCCGACTCTGTCAAGGACCGAGGCATAATAACTCGAAGGTATTTTTAAAAATTCCACACCTCTCGACTGTAAATTAGTAACAGTTTCTATGATATTATTTGTTGCGATAGCTATGTGCTGGCAACCTTCACCATCATAAAACTCGAGATATTCTTCCACCTGGCTTTTCTTTTTGCCTTCAGCGGGTTCGTTTATAGGAAATTTCACATAACCATTACCGTTGCTCATTACCTTACTCATCAAAGCAGAGTATTCTGTAGAAATATCATTATCATCAAAGCTCAGAATATTCTTAAAGCCCATTACAATTTCATAGAAGCTTACCCACTTATTCATTTGGTTCCAGCCTACATTGCCCACACAATGGTCTACATACAAGAGACCTGTGGATGGCGGGTTATATGAAGTTTTCCATTCGCGATAGCCAGGCATGAACACACCGGTATAATTTTTTCTTTCTATAAAAAGATGGATCGTTTCTCCATAAGTATGAATTCCGCTCATCACAATTTCACCTGAATCGTCTTTCATAGAAACAGGTTCCATGTAGCTCTTTGCACCGCGCTTTGTGGTCTCTTCCCATGCAGAAGTCGCATCATCTACTTTTAATGCGAGCATCTTTACACCATCGCCGTGTTTTTGAATATGATCCGCGATAAGATTTCCTGGTCTTAACGGTGTTGTAAGAACAAAAGTGAGTTTATTTTGTCTTATCACGTAACTGGCTTTGTCTTTATCTCCTGTTTCCGGCCCTGAATAGGCAAGCGACTGAAAACCGAATGCGGTCTTATAATAGTGTGCTGCCTGCTTCGCATTACCCACGTAAAATTCTACATAATCGGTTCCGTGTAATGGTAAAAAATCGAGGTTGCGGCTTTCCTCGGCAGTGGGTTGAGTGTTTATAGTTTCCATGCAGTCGTTTTGTCCAAAGTTAAAAAAATCGGGCAACGTATAAAACGGGACGTTATCATTACTAAAGGTCAGCACCAATCTATAATCAAATATTTTTACTGGAATTATTTCAATCTAAAAATATAGCATCAAGCTTAACATCCTCCAGGCAAGGGTTTGAATGAAGGGAGCCGATCTTAAAAACTTGTTTGGCAGGATTTATGCAACAACCTGTGCAATAAATTTACATTCAGTATGAAAAAAATAATTAACGGTTTATTAGTGGTTACAGCGATCTTTCTGATATCAGGATGTTCATCTTCAAAAAATGCAACCGGCCTCAAAGCTTCTAACGGCAATCTTGATGGTACGTGGATTGTCTCAAATATTGCAGTAGATGTGCCCTCAACTTTTAAAGTTACAGATGTGTTTGACGAAGGCCCCTACCAGGATTTCCAGGGAAGCACCTGGGAACTTATCAAAAACGGTAAGGGTTCATTTACATTAACCAGTGGCAAGAAAGAGCAAATTTACTGGAGTATATATGGCAAAGGTGACAATGCGCAATTCCAATTCAAGAAACTTAATGGTATGAAACCAAAAAATGTAGATGACGGCTATCGTTTGCAATTAATGAACATTTCATCTAATAGTTTTGTCGCAAGGTCTCCAATAGATCTTGGTGACGGTAAGACAGGATACATATCATATACGTTTACTAAATAGTGACTTTTAGAAAAATATTCTAAGCCGGCCGTTGAGCCGGTTTTTTTATTTTAGCTCCTGGATAATACATTTATTGATTATTAACCTATTTACACTTCGAACAGATTTCCTGCAATCGTTTTATTTATTCATTTTTAACGGTGGCACATTATCTTGCAGAAAAAAAATCAATGCAGAAAGCGGGTATCTTAGGAGGTGGACAATTGGGCAAAATGTTACTGCAGGCAGCTGCCAATTACCCGGTTGAAACTTTCGTACTGGAAAATGATCAAGAATGCCCTGCGGCTCATCTTTGCACCCATTTCACAAAAGGTGATATTACCAATTTTGACGACGTCTATAATTTCGGCAAAAATCTACACAGTATTACCATAGAGATTGAGTCGGTGAATGTAGAAGCATTGCAAAAACTGGAAGACGAAGGCGTAAAAATTTTTCCCCGGCCTTCCGCTCTCGCAATCGTAAAAAATAAAATTCTTCAAAAGAAATTTTACCAGGAAAACCAGGTTCCTACAG
>JBDTVF010000110.1:0-10229 GCA_040007325.1 Ginsengibacter sp. | reverse complement strand
ATATAAAGTTAGCCCATCTAAGAATAGACGGGCTTTTTAAACCAACGATTGCTTACGAGAAAATTTCATATCCGGAAGCAAGACTGATGCTTACTTTATCATCGGATAAATTTCTTATTTCTTCTAATGCTATCAGTTATATTTTTGTAAACCAAAAATACCGTAATTTGTAAACTATTATAAAATAATTATTGAAATGGATAATACCAAACAAGAGACACAAATTTCAGTTATTGCTTCGGAGGCAACAAAGTATATAGCAGGTGGCGTGGTTTCATTGAATAGAAAAGTGAGTCCGCACATTGTATTTAAGAGAGGAATTGGAAGTAAAATATACGATATCAACAACAAAGAATACATAGATTACCACGCAGGATTTGCCCCATACCTGTTAGGTCATAATAATAAAACCGTAAATGAAGCAATAATCAAGGTTATCGGGGATGGATGGTCTTTGATAGGTAGCGGAACTAATGAGTTAGAACTAACCTTAGCTAAACTTTTGTGTGATACTATTCCCTCCCTGGAAAAGGTACAAATCACCAATACGGGTAGCGAGGCTACGGCACACGCAATACGATTGAGCAGGGCATATACAAACCGGGAAGATATTATATTAATGCTGGGTGGCTATAATGGATGGCACAATGAAGTGGCTCGGGCTGTATTTCCTTCACTGAGACAGACGGGGTTTCGAATAGAAACTGGCGAATACCCTTTCATTCCTTCGTCCGCAGGTATTCCGGAAGCGACAAAACAAAAGGTTCACATTATTAATTTTAATGACCTTAATTCATTAGAGTATGTTTTAAGTAAATACCCAGTCGCCTGCGTGCTCACAGAACCCGTGCTACAAAATATTGGTGTTGTATTACCTAAGCCTGGATACCTGGAAGGCCTTGTGGACTTATGCAAAAAATATGGAGCTGTTAGCATTTTCGACGAAGTAAAAACTGGCTTTAGGTCTGCTTTAGGAGGCTATCAAAGTGTTGCAGGTGTTACGCCCGATATTTCAGTTTTTGGAAAAGCAATTGCCAATGGTTATCCGTTAGGCGTAATTGGTGGCCAAAGAGAAATCATGGATCTCTTCGATCATCCTGATCCCACAAAACGTGTATTGATCGCAGGCACTTATAATGCTCATCCAATAAACGCAGTTGCTGCTATTACCGTTATGCGGATTTTACAAAACAAAGATGTGTACCACCAAATTCATTCGATGAGCAACCGGCTATACGAGGGCCTGGAAACTATATTTAAAGAAAAAGGGATTCCCGCGGTTACCACTAATAACGCGTCTGCTTTTTGTACGTACTTTACCGAGAAAGCGCCGGCAGATCTTCATGATGTATTGGAGAATCATGATTTTGATTTTGATATAAAATATAGAAGGGCGCTAATTCAGAATGGTATTTATCATATCCCAATTTCAGCAAAACAAGGCTCAGTTAGTTACGCTCATTCTGAAGCAGATATTGATTTCACGCTCGAAATGACATCTAAGATTGTGAAGGAGATTTAAAAAAGAGTAAAATTAATGTTACAGGTCCTAACGGATTGCCTTCCGCCAGCACCACTTATTGCCGAATTTTTTCTGAGGGCGGTTGCGTCTCATTTCGATTACACCGCAAAAAAAGCAAACTCAGATGCAAGGTAGAAGACCTACTAGGAAGCGTGCATCAACTCCGGATTATGTAAGGCCAAATCAACTGATTTTATCGGGTTTTTAGTCACCTTTGAGCAAAAATTAACAAGGGAAAACCGTTGGGTAAAGTTGGCTCAGAGCATTCCCTCGGATAGATTGGTTAAATATTATGATGATTTGTTTCCCTCAAAAGAAGGTCGTCCGGCAATCAGCGGCAGGGTGATACTTGGGAGCAGTGATCATCAAATATCTGGGCGATTTAACAGACCGGGAAACAATAGCCCAGATTCAGGAAAATATGTTCATGCAGTATTTTTTTCGCCTACAGCAGTTTTACAAATGAGAAGCCATTTTCGGATACACTTTTTGTAGAAATCAGAAAGCGGTTAAGCATTGATCTGTTAGGTAAAATAAATGAGGCGATTGCTTTGTATTGCATAGATATGCAGGAAGCAAGGATACATGATTCACATGAATCAGTAAACAAAAAACAAAACGCACCTCCAATCCAAAATGATGATTTGGATGACAATAACGGGATTTTGGAGACGGATATAAAAGCTGCACCTTCCCAAGAAAACATGGAGCAAGAAGAGGAGCCATCCGCTGCAAAAAGAACAAAGGGAAATTACTGATGGATGCTACCAAAGCCCCCCGGAATATTACTTTCCCTATAGATTTAAATTGCGAAATGCTGCCCGCAAAAAGAGTGAGCAGTTGATAGATATTTTATACGAGCCTTTACTGCATGATAAAAAAAAGGTAAGGACTTGCAGAGAGGTAGCCCGCAAATATTTCTTAGATACTGAAAAGAAAAGAGAAGAAAGACAGCCAAAGAAATTTATAAAGCCAATGGAAGGCAAAAAAGATTTTTGAAAAGAAATTTAGCCCAAAATGACTTTCTTTTCGCAGCGTACAAGGCGTTTACTTTTAACAAGTAAATCACACCCACTTGTTTGCAAATTGTTTGCAAACAAAAAAAGCACTTATGAAAAAATAATCATAAGTGCTTGATTTTCAAGTGGGCCCACCAGGATTTGAACCTGGGACCACCTGATTATGAGTCAGGTGCTCTAACCAACTGAGCTATAGGCCCTATTTTTCAAAACAAAGTTGTTATTCATTTTAAAGTGAATCAACTTGCCTTAAAAAATAAAGGATTGCAAAAATAGAAAAATTCATCAAGTGCCAAGAAATAATTTTCTTTGGAGATGAAAAAAATTGAAGCGATAATATTCGACCTTGGCGGAGTTATTCTTGATATTGATTATAATCTCACGAAGACAGCTTTTGAAAAATTGGGAGCCACACACTTTGATAAAATGTATTCACAGGCAGAGGCAGATCATCTTTTCGCAAGACTTGAAACTGGCGATGTAAAACCAGGGGAATTCTATGCTGAGTTTAATAAAAGGTCAGACCTAAACCTTTCGCCCGGTCAAATAAGTGGTGCCTGGAACGCCATGCTGCTTACTTTTCGGGAGGAGAGCCTGGACTTTCTTGAACGTATAAAAAATAACTACAGGCTATTTCTGCTGAGTAACACAAACGAGATCCATTACGAGGTTTTTAAACAGATATATCACAGCAACGAAAGATCATTCGCTTTCGAAGATTATTTTGAAAAAGCCTACTACTCATTCGACATGGGAAAAAGAAAACCGGATGCTGATATTTTCGAAGTTGTCTTACAAGAAAATAATTTGAATCCTCTTACAGCGCTTTTTATAGATGATTCTATTCAAAATATCGAGGCTGCAAAGCAGTTGGGAATCCAGACGATACATTTAACTGCGGGAATGCTTATAGAAGATATTGGTATTTAAATTCTATTTCTTGATCTCTTCAAAATCAATATAGTCTCCTTCTTTGGTCTTTTGAGGATCAGGTTGATTTGGGGAAGGAGTATTTGAATAGTTGTTCATATCCTGCTGCATTTTGGACTGCATATCCCCAAATTGCTTCTTAATTTTTTTTGTTGATTGATAAACCGGTATGATAAAATCGAAAATTAATTTATACAAGATATAAATCAGGAAGAGCTCAGCTGCTAATCTTAAGATGTTCATTTTGTAAAAATAATTATTAAATCTTTTAACACGATTTACAGGTATTCACTTTAACATAATTTGGAACGTAATTCTTTCTTGCCGTATATTTGCAGCGTTAAAAGAATTTAAGAAGGGAACGGAAGCGTTCCCTTCTTCTTTTTTAAAAATTTTGCGGTTGTCGATGAATTTTGAAACGCCCCTTAAGAATATTGAAAATTGTCTTGATGACATTATCGGTCAGTTAAAAACTGTGTTTAAGGTAGGGGTTACAGTGAATCCCGGTAATAACATTATTGTATTACTTGATTCGGATGATGGCATTACCATCGATAAATGCACCAAAGTTAACAGGGAACTTTATAAATGTATTGAGGAAAAGGAGTTGTTCCCCGGCGGCAACTTTTCACTGGAGGTTTCATCTCCGGGTGTTGATGAGCCTTTGAAACTCCAACGACAGTATCTAAAAAATATTGGAAGGACTGTGCAAGTGCTTTTGCTTGACGCATCTATGCACGAGGGGAAGTTGGTAGAAGTAGATGAAGAAAATATTGCGGTAGAAGAAAAAGACGCCCGCAAAGATGGCAAACCAAACAGCAACAAAGCAGTAAAAAACAAAATAACAATATCGTTTAATCAAATAAAGCACACAAAAGTGCTGGTAACTTTTTAAAAAATCATAAATGGCAAGTATCAATTTGATTGAATCCTTTCAGGAATTCAAAGATGCAGAAAATATAGACCGCCCTACACTTATGAAGGTGATGGAAGATGTGTTTAAAACACTCATCAGGAAGAAATATGGTTCTGATGAAAACTTTGATGTTATTGTAAATGATCAGAAAGGTGACCTGGAAATCTTCCGTAGAAGGACTATTGTAGACGATGATGATCTTTACAATACGTTAACGGAGATTGAATATAAAGATGCTATCAAAATAGAGCCGGATTACCAGGTGGGCGAAGAACTGTATGAAGAAGTTGATATACAAAAAGAGTTTGGAAGGAGAGCGATACTTGCAGGCAAGCAAACTTTGGCAAGCAGGATTAACGATCTTAAGAAAAATATTCTTATAAAAAAATACGAAGACAGGGTTGGAGAAATTATAAGTGGAGAAGTATACCAGGTATGGAAGAAAGAAATTCTTTTACTTGATGAAGAGGGCAATGAAATGTTGCTCCCAAAGTCTGAGCAAATACCATCTGATTATTTTAAAAAAGGTGAAACAATACGTGCCGTGGTGAAAAAGGTTGAACTGAAGAACAGCCAGGCAGTAATTATCGTCTCCAGAACCGATTCCACGTTCCTGGCAAAATTGCTTGAGATTGAGGTTCCGGAAATTTTTGATGGCTTGATTGTAATCAGAAAAATTGTGAGAGATCCCGGAGAGCGGGCCAAGGTAGCTGTGGAAAGTTTTGATGACCGTATTGATCCGGTGGGCGCATGTGTCGGCATGAAAGGTAGCCGTATTCATGGCATCGTAAGAGAACTGAAAAATGAAAACATAGATGTAATTAACTGGACGAACAACATCCAGTTATTAATACAAAGATCACTCACACCGGCTAAAATTACCAGCATGGATGTAGATCTTGAAACGAAGCACGCAAATGTTTATCTTAAGCCCGACCAGGTTTCACTTGCTATTGGACGGCGGGGTGTAAATATTAAGTTAGCTTGCGAACTTACCGGTCTTGAAATTGACGTATTCCGCGATAACGAAGGTGAAGTAGAAGAATTTGACGTGGATCTGGATGAATTTACCGATGAAATTGAAACATGGGTAATCGATGAATTAAAAAAGATTGGATGTGATACAGCGAAAAGTGTTTTAATATTATCTGATGAGGAATTGGAGCGTAGGACTGATCTTGAAAAAGAAACGATAACTGAAGTTAAAAAGATATTGAAGGAAGAGTTTGCGAGTGAATAATATTTTCGTTTCGGCTTTTAGATAAAACATAATTTTAATTTTTAAAATATCCTGTGTCTGCGGATATGGGTAAGGAGAGGCTTTAATGGCAGAAGTAAACACACCACGGGTAATGGCTGCGGCCAAAGAGTTTAACATAGGTAAAGATACCTTGGTAGACTTCCTTGTGTCCAAAGGTTTCGAGGGAGATGAGTTAAAACCGAACTCGAAGATCTCGGAAGAGATGTATCGTGTTCTGCAGGTTGAATTTCAGCCTGACAAGGTTGCCAAACAGAAAGCTGAGCAGATCGATTTGCCAAAGAATGCGACTACCGATTTTAAGAAGAGGCGCGATGAACAGGACCTTTCTTTTAGCAAGAAGGAAACTCCAAAAGCGAAAGAGGAAGTTACACCAGTTGTGAGTGTTGCGGAAGAGGTTATCGCTCCGGAGATTTTACCCGAAAGCAAGCCCGCAGTTGAAGAATCGCAGCCAACCATCACCCCAACAGAAGAAGTAGCTGAGACTGAGCCTGAACTTATAAAAATAGATGCTCCGGAAGTGGAGGGATTGAAGGTGGTAGATAAAATTGATCTTAGTGCGATAGATTCTTCCACCCGACCTAAAAAAGATTCTGGGAAAAAAGCCGCAGCTTCAAAAGCTAAAGGTGTTAAGGCAAAAGCAGAAGAGCCTGTTGTTGAGGCGGTGCAGGAAGTTGAGCCGGTAAAAGGACCTGTTGAACCAGAGCCGGTAGTAATAACAAACATTAAGGCAACGAAACTTGAGGGCCCTAAAATAATGGGTAAGATTGATCTGCCTGTAAATAATACTACACGCCCTGCACCTTCCGATGAACGGAGAAAGCGTAAGCGCATACCGGTAGAGAAGAAGACTCAAAGTCCTAATGTGCCTGGAAATTTTCAAAGGCCGCAGACAGGCCGACCTCCACAAGGAGGACGTTTCAATAGGAATGCTCCGGTTTTTAATCGTCGCGAAGACAAAGAAATCGATCAAAAAGAAATTCAAGATAAAATAAAGGAAACTCAGGCAAAATTGGCTGGCTCCGGGGGGCGTGGTAAAAGTCTGAAAGCTAAATATCGTCGTGCGAAACGTGAAGAAGCCGCAGAAAGTGTAGGCGACGAAGTGACTGATAATAAATTACAGGTTACCGAATTCATTTCGGTTAGTGAATTTGCCAATCTTATGGACGTAAGTTTTGCTGATGTCATCAGTAAGTGTATGAGCCTTGGTATAATGGTTTCCATTAATCAAAGACTCGAAGCTGACGTAATAGAACTTGTTGCCAGTGAATTTAATTATGAAGTAGAATTTATTGGTATTGATGATGAAGGCGATTTTGAAGAAGAGGAAGAAGAAGATAATGAAGAAGACATGGTTACGCGTCCGCCTATTGTGACTATTATGGGTCACGTTGACCATGGGAAGACATCGCTTCTGGATTATATAAGGGAGGCAAATGTAATTGCGGGGGAAGCTGGTGGCATAACTCAACATATAGGAGCATACGAAGTAACATTAAAGGGAGGAAGGGCAATTACCTTTCTTGATACACCGGGTCACGAAGCATTTACTGCGATGCGTGCACGTGGTGCCAAAGTCACGGATATTGCTGTTATAGTAATTGCTGCCGACGATGCGGTGATGCCGCAAACAAAAGAAGCCATCTCGCATGCCCAGGCGGCAAATGTGCCAATGATATTTGCCCTTAATAAAATTGATAAAGATGGAGCGAACCCCGAAAAGATAAAGGAGCAATTGTCTGCCATGAATATATTGGTTGAGGACTGGGGTGGTAAATACCAAAGCCAGGAAATCAGTGCACGTCAAGGCTTACATGTAGAAGACCTTCTTGAAAAGATTTTACTTGAATCCGATTTACTCGATTTAAAAGCAAACCCTGAGAAAGCCGCAAGTGGCAGTGTGATTGAAGCATCGCTGGACAAAGGAAAAGGCTATGTAGCAACTATACTGGTACAAAATGGTACCCTTAAGCAAGGTGATCTTTTGGTATCTGGGCAAAACTATGGTCGTGTAAAAGCAATGTTTAACGAACGAAATCAAAGGGTAGATGAGGCTCCTCCAGCAACGCCGGTGCTGATTCTAGGTCTTAACGGTGCACCGCAGGCGGGTGAAACATTTAAAGTTTACGCTGATGAATCCGAAGCGAAAGATACAGCTAACAGGAGAGCCCAGATATTACGTGAGCAAGGTATCAGGGCGAAGAAACATATTACGTTGGACGAGATTGGGCGCAGGCTTGCTTTGGGTAACTTCAAGGAGCTTAACCTTATAATACGTGCAGATGTGGATGGTTCGGTTGAAGCTTTAAGTGATTCGTTGCAGAAGCTCAGCACCGAGGAAATTGTTGTCAGTGTAGTTCACAAAGGTGTTGGACAAATCACTGAAAGTGACGTATTGCTCGCAACTGCATCAGATGCTGTTATTATCGGGTTTAATGTACGTCCGGCATTACAGGCTTCTAAACTTGCCGAACATGAAGGCGTGGAAATAAAGACTTACTCGATCATTTATGACGCTATCGATGAAGTTAAGAGCGCTATGGAAGGTATGCTTGAACCCAAAATCCAGGAGAAAGTACTTGGCATACTTGAAGTGAAAGAAACTTACAAGTTTGATAAAATAAGTGTAGCTGGCTGCATTGTAATCGAAGGTAAAGTAGCCAGAAACAATCGTGTACGATTGGTTAGGGATGGTATCATTATCCATACCGGCGAACTTGGAAGTCTTAAACGCTTTAAGGACGACGTGAAAGAAGTATCTAATAATATGGAATGCGGTGTAAGTATAAAAAATTACAGCGATACACGGCCTGGAGATATGATTGAAGCTTTTGAAGAAGTTGAGATAAAGAGAACTTTGTAAACGCGAGCGTTCTTTCTTCTTTAACAAATCGCAGTTAACTTTTAACTTATAAGAAAAGTTTCTGCCGTTCACGGTGTGTACATTTGATATGCATTACTCACTGGCTCACTTTCTTTTGGATATTATCAACTCAAAATTTTAGAATGAAAAAAAATCTATTTACCATAAGTTTTTTTCTTTTAAGTCTGACCGTATTTGCGCAGCCTAAAAAAGTTGTTGCTGATAAGATCATTGCCACAATCGGCGATAAGATCATTCTGAAAAGTGAGATCGATAATAGTATTTCCGATATGCAACGCCAGGGAGTAGATGTGCCTGAAAACGGCAAGTGCTTACTGCTGGAACAGGCTTTAGGTTTAAAAGCTTTGGTACTACAGGCGGAAATTGATTCAATTCCGGTGTCTGAGGAAGAAGTGGAGGCTGATATCGATAATAAAATAAGATATTTTGTGAACCAATACGGCTCAAAAGAGATTGTAGAGCAAATTGCAGGTAAGTCACTATTTCAACTTAAAGAAGATTTCAAACAAACCTTCAGAGAACAAAAGCTAGCTCAGGGAGAGCGCGATAAAATCGTAGGAGATGTAAGAATAACTCCAAAAGAAGTGCAGGAATATTACGAAAAGATTCCTAAAGACAGTCTTCATTATTATGAGTCACAGTTGGAAGTAGGTGAGATCGTAATTTATCCCAAAGCAAGCCGGGATCTTGAAACTTACGCTATAGATCAGCTCAAAGAATATAAAAAAGAGGTAGAAGACGGTTCCAAAAAATTTGAAGTTTTAGCTTCGTTATATACTGATGATCCCGGTAGCAAAGAGACTGGTGGGCGGTACGAGATTAACCGTAATGAAAAGACATGGGATCCTATTTTTCTGGCGAAGGCTTTTTCATTAAAGGACGGCCAGATATCGAGTGTTTTCAAAACAAGATTTGGATATCACATCATTCAAATGGTAAGCCGAAATGGTGATGACGCAGTTATAAGGCACATATTAAAAATGCCACAGGTAAGTTCCATAGAAATAAACGAGGCTAAAGAGAAACTTGATTCCATTCGTACAAGACTTGTAGCAGGAGATTTACAGTTTGGTGAAGCAGTTTCAAAATATAGCGAAGATGAAACAAGCAAGTTCACAGGAGGTCGTATTCCTGGTCGTGATGGAGGTACTTTTGTAAGTATCGACCAGCTTGACAAAGATCTCGTTCTTATGCTTAAAGATCTAAAAGTAAGTGACTATTCTCCCGCCACTGAATTCACGGATGACCGTGGCAAAAAAGCTGTTCGGATAGTAGAGGTAATGACCAAAACAGAACCCCACCGTGAAAATCTGAAAGATGATTATGATAAAGTGGCGCAGAGAGCTCTGGAAGAAAAGAAAAATGATGTGCTTGAAAAATGGTTCGGTAAGAAGATACCCTCCTTTTATGTCAATATAGCTGAAGATTATAAGACATGCCCGGAAATGCAGAAATGGGATTCAAAAACAACTGTCCAAAAGTAAATAGTAGTTGAATGAATCGGTATTTCTATGCTTGTTTGTCTATTTCCCGTTAAAAGAAATAAAAACATGGGATTGCATTAAGGCGTTCCCTCGTCCCAATTAATTAGCTTAATTTTGCGCTTCATTTCAATCAATGAGTGACGAAATTAAACATGAATGCGGCCTCGCTTTCATGAGATTACGCAAACCTTTTTCCTATTACCGGCAAAAATACGG
>JBDTVF010000109.1:0-10239 GCA_040007325.1 Ginsengibacter sp. | reverse complement strand
GGAAGGTCAAACTTAAATTGACTGAGTTTCATGTGCAATTATTATTTAAAAGTTAATTGTCACATGCCATTTACTGTAGTTTTACAGAAGATACGTGCCAGGTGCCTGGCCACTTATCATGTTACGGCATGATTTTTTAAGGCTGCGAAATTACGACATTGAATTTTAATTTCAATTTAAAAAATGCCACCGATCATTAACCTTGCTCCTGCCTTTATGAAATTTTATTATTTGGGATCAAAAGCTGACCTGTGCTACTGACTCTATAAGCTTCCGGGTATAAGGTGATTTAGGATTAAAATAAACCTGTTCAGCTGAACCGATCTCTTCTATTTTACCATGATGCATTACCATAATACGATCGCTTATGTAATGAACCACACCGAGATCATGCGAAATAAAAATGCATGTAAACCCAAGCTCCGCCTTTAATTCATTTAATAAATTTAAAACCTGGGCTTGTACACTTACATCCAGGGCCGAAACGCTTTCGTCGCAAATGATAAAATCGGGATTGAGGCTAAGTGCTCTTGCTATGCATATGCGTTGTCTTTGTCCACCGCTGAATTCGTGTGGATATCGATTGAAGTAGTCCGGCTTTAAATCTACCTTTTGTAACAACTCCATTATTTTTTCACGCCTCATTTTTTCGGTGGGGAGTATATTATGAATTTTCATCGGCTCACTAATTGCCTGCCCGATCGTGAGGCGTGGATTAAGTGAACCATATGGATCCTGGAAAATGATTTGAATATCTTTCCGCATTTTTCGCATTTCCTCCTGGGGAATTTTCGCAAGGTCTTTATCATTGAAAAAAATGTTGCCTGCGGTAGGTGCAATTAGCCTAAGCAGCGTTCTGCCCAATGTTGTTTTTCCGCAGCCGCTTTCTCCTACTAAACCTACAGTTTCACCTTTATCAACAGAAAAACTAACGTCATCCACTGCTTTGGTTTCGCGAAGGACTTTACCTGTAAAACTTTTTTTTGTTGGAAAATAAACTTTCAGGTGCTCTACTTTTAATAAAGCGCCTTTGTTAGGGTTTGATAAACTTTTACCTGGTTTCGCTTCAGCATGTACTATTTGTGATCGTTCCGTATTTGCATTTTCATCTGGTGTTTCATTCATGAAGTCAGTTATTACCGGAAGTTTTTTGCCCTTCGATCCAGCATCAGGGCGACATTTAATTAATGCTTCGGTGTAAAGATGTTTAGGGTTTAAAAAGATTTCTTTTACCGGACCGGTTTCTACAATTTCGCCTCTGTACATTACTACAACTTTGTCTGCAATCTCTGCTACAAGGCCGAGGTCATGTGTAATGTAAATGACCCCCATATTCTTTTCAACCTGCAATTCTTTAATAAGCTGCAGAATCGTTTTCTGAACAGTAACATCCAGAGCTGTTGTCGGTTCGTCGGCGATGAGGAGCGATGGTTCGCAACTCATAGCCATAGCGATCATTACCCGTTGTTTTTGTCCGCCGCTCAATTGGTGTGGATAGCGATTTAACATAGCCGCAGGATCAGGAAGCTTTACATGAGTAAATAGATCGATTGTCTTTTGTGTTGCGGCCTTCGTTGAAATTTTTTTATGGAGTAAAAGAGCTTCCATTACTTGTGCACCGCATTTTTTCACTGGGTTTAGCGAAGTCATCGGCTCCTGGAAAATCATTGAGATC
Organism: Ginsengibacter sp.; assembly: GCA_040007325.1. Lineage (GTDB taxonomy): Bacteria > Bacteroidota > Bacteroidia > Chitinophagales > Chitinophagaceae > Ginsengibacter. The sequence continues at coordinate 8,564 of JBDTVF010000109.1, read as the reverse complement.
TTGTTGCCTCTTATTCTTCTAATATCATTTTCCGATAGCCGTAGCAGGTTTTCTGCATGTGTGCGATCTTCAGAAAAGAAAATTTTGCCACTTACATATTTTGCAGGCGGTGATGAAAGTAATTGTAAAATGGACAAAGAAGTTACAGTTTTGCCAGAACCTGATTCTCCCACAACGGCAACTGTTTCTCCTTTATTTACTTCAAATGAAATATTTCTGATGGCGGATGTAACACCTGACGGAGTAACAAAATCGACGCTTAGATTATCTATTTGGAGTAATGGACGATTCATTATAACAGGCGCGGTTTCGCCAGTGCATGATTTGGAAAAAATATTTTATGAATTTGCCGTACGCAGTATTTTAAAATTTCAGATGCCTTACAGTTAGTCCGTTATTGATTAATTGCTTTAGAGAATCGATACCAATCTTTAAATGCTTTTCAACATATGTTGCCGTAACACTCGCATCGCTCTCGGTGGTCTTTACGCCTTCCGGAATCATGGGAGAATCACTTACAAGCAATAAGGCACCGGTTGGTATTTTGTTATAAAAGCCCACAGTAAAAATGGTAGCTGTTTCCATGTCAACTGCGTAAGCCCTTATTTTTCTGAGATATGCTTTTAATTCATCATCATGTTCCCACACCCTGCGATTGGTGGTGTATACAGTGCCGGTCCAATAATCGAATGCAGAATCTCTAATGGTGGTTGAAATGGCCTTCTGCAGTGCAAAGGCTGGAAGTGCAGGAACTTCCGGCGGAAAGTAATCATCTGAAGTTCCTTCCCCTCTTATGGCGGCAATTGGTAGTATAAGATCGCCTATCTTATTCCTTTTTTTCAAACCTCCGCACTTTCCTAAGAACAACACTGCCTCAGGGTCAATGGCGCTAAGAAGATCCATAATGGTGGCTGCGCCCGGGCTTCCCATCCCAAAATTTATGATGGTGATATTATCAGCGGTAGCACATTGCATGGCTTTATCAAGCCCGGAAATTTTTACCTTATGCATATCAGCAAACATCTTTACATAGTTGCTGAAATTTGTAAGAAGTATGTACTCCCCGAAATTGCTCAATTTTTCCCCGGTGTACCTGGGGAGCCAGTTATTTACTATTTCCTTTTTTGTTTTCATTATCTTCCTGCCTGCAGTAATTTTTATTAGGTATAGATAAAATTACGATTTTAGATTTTAGTAAAAGATGTACAAGTAAGTCGTGAAGTACTGACTCAATTTGATAACACCAAATGCACGTTTACGGGATATCTCTTTAGAATTTATTTTAATGATTAAAATTTCTTTTCCTAAAGACCAGCTGAAAATAAGAAAACGGGGTAGTGTAAATGAAATTTTTGATGAAATACGAAAGAAGTGGATCTTGCTTACTCCCGAAGAGTGGGTCCGACAAAATATCCTTCAATACCTTCTTATCATAAAAAACTATCCCCCATCACTCATCTCAATCGAGAAAGAAATAAAATTAGGCGAGCTGAGAAAACGATGCGACATCGTTGTCTACAACCGCGAAACCATTCCGTGGATGATCATTGAATGCAAGGAAATGCATGTGGGACTGACCGAAAAAGTAGTATCCCAGGTTTTGCGCTATCATATAGCACTACCGGCAACTTATCTTGTAATTACAAATGGAAGTTTCACCCGCGGCTTTGTAAAGCAGGATCAAAAATTCAGTGAGATAGATTCTTTCCCAGACTTTCTTTAAACAATATTTAGCAAATATGTTTAAGGGAAGATTCCTAACTCGGCGTATGAGGTGGCTACTTTATTTATAGCGCATACATACGCTGCTGTGCGCATGTCCGGTATGGCAGGCGTCTTTTGCCAGATGTCAACTATTTCACGCGTGGCGGTTATCATAGTTTCTTCAAGCCCGCTCCGTACAAGGTCAACTTCATCTGCGCCATGCACAATAAAATCTCTTTCTAATGTACTTACCTTCTTTTCTGTAAGCTCTTCGAGCTGACCGAGAATATGCAGGTTCATATTTTCTGTAAACCTTTTTTCAAGCCTTCCATAACGTACGTGGCTAAGGTTTTTCAGCCACTCAAAATAACTTACGGTAACACCGCCGGCATTCAGGTACATATCAGGTACTACCAGTGAACCTTTTAATGTTAGTATTTCATCTGCTTCGGGAGTTAACGGGCCATTTGCCGCTTCGCCAATAATTTTTGCTTTCACCCGCGAAGCATTTTGTCCATTAATCACATTTTCTAATGCGGCAGGGATTAGAATATCACAGTCCATCTCCAATGCGTCTGGCCTATTCTCAAAATTTTCAGCTCCCGGGAAATCAAGAATAGAGCCGGTTTTCGTACGATGCAACCATACTTTATCTACATCAAGCCCATCATAATTAAAGATAGCGCCTTCGTACTCTGCAAGGCCTACGATGATTGCTCCTGCCTGCTGAAAAAACAGGGCAGAATGATAGCCAACATTTCCCAGCCCCTGTACACATACTCTCTTTCCTTTTACGCCGACCGTAAGGCCGAGCTTAGCCATCATTGATGGCATGTTACATATTTCGTTTAAGCCATAAAAAACGCCGAGCCCGGTAGCTTCTTTTCTTCCACGCACGCCACCTTGCGTTACAGGCTTGCCGGTTACGCAGGCAGCTCCGTCAATTTCACCCGGGTGCATGGCTCCATACGTATCGAGTATCCAGGCCATTTCTCTTTCTCCTGTTCCGTAGTCTGGCGCAGGAACATCTGTACCTGGGCCGATAAAGTTTTTCTTTATCAATTCTGCAGTATAGCGACGGGTAATTTTTTCGAGCTCGTATGGGGTATAAGCGTGCGGATCAATTTTGATACCTCCTTTTGCGCCTCCAAACGGCACATTTACAATTGCACATTTATAGGTCATCAAGGCAGCAAGTGCCATCACCTCGTCCTGGTTAACGGCTAAGCTAAAACGGATACCGCCCTTGCACGGTGTTTTATGATGCGAGTGCTGCACACGATAAGCTTCCATAGTAACAATCACACCATTTTCTCTTTTTATTGGAAAGCGCATTTGATAAACGCTGTTACATTGCTTTATCTGCTGAAGGATTCCCGGATCCCAATCGGTAAAAATCGCGGCCTTATCAAAACTTCTTTCAACACTTTGAAAAAAACTATACGGAACTGGAGAGGGCATAGAAAACTTTTTTTAAATATTTAGCAATCGTTAATATGCGTTAAAACGCGGTTATGGAAATTTCAGTCTATAACGTTTTTTCTTTTTTTGAAACTTTCCTGTCTATTCTTACCAGGTATAAAAAGAGTACAATGAGAATGGTAACACACACTGCCATCACTACATAAATCTTGTCATGACTACGCATGATGGTGTCCATAGAAGCATCGTTCGAATCTGTTGTTTGAGAAAATAGAATGAAACTAAAAAAAGATAGAATAATAGTAAAGCTTATTTGCTTGCAATTTTTTTTAAGCATTCATTAAATTTTTATGGTCGAGTATGCTCAATCTGATTTTCAAATTACTTATCCAAATGCCGAGAATGATCCAACCTATTGCGGCAGGCAAATACACGGCGTACATTGTAGCATCAAGGCTACCGCGGCTTAATGCCGGATTACCACCACCCTTTGCACCTTCCATGCCACCCGGATGAAGCGATTGTACCATTCGCGGCAACACCATTATAAGTGGTATATAAATAAAGTATGCAAAAATATTATAAACTGCACTCACACGTGCTTTTTTATCGATGTCAACCATAGAGCCTCTTAATACGAGATAGGCAAAATATATAAGTTCAGCAATTGCTGCGGCTACCTGCTTTGGGTCATTGCTCCAAGCTTCGCCCCAAGTGAAGGCGGCCCAAATGGAACCGGTTATAAGCCCAAGAATACCAAAAATGATCCCGGTCTTCGCAAATTCTGCAGCGTATATATCATACTTCAGATTTTGCGTGCGCAAATAAACGATTGAATAGACAAGTGAAAGACTCAGCAATGTCATCTGTCCAAACCACATCGGTACATGGAAGAAAAAATTACGTATGCTTTGGTAAAGATTGCCAACCTGGGGAACTTTTATCAAAAATCCTGCAGTAAATGTGTACAGTAGCAATACTATACAAACTATCTTCCACCAGGTAAACTTCATGAACTCACTTTTAGAAATGATCTTGTGGGGGGCAAAATTAGTATAAAACTTTCTGGATATTTTCTTTTTTGTTTGTTTATTGAGGTTTCCCCGCATAACATTTTTGCTGCGGATATCTTCAAAGAATAAAATTTTCCAATTCAGTAACTTGCGCAAATGGATCAATATCTCCAACTTTTACAAAAGATCATCGAAACCGGCGTTGACAAAAGTGACCGCACCGGAACGGGTACACGTAGTCTCTTTGGCTACCAGATGCGGTTCGCATTGCAGGAAGGTTTCCCGCTGGTGACTACAAAAAAATTACATCTTAAAAGCATCATTTACGAACTGCTTTGGTTTTTAAAAGGTGATACCAATATTCAATACCTAAAGGAGAACAACGTAAGGATATGGGATGAATGGGCAGATGAGAAAGGAGATCTCGGCCCGGTATATGGCAAGCAATGGCGGAGCTGGGAAGGTGCCGATGGTAAAATAGTTGACCAGGTTGCAGAGCTTGTTCACCAGTTAAAAACAAATCCTGACAGCCGTCGCATGATCATAAGTGCGTGGAATGTGGCTGACCTGCCTGAAATGAAATTAATGCCATGCCATTGTCTTTTCCAGTTTTATACAATACCCCCTAACCCCCTAAAGGAGGAATCGAAGGCACGTTTATCATGCCAGTTGTATCAAAGAAGCGCAGATGTTTTTCTGGGAGTGCCTTTTAATATAGCGTCATATGCACTGCTTACTATGATGATTGCACAGGTCTGCGATATGGAAGTAGGAGATTTTGTCCATTCATTTGGCGATGTTCATTTATACAAAAATCATTTTGAGCAGGCTGAACTTCAATTGACGAGGAAACCATTTATGCTTCCGCAAATGAAAATTAACCATGCGGTGAAAGATATTTTCAATTTTAAATTTGAAGATTTTGAATTGGTCAATTATGAAAGTCATCCTTCCATCAAGGCTCCCGTTGCTGTATAAAAAGGATAATCATTCGCTAAGCTCATTTAACTAAAGCCTTTTAAACTAAACTATTCATGCTTTCTCATATAGTTGCCGCTTCTGAAAATAATGTGATTGGTTCGCAAAACGAGCTGCCATGGCATTTGCCAAACGATTTTAAATATTTCAAAAACAAAACGTGGGGAATGCCGGTGATCATGGGGAGAAAGACTTATGAATCACTTAAGAAATCCCTTCCGGGCAGAATTAATGTTGTAGTAACAAGGGATGCAACTTTTCATCCCGATAATGCATTCGTATCTGATAACATTGAAGCCGCAATAGAAAAAGCAAAAGAAAGTGATGCAAAAGAAGTTTTTATTATCGGCGGAGGTGAAATTTTTAAGCAAACAGTGAATTTGGTTTCAAGGATATATATTACACGGGTACACACTAACGTAGAAGGCGACACTTTTTATCCTGCGATCGACCCTGAAAAATGGACAAAAGTTAGCTCAAGATCTTTTCCGGCTGATGAAAAAAATGATCATCCATATACTTTCGAAGTCTGGGAAAGGAGTCCCGGAAATATCTAAAACCCCGCGAGGATGCACTCTTCTTTCCAGTTAGCGAGAAAATTTATTGGGTATTATTTCAATGCAAAAAATAGTAAAGGCCATGGCATACATTCACCGTTTGTTTTTGATTTCGTAAAAAATGTACTAAACGATAAGCGTAGCTATCCCTGCTATTCGAAAATAGAAGAAAAAAGAAAGCAATTACTAAACGACAACACTGTGATCGCCGTAGAAGATTTTGGTGCAGGCTCCGCAGTAATCCCGTTTAAAACCAGGAAGGTGAAGGCTATCGCCGCTTCTTCATTAAAACACAAAAAATTTGCACAACTGCTTTATCGCATTGCAAAATATTATCAGCCAAAAAATATCGTGGAATTAGGTACCTCCTTTGGCATTTCCACATCGTATCTTGCGAGCGCTTCTTCTGCTACTACTGTTTATACAATGGAAGGTGCCGCGTCTATAGCATCGATCGCGCAACAAACATTTGACAAACTTGATCTGAATAATGTTGAGCTGTTAAGAGGGAGTTTTGATAAAATCCTCCCTGCACTTTTTGAACAACTTGAGTATATCAATCTTCTATTCGTAGATGGGAATCATCGCCGCGATGCAACGCTGAAATATTTTTATGAAGCATTAAAAAAATCAAAGCCCTCATCCATATTTATTTTCGACGACATACACTGGAGCATTGAAATGGAAGAAGCTTGGCAAGAAATTAAATCGCATCCATCGGTAAGTCTCACCATCGATCTTTTCTTCATTGGCATTGTTTTTTTCAGCCGGGATTTTAAAGTAAAGCAAGATTTCGCCATCAGGTTTTAATATCTTAATAAAGAAGTCATATCAGGAGCAATTAGCTTCGTAATGTTCACGACTTATTATTGAAAAAGGTTGATAAAAATTTAATCGGCTTATCTTCAACGAATAATTTCAAATAAACATTGATTACTAATTTGACAGGAATTACTTAATATGAAAATAGGTGTATTGAAGGAAGCCATGCCTGAAACCAGGGTTTCGTTATTACCCGAACATATTGCTGCCTTAAAAAAGAACAAGATTGACGTGTTGGTGGAAAGCACTGCAGGAGAACTGGCATTTGCAAGAGACGATACGTATACGGCTGTGGGAGCTACAATTGTTCAACAAAATGAAGTATACAATATAAGCGATATTATTTTGGCCATAAATGCTGAGTCGCTAAATACAGCTAACCTTCAATCGAAAATAATACTCGGAAATTTTCAGCCCCTATACAACAATGAATTTGTAAAAGATTGTGTCAAAAACAATCTTACTGTTTTTAGTATTGACATGATTCCCCGAACGACCAGGGCTCAAAGTATGGATGTGCTAAGCAGCCAGGCAAATATTGCCGGCTACAAAGCAGTATTGCTCGCCGCTAATATGTTTCCAAAATACTTCCCGATGTTTATGACTGCCGCCGGAAGTATTCCGCCGGCAAAAGTTTTGATTTTGGGTGCTGGAGTTGCAGGCTTGCAGGCTATTGCCACGGCAAGAAGGCTGGGTGCAGTTGTTGAAGTTTTTGATACGCGACCTGCCGTAAAAGAAGAAGTAATGAGTCTTGGTGCAAAATTCGTCGAAGTAGAAGGTGCAGCAGATGCAAGCAGTGCCGGAGGTTACGCGGTGGAGCAATCAGAGGAATTTTTAAAGAAACAAAAAGCGAAGATTGCAGAAAGTGTAGCCAAGGCCGACATTGTAATTACGACTGCACAAATACCTGGTAAAAAAGCGCCTGTTCTTATTTCGTCAGACATGCTTGAAAGTATGAAGAATGGATCCGTAATTGTTGATCTCGCTGCGTCTACAGGTGGAAATACAAGTAATACAGAAGACGAAAAAACAGTGAGATTTAATGGCGTAAGCATTGTAGGAAATTCAAGGCTTCCGGCCACTATGCCTTATGATGCCAGCAAATTGTACGGTAAAAATATTCTTAACTTTCTGCAGTTGATCATCGGAAAAGAAGGCGAATTAAATTTAAATTTTGATGATGATCTTGTGAAAGGAACTTGTATAGTGCACAACGGCGAAATTGTGAATGACCGGGTAAAAGCATTATCATAATATTCATTTATTGTTTAGAAATCTTATGGAAGCAATTTTAAATTTTATCAATGTAAATGTGGAGCTCATCTATATCGTAATCCTCATGATTTTTTTGGGAATAGAAATTATCGGGCGTGTGCCAAGTGTGCTGCATACGCCATTAATGAGTGGAGCCAATGCAATACACGGCGTTGTGATTATCGGGGCAATAATTGTGATGGGGAAGGCAGAAAGTAATAATTATATAGCATTGATCCTTGGCTTTCTTGCAGTCATAGTCGGTACACTCAATGTTGTGGGTGGTTTTGTTGTTACTGATCGTATGCTTGAAATGTTTAAAAAGAAAAAATAAAAGCTATAGCCAGGCATAACGTAAAAATTTTAAAGACAAATAATTCAATCTTATATAATTAATGGGCATAAGCATTTTATCTATCTGTTATCTTATTGCATCCGTCACTTTTATCATTGGATTAAAAATGTTGTCAAATCCGGCGGCGGCCCGAAAGGGAAACCTGATTGCCGCTGCAGGTATGGGCATAGCCATAGTGGGCACCATCTTTTTGTATAAGAACGATGGTAAGCCATTGGGGAATTACGTATGGATATTTGGGGGGCTAATAATCGGTAGCATCATTGGAACCCTTACTGCACGACGAGTAAAGATGACCGCAATGCCTGAGCTCGTTAGTTTTTTTAATGGTATGGGTGGTGCTTGCGCTGCGCTTATTTCAATTGTAGAATTTGATTATTTGTTTCGTGAAAACAGGACGCTTGATTCAACCTTGTTTTACGATGTAGTTCCGGCAGGGCACTACCTTACTATCATTGC
>JBDTVF010000108.1:0-10252 GCA_040007325.1 Ginsengibacter sp. | reverse complement strand
AAATCAATGGGGAAGGGAAAGCTCATCGATGAAATTTTCTCAGAGAAATGTGAAGACCATTATGTGCAACCTACATTCATCATTGATTATCCTGTAGAAATGAGTCCGCTTACCAAAAAGCATCGCAGCAAGCCCGGTGTTGTAGAGCGTTTTGAGTTGATGGTAAATGGTAAGGAAATTGCCAATGCTTATAGCGAATTGAATGACCCAATTGAACAGAGAGAACGTTTCGAAGAGCAGGTAAAACTCATGGAACGTGGCGATGATGAAGCTATGTTTATTGATAATGATTTTTTACGTGCCCTCGAATATGGTATGCCTCCTACAAGTGGCATTGGCTTTGGCATCGATCGGATATGCATGTTGCTCACCAATCAATCATCTATCCAGGATGTATTGTTTTTTCCGCAGATGAGACCTGAGAAAAGAGGTGAGGAGAGTGAAGAGTCGGCAGTAGCAGGCGGGAAGTAAGCTATGTACAATGCGTACTGGAGTAGTGAAAAGCATTTTAAAAAAAAGTCTTACAGAGACCCGTTCAGAAAATCTAAACTCAAATAAAAGAAGTCATGCCTTCCCCTTCAGGGGTTAGGGGTTCCTCTTCTTCAAACTGCATTTTGTGGAGTTTGTAATAATGTCCTTTTTGTTGCAGTAACTGGCCGTGCGTTCCCATCTCTATAATTTCGCCATGGTCAAGCACCATTATTTTATCAGCCTTGCGAATAGTAGAAAGCCGGTGTGCGATCACTATTGAAGTTCTTCCTTTTATAAGTGTATCAATTGCATGTTGAATCAGCAGTTCACTTTCACTGTCAATTGATGAAGTAGCTTCATCGAGAATGAGAATGGACGGATCATACAATATAGCCCTGATAAAAGACAGTAATTGCCGCTGGCCAAGAGACAGCGTTGCGCCGCGTTCCATCACATTAAAATCGTATCCGCCGGGCAGTTGCATAATGAAATCGTGCACGCCAATAATCTTTGCTGCATCGATTACCTGTTCCTTTTTTATTCCAGTATTCCGAAGCGTAACATTATCATATACTGATCCGCTGAATAAAAACACATCCTGCAAGACCACAGCAATTCGACTACGCAGAAACGATACATCGTACGCTTCTATATTTTTATCATCAATTGCTATCTCGCCTTTTCTTATGTGGTAAAGTCGGTTGAGCAAACTTATTATTGAGGTCTTTCCGCTGCCGGTGTGTCCCACGATTGCAAGTGTTTTACCTGGTTCAATGGCAAATGAAATATTTTTTAAAACATAATCTTCATCATTGTAGGCAAACCAAACATTTTTAAATTCCACTTTTCCTTCGATATGACCATGGGTTATTCCCTTGTGAGTTTCAGGTGTTACATCAGCATTCTCCAGCACTTTAAAAACCCGTTCACTCGCCACCATTCCCATTTGCAAAACATTGAATTTATCTGCTATAACTCTCAAAGGCCGGAATAATAAATTCAAATACATGATGAATGAAATGATCACGCCTGCATTGAAAGCATTATTGGCCCCCCACCATACCAACAAGCCTGTAGAAAACGCCAAAACAATCTCCACTACCGGAAAAAAAACTGAGTAAGCCAGAATCGCTTTAATATTCGCGTTTCTATGTTGCTTATTTATTTCTTTAAATTTTTTAAACTCTTTATCTTCTACTGCAAAGGCCTGCACAACGCTCATACCTGTAATGTGCTCCTGCACGAAGGCATTAAGTGCAGCCACTGCATTGCGCACTTTAATAAAAGATTTGTTTACAGTTTCCTTAAAAAAATAAGTAGCAATAATCAGAATAGGAAACGGTGCAAGACTTATCAGCGACAACCGCCAATCCACAAAAAACATGAAAAGTAAAATAGATACAATAGACAAGAGATCGGAAATGATTGGAATAAGACCGTCAGAAAAAATATCGTTTACGGATTCAATATCATTGATGGTTCGCGTGGTGAGCGTGCCTATCGGCGTTTTATCAAACTGTGTAAGATTGTAGCTAAGTACCTTTTTGTATACTGTAACGCGAAGGTCTTTTACAACCGTTTGCCCCAACCACGAGGTAAGAAAACCAAAATAAAAACGAAGCCCGGTTTCGACAAGCAACATCCCAATTTGAATAACAGTTATCAGGATTAACCAATAGGTGTCTTTATCTTTTATAAAATTATTTACCGTGTATTGAATCAAAAAGGGCCTTAGCGGAGAAATGATCGCTAAAGCAATGGAAAGAAATATTGAAATGTAAAACTTTCTTTTATAAGGAGCGGCAAAAGCAAAAACCTTACGGAGTAAGCTAAAGTCCAGCAGTTTTTTACCCTTCTTCTTTTCGGACATCGGGCAAAATTAATGGAAAATGAACTCAAATGAATTGTAGCATTAGTTATAATAGAGCCACATTAGGGGTTGCAAACATTTACAACTAATCTGCCTGCTCGCCTCCGCGGCTATATGCTTTAATAAAAAGCGCTCCCAGGTTTTTTTGCGGTGGAATATAATCTTCAAATGTTTCTCTTGTTTCCCGCGGGGCTTTGCTGAATGTGTTTTCAAGTCCGCTCCACATCTCGCGCCAGTCAATATTATTACCACTCCGCAGTGTATTATCGAGGGCTTCTATTATAGGTTTATTCACGTTTTTAGCTCCAGTCTGTTTGGTAGATATAATATGTGCCTCAGGGGCAAACTTTAATATTTGCTCCAGATTTTTATACCCGCCGCATGAACCCAGCATAATAATCTTAGCGTTTTCCGGTAGTTGCTTAATGGTATACGGGAGATGATAACTATGACCCCGATGAATAACTATCGAAGGCCTCAATCCAACATTATCCAAATAATCAATCAAATCTTTTTGAGCATCAGCATCTTTGTCAGTATTATTATCAAGCGGCTTATTTGCATAAATCCATATCGGCTTTCCCTTTAGAGACTTTATTTCGATCCATTCCTTCTTTTGAGTTATCTGCCATTCGCTCCTTGGGAACGAAGTGAGATAGCTGCTGTAAGATTCTTTACCGTCTTTATCACCATAAAAAAATACCTGCTCAATTATGCGGCCTGTATCGTCTGCCAGGTATTTATAGCTTACAGTATACACAGGAGGAATTCCAATTTCCTTTGAAAGGTCTATACCATTTTTTTCATCTGCCGAAAGAAATATCATCTTTAAGAGATTATAGATCTTCTGGCCTCTTCCGCTGCTTTCCTTTATACAACGTTGCTCGTTGTTCTTTACATTCTCCAGCATTGACTTCTGAAGCTCAGGATTGGTGATGCTTCCGTAAGAATCGGCAACGTCAACGGCATCTTCAAGCGTCCCCGTTTTTTCGAGATTAGCCACAAATGCCTGCATTAATTTCTCTGAATTTTCAGGCATTGTTTTCAGGAAAATATCCAGTTTGTTATAGCCGGCGGCCATCTTAATAAACTTCTTGAAATGATCAAAATTGACGGACATCAGTAAAGAGTCACCTCTTGGTACGGCTCCCATTTTTTGAATCATGCGGTCAAATGAATATTTATAGCTGGAAGTGTAAATGTCATTTTCGCCGAACACGATCATGTAATAAAGATCAACGGCATTGAGCGGTTCAATAGCCCTGAACCTCACGGCAGGATTTGGATTCTCGTGGAGATTATCAATCGGATCAATAAAGTGTTGTACCGCCTTTGTCTGCAACATATCTATAAGGCCATTCGGGCCAAGCATTGCGATAGGTGTATCTCCTTTTACAAGGCGACCATAATAATTCACTTCGGTATTCACCAGCAGTTTATAATAACCTACACTATCATATTGCCTGTCAGTTGCACCTGCATATTTTGAAATATTGGCAATGGTTTGCTTACCACTTATGAGGTCATCAAGAAAGGGGAAATAAAATAATGCCCTGTTCAATGTGCTGAGCTTTACCACGGTTTGTATCCGTGGATCATTAATTTTCCTGATTAGCTTTCCCTGCTTGCTGTTTGATGATTGTGCAAAAGAATATAGCTGGCTTGGATTATTATTGAATGCATCTATCACCAGGGTATCTGCAAAAGGCTCGTCTACATACGGGCCGAGGTAAGAAAGGATTCTGTCAGGATAAAGCTTGCAAAATTTTCTGAAAAGCACGATCTGGCTTTCCCTGTATCCGCTGTTATCGTTAAAGATTTCACTGGTAATTGTTCCTACTTCATACGGCACATTTTGAACCAGCGGCGCCATGTTTTCTCCTTTAATATTTGCCTGTAAAATTTCACTAAAATTATCTACAAGTACCGGCGCTAACGATGGTGAAATCTTATGTGCTTTCCAACCATCGGTAAATGCCTTTAGGAGATATTCAACGTATCTCAGGTATCGTACCTTATCATTGTTTGTTGGAAGCGCTTTGTCACCCTCTATATCATTTCTTATTACATTTATCTTCCTTATTATCGCGTCAGTTACCTGCAGGTTCACTTCATTATTAGGCGATACCTTCAATAAGCCATCTATGCGGCCGTCTACTTTATCTGCTCTTCTTTGTTCATCTTTTATTTTATCATGAAATACCTGCCTGTTTAAAGGAATGTTAGTAGTATCATCACCTGCGAAGGAAAAAAGCGGAAGACAAAAGCAAAATATTAAGAGGTAAAATTCAGGTCTCATAATTTTTTATATCAATTCAATTATAGAAGCAAAAATACTTCCAGAGGTTGCAAATTTACTTATTGCTTAGTTTATAAGAGATTAGATTGAATTAAACTGCTGCACTTGTTGCCGGGATTAACCTTTCATTAAGTCGCTCACATTTTTATCAATAAACGCTAAATAGGCAAAATATGTTTTTCCCACGGTACTTCTGTTCAATATTAAAAAATTGTAAACACTACCATCGGAATAATTTTTTGGTATAGGTTTGCGCATCATGTCACAGGAAACAAAACCGAGATCAGTCTTAATTGCAGATGATGAGCCGGATATATTAGAAATTGTAAGCTTTAACCTGCAGGCTGAAGGGTACGAAGTAATTACTGCAAAGAATGGAAATGAGGCAATTGAGGTGGCAAAAATTCACAATCCCGATCTTATAATTCTTGATGTGATGATGCCTGGCAAAACGGGCTTCGAGGTCTGCAAAATCTTAAGGACATTACCAGCTTTCGAAAGTACCGTGATCGTTTTCTTAACCGCGCTTAACGATGACAGCACCGAAATTAAAGGGCTTGAAACAGGTGGTGACGACTATATTACCAAACCTATTAGCCCAAAAGTACTTACAAGCAGAGTTAATGCACTATTCAGAAGAATTACCAAAGAATCGGGTGGTGTATTGCAGATCGGCGATCTTAAAATAGACCGCGAAAAATATATTGTTACTTCTAATAATGAAGAAATCACGCTCGCCCGCAAAGAATTTGAACTCCTTGCCTTACTCACCTCCAAACCTTCAAAAGTTTTTTTAAGAAACGAAATCCTGCATAAAGTATGGGGGACCGACGTTATTGTAGGCGACCGTACCATTGATGTACATATAAGAAAAATACGTCAAAAGTTAGGCGGAGACTGCATTACAACAGTAAAAGGGGTAGGATACAAATTCCAAATGTAGTAATTCAACCTTGTCGTTTTCCACTTTAACAGTCTGGTAATTGCGGCATTCAGCATTACCATATATATTTGAACTCAATAAAATACATCCCTATGAAGCGAATAATTACATCAAGCATTTTTGCCCTTTTAACTTTTGCGCTTTCTGCGCAAACTGATTCTTCAAATAAATTAGGCGGCCTTTTTAAAAAAGCAACTTCAGTTCTTTCGAAAAATTCCGGCTCAGGTCTATCTACAACCGAAATAATCTCAGGACTCAAAGAAGCATTGTCACTTGGTGCACAAAAAAGTGGAGACAAGTTATCTGCCGCTGATGGTTTTTTTAAAGATGCAGCAGTAAAAATCTTGTTACCTGAGCAGGTACAAAATATTGAAAAGAAGATGAGATTGCTTGGAATGGGCAAGCTGGTTGATAATGCTGTGCTGAGCATGAATCGTGGTGCAGAAGATGCTTCAAAAGCTGCGGCACCTATCTTTCTTGCTGCAATAAAAAAGATGACGGTAACGGATGCATTAAATATTTTACGTGGAACTGATACAGCCGCTACCGGCTACCTGAGAACCGCAACAACACCTGAACTTGTGGCTGCTTTTCGCCCTGTAATTGAAGAGTCGCTAAAAAAAGTAGATGCAACAAAATACTGGGATAACGTCTTCACGGCTTATAATAAATTTTCCTCTACTCCTGTTGATACTGATATAAACAGCTATGTCACTACAAAAGCACTCAACGGAATTTTCTATTATGTTGCCCAGGAAGAAGTAAGCATAAGAAAAAATCCAGCCGCGAGAGCTACAGATTTACTTAAAAAAGTTTTTGGGGGGAATTGATTTTTAAAATTGATTACCTGCATTCACCACAAACACCTTTTACTACCATTTCCGTGTGGTTAGGAATGAATCCTTCTGGCAGCTTCACTTCAGGTACGGTAACATTGTCCAGACAAATTGTTTTTTCACATTCACCACAAATAAAATGAACGTGATCGTCATGATGGTGCCCCGGCGCACAATCATTCTTGCACAAAGCGTATTTAATGGAATTATCAGTCGTGGGAATAAGATGAATAATTCCTTTTTCAGCAAATGTTTGTAGCGTACGGTAAACTGTTACCCTGTCAAAACTTTCGCCAGCTCTTTTCTCAATATCAGTATGAGCCAAGGCACCATCTGTAGCTAAAAAAACTTCAAGGATTTTCTGCCTGCTACCGGTAACGCTTAGGCTATTTTGTTTTAATATATGTATTATTTCATCATTCATTTTCAGGAAGGATTATTATTGAAAGGCGAATGATTAAACGATCCTTTCTCCTCTGGCTCTTTTAATAGTTTAGCTATATCCTGCTCGAGCCGATCAATCTCGTCAGGCTTCAGTCCATCATAGATGCCTCTCACCCGCATGCTCTTATCTACCAGCGCAAAAAATTGTGTATGAATAAAATGATCTTTAATATTTATACTGTTGTTCTTATCATTATCCAGCAAATAACTTACCCGCGCCATTTTGTAAAGTGAATCTTTAGAGCCTGTTACAAAATACCATTTAGCCGGATATTGTGGATTGGTGCCAATCATTTTTTCTTCATACTTCTTCATAAGCGGTACTGAATCGGTCTCTGGCATAGAGGTATGAGAGACGACTGCGAAGTCACTTTCGTTTTTGAACTTGTCATACACGTTCTTCATATTTGCGTTCATCTTAGGGCAAATCCCTTTGCAGGTAGTAAAAAAATAATCGGTTACATACACCTTGCCTTCCACATTGTGTTGGTTTACGGGCTTATCGTCCTGGCTGACAAATTGAAAATCCTGCACATAACTTAATATGGGCAGTTTGGACTTGTAATAATTTGTGCCGGAAAAAAGGAAGAAATAAAAGGCCGTGAGAAGTACCACGAAGAAAAGTGAAAATATTAACAGCTTTTTTTTCATAAGGATTTATGTTCTTTTAAAAATGTTTTATAAGAAACAACTCTCAAGTAATTACTAATATTCCAGATTGTTGCATCAATGTTGCAAATTTAGTACATTCGCCTTTCATTTTTATGAATACACGAATAAACTGGGATTTTTTTGGAATGCTCACCTCGATCGCCTGCGCTGTACATTGTGCAATTCTTCCGCTAGTTATATCGTCCTTACCTGTTTTGGGTGTCAATATTATTAATAATTCGCCATTTGAATGGTTAATGATAGGTATTGCTTTTGTAGTCGGGAGTGTTGCAGTCTTGCACGGCTACCGCAGTCACCATAAAAGCTTTGTGCCTTTTTACCTTTTCTGTGTAGGTTTTATTTTCCTGTTGGTAAAGCAATTTTTCCATTCAATGGAACTTGTTTTTCTTTTGCCGGCTGTATTTTTTATCCTTTTCGCTCACGTTCTTAATTATAAATATTGTCGCCAGGCAAAGCAATCCAAAACATTAAATAAGTTGACCATTTCGGCTGTTTAAAAGAATCGGGCAGACATGCAATTTTTTCTTAGCTCTTTTTACTCTTTACGTACAAATTATTTAACTCCTGAAATATCAAAATATTCGCCTCTAAACAGCCTGTCTCAAACGCCTTGGCAGGTTGATTTTTGTAAATTTGCTTATTGTCATAAACGTTATATTTTAACTTCTAAAATTTCATCTTGCTTCCTTTAAAAAATTTTTCCCCACAGCAAGTTTCGGTTATCACTTCGCTACCGATCAGTTTTATGGCGGGCCTGGCGGTGTACGCCTATGGAGATGGCATTCTTCCGGCTGCGGCTTTGTTTGTGGCATTATTCATAGTGGCCTACCTCGTAATTTATGTAACTATTGAGCGCTTTGTTTACAGGAAAATAAAAATTATTTACAAACTTATTTATCAAACCAAGGCGAGTAAGAGAGAAGAATTTTATTATAAAAACATTTTACCCCAAAAATCAATTGAAGAAGTAAGCGACGATGTAGAAACCTGGGCCGTACAACATAAGGAAGAAATTGAAGTATTGAGAAAGAATGAAACATTCAGAAAAGAATTTTTACTAAACCTTTCGCATGAATTGAAAACTCCCATATTTGCGATCCAGGGATATGTTGACACACTTTTAAACGGTGCGCTTGATAATAGTGAGGTCAATAAAAAGTTTCTTGGCAATGCATCAAAAAATATTGACCGTCTGGTAAATCTTGTCGACGATCTCGATGAAATAACCAAGCTTGAAAGTGGTGAGCAGTTATTGTACAATCAGAATTTTGTGATACAAGATCTCATTAAAGAAGTGTGTGAATCGCTTTCAATTAAGGCTGATGAGAAAAAAATCAAATGCAGTATTAAGAAGGGTTGTGAATTGCCGCTCACCGTTTTTGCAGATAAAGAAAAGATAAGGCAAGTGCTTATAAATCTGATAGATAATGCCATAAAATACGGTAAGCAAAATGGCATGATAGAAGGTAGCGCTTATAAGATCGATGGTAAAAAAGTTTTGGCAGAGATAAGTGATAACGGACATGGCATAGCCGAAGAACATTTGCCAAGGATCTTTGAGAGATTTTACAGGACTGATCTTGCACGAACCCGCAAAGTAGGCGGAAGTGGCCTCGGGCTTTCAATTGCAAAGCATATAATGGAAGCACATAATGAAACTATTCACGTGAGAAGTAAAACGGATGTAGGCACCACTTTCGGATTTACTTTACCGTCCGCAAGGTCCACTTAATACCTCATCCCAACCCTTCTCCAAAGGTGAAGGTCACGAAAATATTAAATTGTGAATACTCTTACATTTGTAGGATTCCAAGCCGCTTTTTTTGGAGAACCTGTCCCGACTTTTCGGAAGGGATTTAAGTTGATGCTAATATAAAAGAGTATAAACCTACCTATCCCGAACTCACATTAATATCCGGGATTCATCACCTATCATTTGTATGTAAAAATATTTTACGCTGCGAATATTTTTGCAAGACCAACTGGCAAACTACTGCAGACAAAACTCCAATAACGGCGCCAGCCAATACATCATCGAGAAAGTGCTGCGCAAGATAAATGCGACTGTAACCAACAAGTATAGCACCCAATAATAGTAACATTGAGTACGCTTTATTGCTTAAAGCAAAAGCAAGAGCCGCAGCAAGTGCAAATGCTGATGCAGTATGTCCCGATGGAAACGCATGTAAATTGTGTAACGTAACATCATCAATAAAATAACGATAGCCGCTATCTTTTAAAAGAATTGCGGGCCGAGGCTCGAGAATAAAATATTTCAGAACCTGCGCTATCAAACCCGAAAGCGCATAGCTCACCAACACCATCAATCCCAAAAATCTTTTCTTAAAAAATAAAAGCAAAAGGCCAATCACTATACAAAAAAAACCATCTCCCAGGTAAGTGACATAGATGAAAAAATATGTAAGAATATTGGAGTGATAAAAATTTAAGAGATAAAACCCATTTGTCTTTGTATAAGCAATTAACAGGAGTATGCAGATAAAGACAAACACAAAGAAAGCAAGGAAAAAATTTCGGTTATCATTGTACAGTGATCTCAAATTCATTCACGCTATAAATTCGTTATCATCAAAAATAATCATTGCTAAGCGATTACCATTCTTGCAGAAGATGATTCTATAAACCTCTTTAGCCATAACGTAAAAAAAACCACCACTCATGAATGAGTGGTGGTACAGCATAAGAAAATCTGTTTT
>JBDTVF010000107.1:0-10315 GCA_040007325.1 Ginsengibacter sp. | reverse complement strand
GAAGTGTCTGGTATTCGGGATGCATTTCGCCAATCTACAGCTATCGGGGCATATGAAGAAGGATCGCGAACATAGTAGATAGAAGTATAATAAGTAGAGTGGTGTTCCCAGGTTTCTTCAAACTTCCAGTGATAGTATCTTGTTGCGTCCTGCGGATCGTGCGTGTTGATAAAAATCGATACGCCTTTATCACTTCGCTCCCAACTCACACTATCGATATCCGGAGTTCTTTTGTACGCAACAAAATCTGAAACATAATCTTTATTGTCCTGCGTACGTATATCCAACCTGTATTTTTTTGTATTATCAAGCGATAAGATATCAGATGTGTATACACCGCTTCCTGTTTCCATCAAAGGAAATAATTCATTGGTTTCACTTTCAATATTTACGACTGCATTGCGCTCAGGTACAATGTTTACAGTGTCATATAATTTCACACTACGCGTAAGCGTGATAGTCGTGGCATCGGTACCACTGCTTATAAAACCTTCCACAACGAGGTATCCTGTGGTTGGTGATGTTATATTCGCAGTAAATTTTTCTTTGCAACTATACGCAAGAAAAAAGCAAACTATATAGAAGGTGAGTTTTTTCATTTGTAAAACATCTTCATATTTTTTATTTATGTGATCTTCTTCTTTTTTTTAAAAATTATATTAAGTTACGGCCAAAATGATGGCTTTACATTAGTGCCATCTACGGTACAGTCTACACAGCTTAGTTCAGCGGTTGCATAATATTGCAATACGCCGCCAAAGCCGTCCAAAGCAAAAGGAATGGTCGGCCACATATTGAGTCCATGTCTTAAGATGCTGTCCGGCTGGTTATCTATAATCACCTGGGCACACCTGGTAGCATAACCCCACCCCGGTACTTCATCACTTCTTATAAAAATGCGTTTTGTTTTTTCTTCCGAAATATCAATATATCCTATCACTATTTCTGCAGGGTCGGTAGTGCAATGAATGTTACCGGTAAGATCAGATGGTTGCGCATCGAAAATAGATCCAAGGCTTTCGGTATTTTTTTTAATCTTTTGATAAAAGCTATATGCTTGCCTGCTCAACGCATATTGCCTCACATTCATGCTGTATAATACACTCAATTTTACCGATGCCGGTTCTATATTAACAAGAGGTAAATGAATTACATCTTCACTAAGTTTTTCTGAAGACCCGATATTTATATTTGTAGAGTTATTTGTGTTCCAGCAAGTATGTACCGTTGTATCGACAGTATGATAAGGATTTTTAAAATCCACTTTAAACGGTGTGCCTGTAGCATCATACAAATAAACCAGGGAACTGTAGTAAGGAGCTTTAAATTCCCATGTTTCTTCGTAATCCCACTTATAATATTTGGTATTGTTTAAAGGATCATGTGTGTTCACAAAGAGCTTTACTCCGTCATTACCTCTTACCCAGTTCACACTATCAATATCCGGTGTGTACTGAACACTTGCAAAGTCAGAGACATAATCTTTGTTATCCTGTGTCCTTATCTGCAGCCTGTATTTTTTTGTCTTGTCAAGCGATAAACTTCCTGAGATATAAGTTCCATTAACTAATTCGCTCAGAGGAAATATTTCATTGGTCTCGCTTTCAATATTTACGACAGCATTATTTTCTGATATAAAGTTTACGTCGTCGTAGAGTTTTACGCTTCGGCTAAGTGTAATCGTTGTGGGATCAACACCACTGTTTATAAAGCCTTCTACGACAAGATAGCCGGTGGCCGGAGATGGTATGCGGGTGGTAAATTTTTCTTTGCATCCGCAAATAAAGAAAAGCAACATGAAAAAGGTAAGGATGTTTTTCATGCAGCGTTAGAACTTAATATTAAAATTGATAAAGGGAATCTGGCTGCCGAAAATTGAAAACTTATATCCATTTACAACTCCGTTCTCCGATATGAAGTATACAGAGTAAGGATTCTTTCTGCCGGTTACGTTATACACGCCCACTGTCCATGAATTATGAAGTTTCTGATGGATCTTATGATTACCGTCAAGATTCATGGAAAAATCTGTCCTGAAATAATCTGGTATCCTGTAAGAGTTTCTGTCGGCATATAAAGTCCTGAAAGAATTATCGTAGAAGAATCTTCCAATAGGTACCGTGATTGGGCGGCCCGTGCTATAGGTTGCATTCAATGACAGGCTGAAGCGATGATTGATGCGGTAATTGCTGATGAAAGTAACGTCGTGTGGCTTATCATAATTTGCAGGATAATACAAGCCACGGTTAATGATCTCACCTTGCGTAATGTCATTAGCTTTCAGCAATGTTCTCGACCATGTATAGCTTATCCATCCATTGAGTTTACCTGTCAGCTTTTTCACCTGGAATTCCACACCATATGCTTTGCCTTTCGTAGCCAGCACATCGGTTTCTATGTGATGATTCAGCACGAGAACAGCGCCACTTTTGTAATCGAGATAATCTTTAATTTTCTTGTAGTAAACTTCTACCGAAGTTTCAATTGTGTTTGATTTAAAGTTTTTATAAAGGCCCAGCGACACCTGCTGACCGAATTGTGGCTTTATGTTAGGATCGCTTAGCTTCCATATATCTGTTGGTGCGATAGCCGCAGTGTTAGACAATTGGTGAATATATTGCCGTTGGCTATTGTAAGCCGCTTTTATAGAAAAATTCTCATCAATTGCATAACGTAGCGATGCTCTTACTTCCGGTCCACCATAGGTTTTAATGAATTTGTTGTTTCCGTATTTAGTTGTGCTAATGATATTGTCTTCGGTTTTAGGCACACCATCAGCATATACATTAAAGCTTTGCGGACCAAGTACGGAGAAAATAGAATAACGCACACCGCCTTCAATAGAAAGATCAGGTGTGATGCTCCATTTGTCGCTGATGTACGCCGCATTTTCGAGGCCTTTTTCTGTTTCTACAATATCAGGAACAACTAATGATTCTTTGCCAACAGGATTATAGTTACCGGGATTTAATTTATATAGAATGCTGTTTATACCATACTCCAGCGTATGCTTGCTGTTGATGAAATAGTTGAAATGCAGTTTGAAATTTTCCTGTGTGATATTGAATCCGAGTTTGTAAGCAATTATCGCGTTGGCATCACTTTGAATATGATATTCATAGTTATCATAACCACCACTAACGAGCATGTATAACTTGTTGTTGAAAATGTGTTTCCATTTCAGCGAAATATTCTTATTGCCGTAATCGTATGTGGTGTCGCTGTTGAGATTGAAATTGTCTTTGCTCATATAAGCAGTAAGAAAGAGCGAATTCTTTTTATCTATCTCGTGGCTTATGTTCAGGTTCACATCATAAAATCCGGCCTTACTGTTTTTGTATTGGTTTGGCAAAAGATTAAGCAGCCAGTTAGCATAGGTAGTTCGCCCACCAATAATGAATGATGATTTGTCTTTGATCAATGGGCCTTCTAATGTGAGGCGGCTCGTGAGCAAACCAATACCAGCGGTTCCTGCCAATTCTTTTTTATTCCCATCTCTTGAGTTTATCTCAAGCACCGATGAAAGCCTGCCGCCATATTTTGCAGGTACACTTGCTTTATACAGCTCTACATTTTTTACAATCTCAGGATTGAATGCTGAAAACAATCCGAAAAAGTGAGATGGATTATAAATGGTAGCATCATTAAATAAAATAAGATTTTGATCCGCAGAGCCACCACGTACATTTAATCCGGTGCTTGCTTCGCCAACAGACTTTACGCCGGGAAGTGTAAGCACCACGCGTAATATATCGGCTTCGCCAAATACCACAGGCACCTGCTTGATGGTTTTAATATCTATCGTCTGCACACCCATTTGCAGGCTCCTGATATTACTTGCTTTCTCTGCAGACACAACCACCCTTTTCAGCGAAATGATCTGGCTCTGCATTTCGATATTGAATTTGCCATCTCCATACACCTGCAGTTCTCTTTTGGCATCCTTCATACCGATGTTTTCTATGGAAAATGTATGCCGGCCTTTAGGTACCGCGATCGTATAGTATCCAAACTGATCAGTGGTGGCATAAATTTTTGTGTTCTCTACGTGCACAGACGCACCAATAACCGGCTCACCGGTTTTGTTATCTAACACAAAGCCTGTAACAGTGCCGGTAGGCGAAATGGTTGTAGAAGTTTTATCGCCGATGTTATACAATTTATTAGGAAGCACGCCAGTTGCAACATTGTCATTACTATTGGTATAATCAACTATTTCATTCGGTTGCCCGTTTTCGGTTTTCACTACATTGCTGCCAGGAAAAAATCCTTTGGGCAGTTCGGTTTGTACTACCAGCCCTTTACTTATGAATATGTCGTCAGGCGCGTAATAGGCAACATCAAGTTTGGTATCAGCAAAAGCATTTTTAATTGCTTCGGTCAACGGTTGGCTCTGCAGGCTTACATTCACCTTAATGGAATCAAGCTGGCTTGTATCGAAATACAGGTGGTAGCCTGTTTGTTTTTCAAGTTGCAATAAAAAATCTTCGGCAGTGATATTTTTAAATTCGCCGCTGACAAGAGGCATGTCATTTTGCTGTGCATGAATGGTAGTGCAGGCAAGCATGGCAAGTAATAGTAACAGAGCATAAAGCAACCGCTTAACAGGCATAGCTTTAATTATTAGCAGTTAATTGATCATAATAAGCAACAACTTTTATCAACGTATATTCTTTTGCTTTTTTAAACTTGAGCTTATTTTTTTTCATGTATTGATTTATATCTTTTTTCCGGTCACCCAAAATCTTCAGCAAGCTTTTCTTATTTTTTATCCTGAAATAATCATTATTTTTTTTAACAAAATATTCATCGGTTTCAACTGTATACTTGTTAAGCCCCTGGAAGGAAGCACTGTTCTCTTTAAATATTTTTGAAACACTTTTATACAATGATGTCCTGCCTTTGTAAAGCGCTGCATAAAAGCCTGTATTCAATGGATTTGCTGATGTGCTGTCTTTGATCAACTTAGTGAACGTATGCCCATAAATAGTAAACCAACCAATATATTTATCATTCAGGCGCACTACATTAATTTGCGACGGATCTCTTATCAGCACCTCCCCATGAATGATATCATAGAGTAGCGGAACTTTTTCATAAACTATTCCATTGTAATAAACAGAGCCGGTATCAAAGTTTTTTGAAAAAAAGAAAGGATCACCTTCATTTATTATAAAAGGGTAATAAGTATTGTAAGTGTACTCACTGCCATCATACAGGTTGGACTCAGGGCTCATGTATTGGTGATAGATGTTCAAAGCATTTTTTATTGCAACGCTGTCATTGGTTGTTGCAACAGACTGTGAACGGGCTATGTTAGGTTGAATGAAAAAGGCAGTAAGAGATACGGCAGTTAGGATTAAAAACCTCATAATCATTTAAGGTACCTGTTTTTGTTTAGCTAATTTAAATGAATAAGTTAGGATTTGGGGGAAATTTTCTATATCGCTGTCTGGAATTGATTTTGGATAAGCGTTGACTGTTGATATTATCAGGCCGTTCTTATTAGAAATAGCTTTAATTGTTACTCACAAAAGATTTTATATAGATGTGTGCAACGATTCGATGACAGAGATTGTCAGCCAAACTATTGATTCCTGGAAAAGGTCATTGAAAAATATTTCCCCACATTTCAAAAACCGTATAGGCATTTTATAAGAGACGAAAACTGGTAAAATAGGGCAAGGTTTGTTATTTTAGCAAATAATTTAAATCTCCTGTGAAACTGTCTTAAGCTTTTGACCTTTCTCATTAAAACTAAATTGCAACTGGTTAAAAGTTCTGCGAATTATTTCAAGATGTCCAGCTTTATAAATTCTCTTTTCCGTGTTTTAAGGACGAGCCTGTTCCTTGCTATACTTGTGCTGTATGCACTCGTATCGTCGGCTCAAAAGCGTAATAATATCTGGGCTTTCGGAGACAATACAGGCCTCAATTTCAACACTAACCCGGTTTCCCCTTTTAGGTCAAAAGCGGAAGGCTCTCAACCTCCTTATTTCATTTCATCTATTTGCTCGCCTGACGGGCAATTGCTTTTTTACACAGATGGACATAAAGTTTGGAACAGGGATAATGTCGTATTGCCGGTATATAAGAAATATTGGTTATGGTCAGAGAATGTAACATCTCTCATTTCTCCATACATTCAAAATGATTCTTTGTATTACATTTTTGGCGTGGAAAGTCCCGGCGATTTTGATCCGCCACCGAACGCAAATAAGCTGGTGTATTTTACTACTAAAATGTATAAGCCCGGCGACATTGAAGAAGTAGTTTATCCAAGACCTTCGAACCCTGCCTTTGCAACGATACTACTTTCTAATGCTTCTGAAGTGGTTGCGGCTACCGATCATTGCAACCAGGTTGACAGGTGGCTGGTTGGTCATGCTGCGGGTGCCTTTTATGCATACCTTATTACTAAAAGCGGGATAAATACTTCTCCTGTCGTAACATCAATTCCGGCATCAATTCTCCCGGTTGAAAAACTTAATATAAAGTACAGCAATCTTAAGTTTTCTGCGAATAGTGAGCGGATGGCTGTTCCAAATTACAACGATGATAAAATTGTCTTGTATGATTTTGATAATCTTACCGGTAAATTTTCAAATCCCATGTCATTGTCTATTCCTGCGGGTGAAATACTGGAAGACGTAGAGCTGAGTGCAGATGGCAGTAAAGTATATTTTGGTTCCTATGTGGTTATTGAGCCCGACGTGCGGGCGGAAGTTCATTATTTATATCAAATGGATTTAAATGCGGGCTCGCCTACGGCCATTGAAAACACATTGTACCGGATCAACCACAATGGGGATCGGGTAGCATGTGTAAGGAGTTGTTATATTATCCGCCGCACAATGCAGCTCGGTCCGGATGGAAAAATTTATATAAGTAAAAGGGAAGGCTCGCCGGTTCCCTTTGATCAAACACTAGGTGTGATTGAAGATCCATCAAAAGTTGGAAAAGCTATAATCTACCAGGGATCGAAGATCAATCTCAAGCGAATGCCACGCATGCTTAATTATAATTACGTGAGGTCCGGCAGCTTTACACCTCGTGAAAATGCTATTCAATACAAAAAGAATACATGCATAGGGCAACCTGTTGATTTTAGTTTGATTTTCAGCAGAGCAGATTCAGTGAAGTGGACCTTTGGTGACGATGCATCCGAAGCCCGGAATTTTTCAACTTTGAAAAGACCACAACATCAATACCCGGGCCCTGGTGAATATACTGCCAGCGCGATTATTTGGGATAGATGTTTTGTGGATACCGCAACTGTAGAGGTCATAATAAATGATGAGGAACTGGTAAAAGTTTCGCCGGCTGTAAAAGATACAACGCTTTGTCTTGGAGAAGTGTTCGAAATAGATGCTACCGATCCCAATACTACCGCTTACCTGTGGGATAACATGTCAGAAAATCCTGTAAGGAAAATAGACGGGCCGGGGGAATACAACATTACAGTATATAATGATTGTTCATTTGATCAAAAATATTTCACAGTAGCATTTAAACTATGCCCTTGCAATTCATACATTCCTAATGCTTTCACTCCTAATTATGATGGCTTGAATGATGTATTCAGACCGGTTTTCCCGGATTGCACGCCTAAAGAATACCAGTTCCAGGTATTCGATCGATACGGCAATGCCATATTCAAATCTGCTAAATTCAATGAAGGTTGGGATGGCAAGAAAGGACAATCTCCGTTGGCGCAAGGCATTTATGTGTGGACGCTTACCTACCGTCAACCAGGAACGAGAACGGTAGTAAATAAAAAGGGAACTGTTAACCTTTTACGGTAGTTCTTACCTGCAACGCAAGCGGTGGCGCTAATAAAAAGTTATCATTGGGAAACATAATTAATTCTCGCCCGGCAAAGGTTCAGAAATAAAATAATGTTCGCAATCATTGATACTTATTTCATCCAACGCATCAATAAAATTCTGGTAGGTGCTTTCTGTGGTGGGCTTAATAATGATGGTCAATTTCTCCCGGTTAATATTTTGGTTTAAAAGACTTGCCTGTTTTTGCTGGATCACTTTTCTCATCGCGCCAAATTTTGCATGTAATACTTCCCGGGGAATTCCTTCATAGTAGCCGATGCTGTCATTCGCTTTTAATATGAAGGTAAGCGTGGTTGATTTTTCCAACAAGGTGCTGTCTTTCGAATCCTTTGGAAGTAGCAGTTTCATTTCTTTTTTCTCGTCAAGCGAGGTAGTTAGTATAAAAAAAGTAATCAGCAAAAACCCAAGATCTACCATTGGCGTAAGATCTACACGGATATTTTTAGGCATATGTTTTTTGCCTTTTCTTTTGGAGCTTGTAATCATTTCTGCCATAAACAAGATTTATCTTTAAGAGATTTCCATGGCAGTTTTCCATAAGATATTATTTGAGTTTTTATATTTTGTCATACTTGCTTAGCTTGTGCACGTTTAATTTTAGTCCTGAGATCATGTTCTAAAAGCCATAAATTCATTTCATGAAAAAAATAATTTTCTTCTTACTTACAATTTGTTTTATGCAAAATATGGAGGCCCAGCAAACGATTCCTTTGTATGACGGGGACGTACCTAACAGTAAGACTTATTCTACAAAAGAAAAATGGGATCCTCAAAGTAATGGTGATACCACTGTCCGCCTCATATCGCAACCTACCTTATCAATATTTCTCCCGGACAAGGATAAGGCTACCGGAGCCGCAGTGGTGATATGCCCTGGCGGTGGTTATTGGGTAGCGTCAATAGTTAAGGAGGGATTTGCAGTTGCAAGGCAATTCAATGAATATGGGATTGCGGCTTTTGTTTTAAAGTACCGAATACCTAATGACTCTTCGATGATTAATAAAAGTATAGGGCCACTGCAGGATGCGCAGCGGGCAATTCAATTAGTGCGTACGCGGGCAAAAGAATGGAATGTTGACACAAGCAGGGTGGGCATTATGGGATTCTCCGCGGGCGGACACGTGGCATCCACCGCGGCAACACATTTTCAACACAGCTATATTGATAATGAACAGAAAATAAACCTGCGCCCCGATTTCGCCATCTTTATTTACCCGGTGATCAGCTTCCAGGACAGCATTGCACATCTCGGTTCACGTACCCAACTTATCGGCAAGGGGCCTTCCAAAAAAATGATCGACTCGTTTTCAAATGAGCTGCAGGTGACAAAACTTACTCCACCTACATTCTTTGTACATGCAAGTGACGACGGAGCAGTACCTGTAATGAACAGTATTGTTTATTATGAAGCTTTGCTGCGTAACAAAATACCTGTTGAAATGCATCTTTACAAAAGTGGGGGCCATGGATTTGGAATGCGAAATCCTACAACCAGTGAACTTTGGATGGAAAGTTGCAAAGCCTGGATGCAGAGTATGAAATTAATTCCAAAGTAACAGGGGCAATTTTACCGGAACATATTTCTTGCGGCTAACCTTTTCCGTTGCTCAATGCCTTAGTACTTACAACTGCTAAATGAATAAGAAAACAATCATCCTGCTTTGCTTTATTATTATAAAGTTTGTTTTGCAATACGCACTTGTTGATTCGGCTTACGATCTGCAACGCGATGAATACCTTCACCTCGACCAGGGAAGCCACCTTGCATGGGGGTTTATTTCTGTGCCCCCCGTTACTTCATGGATATCGTATATTATCAGGTTACTAGGCAATGGGGTGTTTTGGGTGAAATTTTTTCCTGCACTTTTCGGTTGTTTTACAATGATAGTAGTATGGAAAGCCACGGAAGCTTTAGGTGGAAGGTGGTTCTCCCTTGTGTTAGGAGCCTTTGCCATTTTGCTTTCAGTAATACTTCGAATTAATATTTTATACCAGCCAAATTCATTCGACATTTTCTTTTGGACACTTGTATATTTCTATCTGGTCAAGTTCATCAATATTAATAATTCGAAATGGCTGTATGCCGCCGGAATTGCATTCGCGTTTGGTTTTCTTAGCAAATACAATATTGTATTTTTAGCATTAGGCCTGCTGCCGGCGATTTTACTTACAGAGCAAAGAAAGATTTTCCTTAATCAAAACCTCTATATCAGTGCTGCTGTTGCATTGCTAATTGTGCTTCCAAATATTTTATGGCAATATCAAAATAACTTTCCGACTCTTCACCAATTGCAGGAGTTGTCGAGCACACAACTGGTGAATGTTAGTCGTGCAGGATTTATAAAGGAACAGTTCCTTTTTTTTATAGGATCTCTTTTTATCATAATTGCGGCGTTTATTGCTCTTTTATTTTACCGGCCTTTTAAAAAATACCGGCTGTTTTTCTACAGTTTTTTTATTACGATTGC
>JBDTVF010000106.1:0-10414 GCA_040007325.1 Ginsengibacter sp. | reverse complement strand
TAAGGCGTACACAATAAAACCGGGCTTTAGAAAATAATTTGCGGCAATTAAAAAATAAAATTGACAATTAGATGAGTATTTCAACAAAGGAATTTTCAGTAAATGGTAAAACTTATTATCCTCCACCGAAACCGGTTGTAGTGATCTGTATAGACGGTTCTGCAGATGAATATATTGATACGACAATGTCATTCGACAGGATGCCAAACCTCAAGCGCATGGCCATGATTGGTTACCGTGGTATGGTTCGCGGTGCCCTGCCTTCTTTTACCAATGTAAATAATTCTTCTATCGTTACCGGCGTATCTCCCGCGGTGCATGGCATTAGCGGTAACTTTTTTTACGATGCGGCGAAAGACCAGGAAGTAATGATGAACTCTTCCGAATACCTGAGGGCAGAAACGTTGCTGGCAGCGGCAGCCAATGCTGGAAGAAAAGTGGCGGTAGTTACTGCCAAAGAAAAATTAAGAGATATCCTTTCGTATAAAATGAAAGGCATTGCCATCTCTGCAGAAAAAGCCAACCAGGCAAAAAAAGAAACACATGGCATAGACAAAGTGGAAGAAATTGTTGGCCATCCTACTCCTGCTATTTACAGCGGCGATGCCAGTTTATTTGTCTTGCGTGCAGGCGTGGCTTTTATTGAAAAAGGAATAGCCGATTTTCTTTATCTCTCCCTTACTGATTATATGCAGCACACCTATTCACCGGATGCGGAAGAGTCTTTGGCTTTTTATGAAGCTATGGATAAAGAGATCGGAAAACTAATTGCATTAGGAGCCGTAGTTGGCGTCACGGCAGACCATGGTATGAATGCCAAAGTTAAATCCGATGGCAGTCCCAATGTATTGTTTGTGGAAGATATGCTGGAGCAAAAATTTGGGGAGAATGGTTTCCGGGTGATCTGTCCTATTACCGATCCGTATGTAAAACATCATGGCGCATTAGGGTCTTATGTGGTAGTGCATGTAAATGATAAAACACAGGTCAATGAAATAAAAAACTGGCTGGCGGTTCAGCCGGGTATTACCGAAGTGTATGATAAGGAAACAGGTTGCAGGGTATTGGAACAACCTGCCGACAGAACGGGCGACCTTATCGTTTTATCGGGAAGGGATGTAGTAGTGGGCCGCCGCCCTAAGTATCACGACCTTTCTGCATTGGATGGCACGCTTCGTTCGCATGGAGGGCGCTATGAAGAAATGGTTCCCATGATTATTTCTCATCCTTTAAATGCAATTTATAAAATGAAGGCAGCCCGCGACCCAAGAAACTTTGACATATTTGATTTTACTGTAAATGGAACAAATGACTGAAAGTGACATCAACATTTACGGGAGTGAATATTTAGCCATAAAGTTTTAAACCTTAAGTTTTTCAAACAGAAAAATATCTGACAATAAATTAAAAAAATTATGAACGCCTCTGAAACTTCAACAGCAAAACAAAATAAACAATCAATAGCCGGAAATGGCGCTTCTGTTATCAATCTTTCCTGTTATGTTGCGGGCAAAAAAATTGAATCAGCAAAAATATTGGAAGTGCGCAGCCCTTATGATAATCGTTTGGTGGGCACCGTTAGACAAGCAAATTCTTCACATGCGGAGGAAGCGATTGAGGCGGCATTGAAGGGAGGGAAGATTTTATCAAGATACGACCGCTACAGTATTTTGGAAAAAGCACGAAATCTTTTTTTGGAACGCAAAGAAGAATTTGCGCAACTCATCAGCGCCGAATCAGGGCTGGCAATCCGTGAGGCAAGGTATGAAACGGCACGGGCGCAGGATGTGTTTCTTTTTGCTGCTATCGAAACATTAAAGGACGACGGAGAGATTTTCTCATGCGATATCACCCCCAACGGTAAAGCAAGAAAAATATTTACCCTGCGTGAGCCACTTTCACTGGCAGTTTGCATTACACCATTCAATCATCCGTTAAACCAGGTTATTCATAAAATAGCGCCTGCCATTGCTGTTGGTACACCCGTTATTTTAAAGCCTTCCGAAAAAACACCACTCACTGCTATTAAGTTGGTAGAGCTGTTATACGACGCCGGGCTCCCACACTATATGATGAGCGTATTACTTGGCCCCACCAATGAAATTGCAGAGCCATTAGTAAAAGATGACAGGGTGGAGATTGTTTCCTTTACCGGAAGTGTTGCGGTGGGAAAACACATTGCTACAACAGCAGGTTATAAAAAAGTGATATTGGAATTAGGTGGCAACGATCCGCTGATAATTATGGAAGATGCTGACATGGAAAAGGCGGTTTTTCTTGCCGCCGAAGGCTCCTTCCGTAATTCGGGGCAGCGTTGTACGGCTGTAAAAAGAATTTTGGTACATGAAAAAATTAAAGATGAATTCATTAAAAAATTTGTAGAGAAAGCCAGAGAATATAATTGCGGCGACCCTGCTGATCCTGCAACTATGGTAGGAACGGTAATCGATGAACCAGCTGCTGTGTATCTTGAAAACGCTGTAAAAAAAGCAGTAGAACAGGGAGCAAAAGTAATACTCGGGGGCAAGCGTACCGGCGCATTAATGGAACCAACTGTGATAGTGGATGTTCCGAGGAATGCAGATATGGTGGTTCATGAATCTTTTGGTCCTTTGGCGCCCATCATGAGCTTTAAAGATATTGACGACGCCATTGCGTTAAGCAATTCTACTGCGTATGGCTTATCAAGCGGTATTGTTACCAACAATATGGAATATGCAATTCGTTTTGTAAAAGAATTGAAAGTAGGAACTGTAAATATTAATGAAGTGCCCGGTTACCGCATTGAGCGTTCACCTTTTGGTGGTCTTAAAGATTCGGGCCTGGGAGTAAAAGAAGGAGTAATTGAGGCTATGAAATGCTTCACTTTTGTAAAGACATTTTCTCTTCCGTGGTAAACATGATAAATGAATTTGATTATTTGTTAGCGTTATGCAAACTTTTGAATAATTAAGAGAACAAAATGACCAAAAAATATTTTGAATCAAAATCAAAAATTATATGAATGAAAATTGAATTTCTTCTGGTTTTTCTCCTCTTTGCAGCTAGCGCCTTTGCGCAGCAACACAAAACCTACCCTGCCTACCGGACAGGCAGGCAGGCTAAAAATGAAATCATTATTTTAATGGATGGCTACCGGTGGAAAGAACTTTTTCGCGGCGCTGATTCGGCTTTATTATTTGGGAAAAAATACAACACCCAGGACTCTGCCTGGCGGATGAAAAAGTATTGGGCTGCAGATGAAAAAACCCGCCGTGAAAAACTAATGCCTTTTGTATGGAACCATATAGCTAAAAAGGGGCAAATTTATGGCAATCGTGATTTGGGCAATTTGGTAAACGTAAAAAACAAATATTGGTTTTCTGAACCCGGCCGTAGTGAAACTTTTTGTGGATATTATGATACGCTCATTAACTCAAATGATAAGATTGATAATCCCAATGAAAATGTTTTGGAATTTATTAACAAGCAAAAAGGGTATGAAGGTAAAGTGGTAACATTTGCATCGTGGGATGTAGTGGCATGGATACTGAATCGCGATAGAAATAAGATGCTGGTAAATATTTATGGTGAGGATGTGAAAGGGCCAAACCTCACGCCGTTGCAAAAAAACGCAAATGCAATGCAACATTACGTGCATGATATTTTTGGGCAGGGAGAGCGGCCCGATGCCAATACTTTCGAAATGGCAAAAGCTTACATCGGGACAAATCATCCGCGTGTTTTATATATTGATTTTGGAGATAATGATGAATGTGCCCACGAGGGAAAATATGATATGTATTTGGACGCTGCGAATAAAATTGATGCAATGATTGCAGACTTATGGAATTACCTGCAAAGCGATACATTTTATAATAATCAAACTTCTATTTTAATTTTTCCTGATCATGGGCGTGGCTATGACGATGAGTGGACAAGCCACGGTTCAAAAATACCTCATGCTAATGAAACTTATTTAATGGTGATGGGCCCGGATACTCCTGCATTGGGCGAGGTGAAAACAAAAGGACAACTTTTTCAGGATCAGTTTGCCCAGACCATTGCAAACCTGCTGGGGTTTCATTTTACTGCAAACCACCCTGTGGCTTCACCGGTAAAAAGTGTGATAAAATAATTTAATCATCATTAATATATCTAATAATAATGACATGAAACGAAGAAGCCTGATACAAACTCTTGGGTTAACGGCAGGAGTAATTGCCACAGGATCTGTTACATCTGTCGCTACCGCATTGGGAAAAAATAACAAGCCAAAAAAAGTTTTACGCATTGCCCATATAACGGACATACATATACGCCCCGAGCTTGACGCCCCAAATCGCTTTCGCAAATGCCTGGAGGAAATTAAAAAATATAAGATTGATTTTATACTGAACGGCGGTGATACTATTTACGCAGCCGACTATGATAATATCGTACGGGAACGGGTAAATGAACAATGGCAGATCTGGCAAAAACTCCGCAATGGATTCAAAGAGTACGAAATGCACAGTTGCCTGGGCAATCACGATATGTGGTGGGCTGCTCCGGATAAGAACGATACTATGTATGGAAAAGATTATGTGGTAAAGCAGTTAGGAATCATGGATCGTTATTACAGTTTTGATAAGAACGGCTGGCATTTTATTATTCTGGATAGCAATAATAAAAACGCAGGTTCATTAGATGATGAACAACGGAAATGGCTCGAAGAAGATCTGGGAAAACTTTCTGCCGGCGTTCCTGTTCTTTGCATGAGCCACTATCCTATACTTGCCGTGTGTACTATTATTGATGGAGGCAATCATACCGATTCAAAATATATTACCGATTTGTTTTATAAACACAGGAACAAAAAAATTTCCTGTATAAGCGGGCATATTCATTTGCTGGACAATGCAAAATATAATGATGTGCAATATTTCTGCAATGGAGCCTTAAGCGGTTTTTGGTGGGAAGATGGTGATAAAGACTCAGCCGGTAAATATTATTACAAACAAACGCCACCGGGATATGCTATCCTCGATTTATTTGATGATGGCACTGTGAAGAATGAATATATTCCTCATAGTTTTTAAAAAAGTTATTCCGCTCTTCGTGGGAGAGCATTGAGGCTTCAATTTTTTATCATAAAAATTTCCACATTGGAAAAAGCAGATGTAGCAGTAATTGGCGGAGGTATTTTCGGTTGTGCCATCGCTTATTATTACACTAAAAATAATCCCGGTAAAAAAATAATTGTTCTGGAGCGCAATGAACTTTGTAATTCTGCTACAAGCCGCGCAGCAGCATTGGTTACAAAGATCAGGAGTAAGAAATATTTTATTCCTCTATCATTGGAAACCTACCGCGTTATCCCGGAAATGGAAAAAATACTGGGTGAATCACTCGACATGAAAAAGGTAGGTGTAATGCATGTAGCCGCCAGCGAACAGAGAGTGAATGAATTGAGAGAATTAATATCAATAGCGGAAGAATTTAATCAACCTGCTGAATATATTTCACCCAAGGAAGCGCATAAAAAATCTCCCTGGCTAAAAACTGATGAAGCCTTATGTATTGGTTACATGCCCGAAGAAGCTTATTGCGATCCTTACCTGCTGGGAACTTTTTTTGCACGCTGTGCTAAAATGCAGGGCGCTGATATAAGGCAGGGAGAAGAGGTGAATGAACTTATAATGGATGGTAATAAAGCAGTAGGAGTAAGTACTTCCGGCGGAAACATTTTTGCAGATAGTGTAATCATTGCAGCCGGGGCATGGGCTCCCATCTTTGCAGCGCAAGCAGGAATTGGTTTACCGATGGCTCCGGTACGAAGCCAATATTGGATTACAGAAAAAGCGGAAATTTTTCCAGTTGATTCACCAATGGTATTATTACCCGATGCACAAGCTTATGCAAGGCCAGAGGGAGGAAGCTTGCTGTTTGGTATTCGTGAAACAAATTCTTTCAGTGTATCACCAAAAGATATTCCTTCGGATATAAGTCATTTTCTTTTTAGTCCGGACCGTGGCGCGTCTGACCTGGGCGAAGTAATTGATAAATTGAGACGCTTTTTCCCGAAGGTTTATGATATTGGCTTGAAATATTATATCGCTGGATTTTCGGGCTATACACCAGACGGTAACTTGTCTATGGGTAAAGCGCCGGGAATAGATAATTTGTTCCTTGCCACAGGATGCGTAGGCGCCGGAATAGCTGTGTCAGGCGGGGTGGGGTTGGCATTTTCAGAGATGGCAGCAGGAAGATCTAACCCTTATGATTTTTCTGATTTTGATATTCAGCGTTTTGGCAAAATTGATCCCTTTGGAAAGGAATGGTTAGATAAATGCGCGATGGCGAGATCTAAGAAAGTCAGCGGATAGATTAAAATAATCGTTACACGAAAAAATAAAATTAAATTATCGAATCAATGAGTCTGCTTACGAAAAAGCTCAATACTTCAAAGACTTTTTTTATCGCATGGGCGATGATTGCGGGCTTCGGTGCCTACTTTAGTATGTATGCTTTTCGCAAGCCATTCAATAATGGAACGTATAGCGGCTATCATCTTTGGGGACTTGATTACAAAGTGATATTGATCATTTTCCAGGTGTTTGGGTATATGATTTCAAAGTTCATTGGTATCAAAATTATCTCAGAACTAAAACCGTCACGACGAGTAAGATTAATTATAGGCCTTATTGTTTTTTCAGAAATAGCCTTATTTTTTTTCGGTCTTGTGCCTTATCCGTATAATTTCATTTTTCTCTTATTCAATGGGCTGCCATTAGGGATGGTATGGGGTATCGTATTCAGTTTTTTGGAAGGGAGGCGATTTACTGAAATGCTTTCATTTGGTTTATGCTTTAGCCTGATCATTGCATCCGGTGTTATAAAAACGATCTATTTTACCATACATTCCTATTATCCCTTGTCTGAATTTTGGATGCCTTTTGCTATAGGAGCTGTTTTTTTACCTATTTTTTGCTTTTTTGTCTGGATGCTTTCAGTAATTCCAGCACCTTCTGACGAGGATAAGCGGCTACGCACAGAGCGCGTCCCAATGAGCCGGGAAGATAAAAGGCAGGTGATGCGACAGTACGGTTTTGGACTCGCCTGCGTGATACTCACCTATGCGCTCCTAGTTACGCTACGTGATTTCAGGGATAACTTCTCTGTGGAAATATGGACAGAAATAGATAAAGGATTTAGTGATACCGTATTTTCCCGAACGGAACTCATTATAGGAGTAATTGTATTGGCAATTATCAGTAGTCTTTCGCTGATCCGGAATAACATTAAAGGATTCAAGGTTACCTATTGGGTTATGATCGTTGGCGTTGCCATTACCGGCCTGAGCACGCTATTATTTCAGCTTCACTTATTGCCTCCGTTTTATTGGATGATCTTTATTGGTTTGGGGATGTTCCTGGCTTACACCCCGGTACAAGTTGTGTTGTTTGAACGAATGTTTGGCGTATTTAAAATAACGGGTAATGCCGGGTTTTTCATTTATATCTGTGATTCCATTGGCTATTTGGGCAGCGTAGGCCTGCTTTTGTATAAGGAATTTTTTATGAAGGATATTAGCTGGGCAAATGTTATGATAAAGTTCAGCTATCTTCTTTCCGGTGTGTCAATTATACTTCTTCTGCTAAGCCTGATATTTTTTAATCGCAAACTCGTTTTAAAAAAGCCTTCGATAATAAAAAATGAAATACTTCAACCATTATAAAATTACAATATGCAACACAAACAATTATTATTTACTCCCGGCCCGCTTACTACTTCAAAAACAGTAAAAGAAGCCACGCTTGAAGATGTAGGCTCCAGAGATTTTAAATTCATAAATGCGGTAAAAGATATAAGGAATAAACTTTTGAACCTGGCGCATGCACCAAAAGAAAAAGGCTATGAATGTGTGCTGATGCAGGGTTCCGGAACTTTTGGTATTGAAAGCGTTATCGGTAGTGCTGTTGGCAAAAACGATACGCTATTAATATTGGCCAATGGCGCTTATGGCGAAAGAATTGTAAAAATGGCAATCATCTATAATCTTAATCATCATGTGTTACGCATTGAAGAAGATGAGATTGTAACGCCGGAAGTCACCGAAAATTTCTTGAAAACACATGATGAAATAACACATGTGGCTTGCATCCACAGCGAAACTACTACCGGGCTTATGAATCCGGTTGAAGCCATCGGCGCTGTTTGCAAAAAATATAATAAAGTGTTTATTGTAGATGCGATGAGCAGTTTTGGCGGTGTTCAAATGGATATGCAACAAATGAATATTGATTTTTTGGTTTCTTCATCCAACAAATGTATAGAAGGCATACCCGGTTTTGCTTTTGCCTTATGCAAAAAAGACGAATTGATGAAGGCCAAAGGGCAAACCCGTAGCCTGAGCCTTGACTTATACGCACAATGGGCTGGCTTAGAAGAAAGTGGCCAGTTTAGGTTTACGCCACCTACTTTAAGCATTATGGCGTTTCAGCAAGCATTGAAAGAGTTAGAAGAAGAAGGCGGAATAAAGGCGAGGGAACAACGCTATAAGACTAACAAAAAAATCTTGGATAAAGAAATGAAAGACTTAGGCTTTAAAGAATATATCAGGCCGGAAATACAAGGCCATATCATCACTTCATTTCTATATCCTGAAGATCCGAATTTCAATTTTGAAAACTTTTATGAAAAATTAAACCAGCGGGGGTTTGTTATTTATCCCGGCAAGCTGAGCAAGACGTACGCATTTCGCATTGGGAATATCGGGCACATTTTCCCGGAAGATGTGCAGCGCTTGATTGAAGCAATAAAAGAAGTGTTGGAAGAAGAAAAAATTATGGATAAAGTTCTGCCTTAAAAATTAACATGCTTACATTATCCAGGCCCGTTGAATCCGTGAAATACCCGAATAAATTAATAGAATTAAAAATTTTACTAAAGAAGGTCAGAAAACAGTTATGATCTAATAAAATTCCTGAATGGTTAAATTCGGGTGCAGTTAAACGCCAAATATCTTACGTTCAAAAAAGGGACAACCGTTCGATTTCACTTTGCAAACGATTGTGTAGAGAAGACTTTGAATTTTCTAAACTGTTATGCATCAAAATTCAAAATAGTAATTTCAACTTAGGTAAAACATTTAAGCGTGGCACATTAATTTTATTTATAAAAATGAAGCTGCATTAAAGACGGAAAAGCAGAATGG
Source organism: Ginsengibacter sp. (assembly GCA_040007325.1). Lineage (GTDB taxonomy): Bacteria > Bacteroidota > Bacteroidia > Chitinophagales > Chitinophagaceae > Ginsengibacter. The sequence goes on along the minus strand of JBDTVF010000106.1, from coordinate 1,236 downwards.
GTAGATGTACGGCAAGGTATGTCAACAGATAAAGGCATAGAAGTTTTTGGTAACCTTAGTAACAATGATACAATAACAGTAAGGGCAATTATCATCTCGGAACTTTTACGGGCTGCCATAAGTAACAATGATACAATAGTAGTAAGGGTAACCGATGAAAGAAAGCCAGGAAGTGTTGCTTATTGGAAATTGGCTAAATAAATGGCAACAACAAGTTTTGCTGTAAAATAATTGAAAATTCCAGCTGCTTTTTGTTAGGCTCCTTAATATTCGGCTAATTGGGCAACCAGAGATTTACCCCAACCACCCTTTTCCTGGGTACCTACAATTGTTGAGCCTATTGAAAAATAAAGCTGCATTTGAGTTGCGTTTAGCCCCCAGATGCTTTAATGCGATGCTCTTCGATCTCTCTTACAATTTCGTCCAGTTGTTATTTGTATATCAGGCAGCAAAGTATCTTTCTTTTATTTCATCCAATAACGTCACCGCGAAAATTTATTAGCGGTGAAACACATTTGTATTTTTGCCGTCAATACCGTTTAGAAGTAATCGCTGGAGATATTGAAAGTGTAAGATTGAAGGGCAAATTTATTGAAGTAACGACTGTTGATAAAACAAGAGTAAAGCAACTAATTAATAGCTGGTATCTGTAAAATGCAAAGACAAAGTTTCATTCTATCGCCGAAATACCTATTGACAAATTTAAGAAACATACAGTTAAACCCCGGCTCTTGTTCTTCGCGACATGCCCACACGCTGGGGCAGTTATACACCAAAGGGAAAACTAATATTAAACCCTGAATTAATTAAGAGACCGAGAGGCTGCATTGAGTATGTAATCGTTCATGAACTCTGCCATGTAAGTCATTACGAACATACCCAAAAATTCTTGATTTGCAAACCAGGGAAATGCCTGATTGGGAGAAATGGAAAATGAAATTGGAAAAGCTATTGTCTTAAGAAATTCTTGAATTTTAATTCTTATACAATAGAGTTAAGTCCTTCCGCAAAACGTCGAACATATCATTTTGGTTTCGGTAGCCTCTTGAGATTCGAGCCTCAGATGTGTAATTTACTTGTAATCAGCTGCCGATTTTAAAGCCCTAATATGACGTGGTTTTGATGCGTAGCTGGTGAGGCAAGGCTACAAAGCCAGAGGCACAAACAGCAGACATCTGTGCTTTTTTTTATGTTGCGCATATTATTAATTTTGAAGAGCAAGACCGACGATGTTTA
>JBDTVF010000105.1:0-10522 GCA_040007325.1 Ginsengibacter sp. | reverse complement strand
TTAGCCAGTTTATTACCTGGAATAGTTTTACACTATCCTCCGATTTGTATTTGCGAAGCAAAGGATAATCGTCATAAGTATCTTCATCTCTTGTGTCGTTGAAAAATGCCATGAACTTATAATAATCTTCGTGGCGAAAAGGATCGTAAGGATGGCTGTGACATTGCACACATCCAAAAGTAGTTCCCATCAAAACCTGCCATGTAGTATTTACCCGGTCTAAAACCGCCGAAGTCCGAAATTCTTCATTATCTGTTCCGCCCTCATCATTGGTTAATGTATTTCGGTTAAATGCTGTCGCGATAAATTCATCATCGGTCGCATTCGGCAATAGATCTCCGGCTAATTGTTCAATTAAAAATTCATCATAAGGCTTATCATCATTAAATGCTTTTATAAGCCAGTCGCGGTATTTCCAAATCTCGCGGCGGTCATCTCTTTCATACCCTTTCGTATCAGCATAGCGGGCAAGGTCGAGCCACATTGCAGTAAGGTGCTCGCCGTACTGCGGCGATGCAAGCAATGAATCGACCAATGATTCGTACGCATTTTCATTTTTATTTGATAAGAATCGAGCAGCCAGGTTTTCAGATGGCGGCAAGCCAGTAATATCAAGACTTACCCTGCGCAGTAATGTGGCTTTATCAGCCTCCGGTGAAGGCTGTAACTGTTCGTGTTTCAGTTTATCGTAGATAAAATAGTCCACGTCATTTTTAACCCAATCAATTTTTTTTGCTGGTATTAGTCCAAAAAATGAAGACTTCGGCTTTGGAACAACTTCCTCTTTTACCGGTACGTAGGCCCAGTGGTCACCCCATACCGCTCCCTGCTTTATCCAGCTGCGTAGAATATTGATCTGCGTTTCGCTTAACGGACCATGCTTATAAGGCATGCGTTCTTCAGGGTCCTTCAAAGTAATGCGACGTATCATTTCACTGTGATTAGGATCTCCGGGGATGATGGCATATTTTCCTGATTTTGTTTTCGCCAAAGCATCCTTCCTGAATAGCAGACTAAAATCTCCCTGGCGTCTTACACCACCATGGCAGGTGATACAATTTTTATTGATAATAGGCTTTACCTGTTCGCTGAAATCGATGACCTGCCGACTCGTATTGAAAGTATATGCGAGTATTCCCAAAGCAATAGCCACGATTATGATCAATTGCTTTTTATACCTTAAAAACTGCATATACAATTTCGATTTGAGAAAACTAAAGTTAGTAATATTTTCTTGCAGCCTGCCCCTAACAATACAGAGGTAATTTGAAAAAAATCGGCTCCCGCATTTTGTACGTATAAAGTAAATTAAAAGAGTAATAATAACCCGACCTGCTATTTTTTCGTAATTTGGTTTAAAATATTTTTCATCGCTAATACTTACCCAATCAACCTAAAAATAAAAAGGTCTCCGATTAAATAATCCGAACTAAAACACCCATGTATAAAAATTTGATTGCTGTGTTTTTATTGGTTGCCACTTTCTCGTGTGGCGTCTTTTTTTTTCTTGAAAATAATATGCGGGTATTTCTTGAAAACAAAGAGGGGCAGGAGCAGGAAGAGTTTGTTGACGATCGTTTACAATACGAGTTTGAAATTTTAAAAAATCCGTATACCGGGCAAATACCGAAAAATATTTTCAAGCAGGAACTTGAGTTTGCGAAATCTTTACCTGTTAAAGATGGTGGTAATTCCGGTCTTTTCACGCCTGCTAACCTTAACTCATATAGCCTGGCCGGTCCGAATAATATTGGCGGCAGGACCAGGGCATTTGCGATTGATAAGCGATTTGGTATGGGGAGTAATAAAGTAATACTTTCCGGAAGTGTGAGTGGGGGAATATTTAGGACTGCCGATGGCGGTGTTACATGGACAAGCGTGACACCTCAAACGCAAGTACATAACGTAACATCTATTGCACAGGATCCCCGCCCGGGATCGCAGGACACCTGGTATGCGGGGGGCGGTGAAGCCATAGGAAACTCCGCAGCAGATGTAGGCGCATTTTACTTTGGCTTCGGCATATTGAAATCGACCGACAATGGACTTACCTGGACAAGGCTCACGCTCAATATTACCAATACTGACGGCAGTGCGCTCACACCGGGAACTCTTGAAATTTTTGATAACGTTTTTGATATTGTTCATAAAATAATTGTGAATCCGGCAAACGGCGATGTGTATATCGCAGGCCATAGAAGACTCGTAAAATCTTCTGACGGCGGTGCAAGCTTCAGGGTTGTTTTTGGAAGTAGTGTTCCTGCAACTTCTGACCAGGGGCAAATGGATATTATCACCAACAGCGCAGGCAAGCTTTTTCTTGGTGTAAACGGCGACAATCCTGATCCAACATTACGTGGGATATGGACATCCAGTGCGGGAGATTTCAATACCTGGACGAGGATCGCCGGCGGAACTACACTTGGTGTTGATTCGATTGTGGGCTGGCGGGGTAATGCTTATGATACATCCGGGCCAAAAAGAATTCTATTGGCGCTTGCGCCTTCACAGCAAAATTTACTTTTTGCTTATTATCAAAATGATATATCGCAATTAAATAAGGATGGCGCTCATCCCGAAGCAGATCTTTTTAAAATTGACCTCAATACAGATATTGCCACCAATCTTTCGGCAAATATGCCAGATTTTCCCGGGCAGCTTGATGGTATTGATCCGCTGGCCGTGCAAGGTGGTTATGATATGCTCATTGCTATTAAACCAGATGATCCGAATGTGATATTTGTTGGCGGAACAAATCTCTACCGGTCAACGGATGGCTTTACCACGACCACAAAGACTGAATGGATAGGTGGATACAAAAAACAAAATCCCATTAGCGCGGAAACTTATCCTGGCAGCCACGCCGACATGCATGGATTATATTTCAGCCCAGTCAATTCAAACACAGCCTTTGCCATAAATGACGGAGGCATACAAAAAACTGACAGCGTTCTTGCCAGTCAATCGCCTGATCCTGTTCCGTGGGTTATGGTAAGCAATTACCAAACGCTTCAATACAACTCTGTCGCTATCGACCCTGCGGCGGGACAAAATAATTTTTTAGGAGGAGCACAAGATAATGGCTGCTATTTCAGGATAGATGGAACCGCAACGCCGAACAACCAGTTTAAAATAAGCGGTGGCGACGGTGCTTCAGTATCTATCGCTTCTGTAACGGATAATGCTTTTACAATTTACTATTCATCGCAATTTGGCAGCCTTACAAGGGATGTTACCAATAACTTTATTTCTATAACGCCAAGCGGATTGACCGCAAACCCACAGTCAGGTTTTGGCGATTTTGTCACCTATTTTAAAGGAGATTTTGATAATCCTCAAGACTTATATTATGTAAATTTCAACCGGTTGTTCAGAACGAAGGCAGCCTCTACGGTAACATCATCGACATGGGAAGAACTAACAGGTGTCGGCAATACAGTGAATACTGCAAAACCAAAAGGTACTGACATTTCGATACGGGCATTGGAACTGAGCAGGGGGCCGTATACCACAGATCATACTTTGTACATTGGTACGTCTGAAGGACATCTCTACAGGCTCGACGATCCAGAGAATGCCGCTTTATCAGCCACTCCACTAGATATTACACCGCCCGGCCTTGCGGGAAATATTTCAGACATTGCTGTGAATCCCAATAACGATGATGAAGTATTGGTAACAGTTTCAAATTATGGTACGACCAATATTTTTTATTCAACAAATGGAAAAAGCACCATACCTACCTGGAAAGATGTGGAAGGGAATTTGACGCTGCCTTCGATAAGGAGTTGCATGATCGTAGTGAAAAAAGATGCTTCGGGAAATGCCACTACTGAATATTATGCAGGCACTTCGGTAGGCTTATATAGTACAACAAATATTAGCGCATCTTCTCCTACATGGCAACGTGAAGGCGACAATATTCTTGGCATGGCTTTGATAACAACTCTTGACTATCGTCCGCAGGATAACACACTGCTGGTAGGAACCCATGGCAATGGTATGTTTTATGCCAGTACCGGAACAGCGAACTATAATCCTAATTCCGGCACTTCTAATCCAAACGTTCCTCCTGAAACATTTGTCCAGTTTATCTATCCGGGTTTCACGAGGGATAATATCCAATTTGTTACGGGCAATGCTTCTAACGTGGGCAGCATCAATATCAATATCTATAACATGACAGGCCAATTGCTCTATGCAGCAAAAGCTGGCTATCAAACGGGACTAATTGATGTAAAAAGATTTCCGGCTGGTGGTTATATTCTCAGGATCGTTAGCGACAACGGCCAGTACAAATTCACCAAGAAATTTATTAAGTATTAATGGCCTGCAGATTTTTTTTTAAATGAAAATACTCTTCTATTTAATTATTATATGTGGTTTCATTATTTCAACAGGCTGCTCTCAAACCATTAAGATAGAGAAAGGATATGCTTATGAAAGAAGTATTGTAAGCGGTGTAACACCAATACAAGGTGTATCAGAAGATGGAGCGATAGTGCAAAAGAATAATAGAAGCAGCAAGCAATACCTCATCTATGTTTCCACAAAAGATACAAGCCCACTAGAGGTAAAGGAAGTATGGATAAACGGAGAAAAATATTCTGCAAAAGCTGAACCGGTAAACGATCGGCCAGTAATAGTGGCTGGTGATATCAATCCTCCAAATACTAGTGATACATTATTTCCATCTTCCCGACTTAAAATATGGAAAGTAAATGTGGGTTCTTTGTTGGCCGTTGACAGCAATATAGATAAACCGATAAGCTTAGATAGTCAGCAAGTTTTAATTGGCTTTTTATCCAAACAAAAACTTCATTATTTCCCTATACAAAACATAAAACAAACCGGTCCGATAGAATTGCAATAAGTGAACTTCCCGGCATTGTAAGTGTTACAATGTATGTTTGCCTCTTTCAGTAAATTTTCATACGAGTAAATATCATGAACCAATTTGACGTAATTATTATTGGCGGCGGGCCGGCCGGTTTAAATGCTGCTGTAGTTTTAGGAAGGTGTAACCGCAAAGTGCTTTTATTTGATCATGGAAAACAGCGCAACCGATACTCACATGGTATGCATAACTATCTCACCAGGGATGATATCACGCCTAAAGAATTTTTACAGATTAGCAGGAAAGAATTGAAAAAATATGGTGTAAAAACTTTGAACGCCGAAGTAAAGCATGCCTCGAAAAGTAATAACAACAATTTCGTAGTAACTGATGTAAAAGATAAATCGTATACGTCAAAAAAGCTGATACTTGCAACTGGCTTAACCGACAATCTCCCTGAGATAAAAGGCATTGAAAGATTCTATGGATCGTCAGTGTATCATTGCCCGTATTGTGACGGATGGGAAAATAATAGTAAGGCTATTGGGGTATATTCTAAAACTAAAAGCGGAGTCGATGTCTCTTTGTCGCTAACAGCATGGAGTTCGAACATCACTTTATATACGGATGGAGAAAAATACCTGACTAAAAAAAATAAGGAAATACTTGCTGAGAAGAGTATTAAAATAATTGCTGAACCAATTGAAATTTTTAAAGGTAAAGGGAAGCAATTAAGTGAGATTGTATTTAAGGATGGTACGACTTCATCGTGCGAAGCATTATTTTTTTCAAATGGCTATAGCGTGCAATGCCATCTTGTTGAAAGCCTGGGATGCAAAGTTGGCAAGAATAATATTGCCATAACCAATAACTTACAGCAGACAAATATTAAAGGTTTGTATGTAGCAGGTGACATCTCGAAAGATGTGCATTTTGTAGTAGTGGCTGCAGCAGAAGGCGCTAAGGCAGCAGTATACATCAACAAAGAGTTGACCGCAGAAGAATAATTTCAACTTTTACTTATATACTCTTACATAATCTACTTCCATGCTATCGCTTACAAAAGCGGGGTCGACATCGCCTCCAAAATTGCCACCGATCGCAATATTCATTATTAAGAAGAAATCATGATTGAAAGGCAAACTGGTTGTGTTTACCACGGTATGATATACCATGCTATCCACTGATATTTTAATTATGGAAGGCGTCCACTCCATAGAATAAGTATGAAACTGGGTACTGGCATTCGAAATAACAGTTGTGCTGCCATCTGCATTGCCGCCTGATCTTCCGGGGTAATGCAATGTGCCGAATATTTTATTTAGATCACGTCCAATCATTTCCATTACATCCATTTCGCCGCATGCCGGCCACCCTACTGTACTTACATTACTTCCAAGCGTCCATAATGCAGGCCATGTGCCTACGCCTGCAGGAAGTTTGGCGCGGAACTCTACCGTACCGTAAGTGAACGCAAATTTATTTTGTGAAAGTATTCTTGCTGAAGTATAACCGCTGCCGCTATAACTTTCTTTGATCGCCTTAATCTTTAAAACACCATTTTGCACGATGCTGTTTTCAGGCCGGTTAGTATAATACTCAAGCTCATTATTTCCCCATCCATTTCCGCCGGTTCCGATATCATATCCCCATTTGGCAGGATCAGGCGGACCGTCAGTATTGAACTCATCACTCCATAAAAGTGTTGGTACCGCAGGCTTAATATATACACTCACTGTGAAGGATTTTTTTGTTGTCTGTCCGCCGCTCCCTGTGGCAGTAACCGTAACTGTGTAGGAAGTATATCCTTCGGCAGTATATGTGTAAGTGAGGTTTCCTGTAGTCGCAGTTTTTGCTTCACCATTACCAAAATCAAACAAGTATGAAACGGCATTATCTGCCGTGGCCGTGAAATTAACTGTTCCGCTTCCATCGGTGCTTACATGGGTTGTTATGGCAAGGTTTGATGGAGCTTCGGCAGGTTTTGACTCTCCTTTTTTACAACTGGTGATCATTAAAAAAAGCAGGCCGGTCGCAATCGTATTTTTCAAAAATTTCATCTTACAATTTAGGTTATATTTTTTACCAAGCCCGTTCTCTAAGACGAGTGTTTATCGATTAAATAGGATCTTTTTTATTCCTTAATTCTTCAAGCCGGGCAATATCCCATAGATCTTTAGGCCTCCCAGCACGCAGCTTAATGTTTTTAAGAAAATCATAAGGAGTCATACGTAAACTTATTTGTTCTGAGATATCATGCAGAACCATTTCTCTTTCTGCGTCATCAAACGAAATATCTTTATGAATGATAGTTAATACATCAATCACATGAGGCCTTGTCCCAAGAGTACACATAAAATAAGTGGTAAAATCTTCATTTCTTATATCTTCTGTTTCGCTCTCTGTATAGCCCATGCAATAAAGAGTTTTAAGAAAACAAATTTTGTTTTCATCCGTGGGCGCAATCCAAATATCCATGTCGTCTGTCACGCGATGAAATCCATAGTAATTCACTGCATAGCCACCAATACATAAATAACGAAGATCATTTTGCTGTGCGCATTTAAGAAAAAGAAGAAATTCCGGGTGCTCAATATCCATTTGCAAAATAATTTTTATGCACGGTAATTTTTTTGGGAGAAGGTTTCAAAAAATCCTTATAATTTCTTCTTTGCGCCCGTGCCAATTCTTTCAAACGCTCAGATGGTTTAAGATTCATGAAGTATTCAAGAAAATACATCTCCTGTTCTTCAAACGATTTGAATATTTTAATTTCCCGCTTCATCTTGTAAAAATAAAAATTCCTTTTCGCTTTATATAATTCAACTAACACGCTTCCATTTTTTACGAAACAACCTGAGCCAAAACTTTTTGTATTCCGGCAATATCGATTTCCATTTTGTTATAAACCCGTCAGACAAATCAAATCTTGATAAGAACGCATGATAAATACGATCGTTATAAGTAGTGTCGAAACCAAATTTATTATGTTCAGGATGATGCAGGTACCATTGCTTTTCTTCCATTTCGGTAGGCCACCAGTATTTTACGCTGCCGCCACTTTTAATGACCTGTTTTGTGAGGTTTTGTCCCGCATCCATGTCATTGGCTATGTTCATATCAGGATAATTAGGCGCTCGATTTCGCTGCCATTGCAATAGCCAGCCTTGTAAGTCGGCGATCGTTTGATAATAACTCAGCCTGCAATTTAGCGTCAACTTTTAAACAAGCTTCATTCGCCTGATAACTGATTTTACTGTTGGGGGTAAGGGCCTGTCCAGGGCTGCATAAGCGCCTGCATGCAATGCGATATAACGAATAGCTTCGAATATTTTAAAAGGATCAGTGCTTAATTTGGTCGTCAAATATTTTTTTACAGTTCTCCTGCTGAATTTTGATTCGGGAAGAATTTCGGCCTGTAATTTTTCGAGGTGATCGGGGAAAACCTGCACCAGGCAAGTTTCATAAGACAGGCCGGTTCCATATGCAAGCCGCTTCAAATACTGAATATTAGAGCGCTCCGCTGGTATGATATGCGTAAGCTTTAAAGTTGGCGATACTCCCGCAAAATATCCTTTTGCAATACATAGCAATACCATTTGTGTGTCTTCACCACCCGTAAGTTCATTTTCCCGCCTTCCCTGCGTAGTAAATTGCCCCTGTTTTGCCAGTTTATTATATTCTTTAAGCAAAAATGCATGGGTGCAAAGGCCCGTACCAAATGGATAACATGATCGCCACTCAGGTAAGCTCGCAGACTGGATCGTTGTTTCATGTCTTTCCTGAAATGCGATTCGTGAATATTCTTCGATCTTTTTATCAACCCCGTCTATAAAGTCAACAGTAACGTCGCCCGGTCCCCAGGCAGCCACGTTTGCATATTGCTTATTTAGCTTTTTTAATTCCTGTAAATAACTTTTTTCTGGCTCGTTATCATAATCGATATACACAATATATTTTCCCTTTGCCTCATCTATTGCCGCCATACGTGCGTGCTTCACACCTTGTTTTGTAACATGAAGAAGTTTCAAAGTGCCTATTTTACTTTTATACTCCCACACATATTGAATGCGATCAAGCGGATTCAGGCTATTATTATCCACCAATATAACTTCCATAGAAATTCCGTCTATGTCAAGGCTATAAACAGCTTCGAGACAACGCTTTAAAATACGCTCATCAGGATTATAAGCGCAAATAACAATGGAGTAATCAATTTCGGTATTCATAGAATGGGGCTCAAGATTTTAATAAAATAGATTTTTTGATTATCGTGATTTCTTAGTAATCCCTAAAGTATCATATTTGCCGGTAAAAGCTGAAATCCACGTTTTTTGATACTATATTATTTATAACGTACGTAGACCCTAAATCATTTCGTTGTTCATAAAAATCATGGAAAGCGATAAATCCGTCCGGTACAATTTTCGGAGCAAAGAGCTCAAATCTTACGTAGAGCCCGGCGTAAATGAACTATACGTAAAAGCATATTTGCTGATAGGTTTGTAGAAGATAACAGACGAAAATAGGTTTCATAATAATTTGAGTGACGTAAAATTATACAATCTCAGATGGAGGCGTTTTCGAGATGCACCCAAACGTGAACACTATGTCGTTAGACTTTCTCCCACCATTTTGTTTGTGGCGTGGAAGCATTTAAAAGGACCGTTTCGCCAATCATGGGCGTTGTTATATTTACCCCTGCACTTTTAGAAGCGCTGAGTACTCTGTTTATTGGGTCAGTCCAGGGATGCAACGCGAGGGAAAATTTACCCCAGTGTACAGGAAGAAGAAGTTTTGATTTCAAATCAATAGCGGCTTGTACGGTTTGCTCAGGCGTCATATGTATCAGCGGCCATGCGTCAAAATATTGACCTGATTCTAATATTGAGATGTCGAATGGGCCATACTTTTCTCCAATAGTTTTGAAATGGACATCATATCCTGAATCGCCACCAAGGTATAGTGTATAATTGCCCGCTTTCAAAATGAAGGAACACCAAAGTGTTTTAAAACGCTTTGATGTGCGTCCTGAAAAATGCCTGGCAGGTGCAGCTGTGATTGTAAGATCATCTGCCGGCTGACTACTCTCCCACCAATCCAATTCTGTAATGATCTTTTTATCTATTCCCCACCAGGTCAAATGCGATGACAAACCTAACGGGCAATAGATGCCCTTTACTTTAGATCTTATTTGAATAATAGTTTCATAATCTAAATGATCATAGTGATCATGAGTGAGCAATAAATAGTCGATCGTGGGCATATCATCGGCACTGTATATATCGCTTCCCTTGAAAGATTTTATCATGAATGGAAAAGGTGAGGCGTGACCACTAAATACCGGGTCAATCAAAAAAGTTTTATTATTTATTAGTATAAAATAAGACGAATGTCCAAACCAGATAATTTCCGGACCATTGTACCGGTTTAAATTTTTCAGGTCAGTTTTAAGGGAAGGCAAAGTTGAGGACGGTCGCGTGTCGGCATTTTTATTAATAAATTTTTTGGCGATATCAAAAGTTGAGGCGCTTTCCAACATTATTTTAGTGGGAGAAATATTTTCAAAACCGTGACCTTTATAGTTTGGAGAGTTTCGTATTTTTTTTAGAAGCTCACCCGACGGGTTTCTTCCAAACACCTTTAGCAGCATATCTTCAACGGATGATTATAAGAATAGACGAT
>JBDTVF010000104.1:0-10744 GCA_040007325.1 Ginsengibacter sp. | reverse complement strand
TGTTGAACTTTATTGAGGAAATATATAAAAATGGAAATGGCCCTCTTGAAGAAGCGGTGCGCATAGCGCTCAAAAGAGTCAGCGGCGCCTATGTAATACTGCTGCTTGATGAAGATAATCCCGATACCATCATTGCAGCGAGAAAGGGAAGCCCACTGGTAATTGGGATCGGGAAGGGGGAGCATTTTCTCGGTTCGGACGCAACACCAATGTTGGAATACACCAAGGAAGTAGTGTACGTAAATGATTATGAAATTGCCATAATAAAAGCTGATGAACTTGTTCTGAAAAACCTGGGTAATGAAGAACAAACGCCTTATATATCCAGCCTCGATATGGAACTCGCCGCAATAGAAAAAGGTGGCTATGATCATTTCATGCTTAAAGAAATTAACGAACAGCCTTCCACAATTTATGATTGCTTGCGCGGAAGATTAGATGCGAAAAGCGGAACAATTACCATGAAGGGTGTGCAGGAAAATATTGAAGCGCTTAGCAATGCATCCCGCTATATTATTATTGCCTGCGGAACAAGCTGGCACGCCGGTCTTGTTGCAGAATATGTGATCGAAGAACTATGCCGCATACCGGTTGAAGTGGAATATGCATCAGAATTCAGGTATCGTAACCCGATCATAAATAAAGGTGATGTTATAATTGCCATATCGCAGAGCGGCGAAACTGCGGACACTTTGGTAGCGATAGAAAAAGCAAAGGAGCAAGGTGCCTTTATTTTTGGAATAGTAAATGTAGTTGGCTCATCCATAGCGCGTGCTTCTCACGCAGGAGCGTACACGCATGCCGGTATGGAGATAGGCGTAGCTTGCACAAAGGCATTTACTGCTCAGCTTGCGGTGCTGCTCATGATTGCTTTAAAGATTGCAAAGGCAAAAGGTACTATTGAAGAAAAACGATATTTAAGACTACTTACCGAAATGGAGGAAGTGCCCGAAAAGGTGGAATCTATCTTAAAGAACAGTGAGGAACTGAGGGTAATGGGAGATAAATATAAAGATGCCCTCAATGCCTTATACCTTGGCCGTGGCTATAATTTTCCAATTGCTCTTGAAGGCGCATTAAAGCTAAAGGAAATATCATACATACATGCTGAGGGATATCCGGCTGCCGAGATGAAGCATGGCCCGATAGCATTAGTAGATGATGAATTGCCGGTAGTGTTCGTGGCAACGAAAGACGAGTATCACGCTAAGATTGTAAGCAACATACAGGAAATAAAGGCACGTAAAGGGAAAGTTATCGCCATCATAACCGAAGGCGATGAATCTATACCAGGAATGGCTGATGATGTTTTTGCCGTGCCTCCTGCCGATGAAATTATAGCACCTCTGCTAAGTGTTATTCCGTTGCAATTACTTTCTTATTATATAGGCGTTGCCAAAGGATGCGACGTAGATAAGCCGAGAAATTTGGCGAAGTCGGTGACGGTGGAGTGACGCCCCTGTCCCCTAAAGAGGGAAACCATGATACCAAACATTGCAAATATTTTTTAAATATTAAACCTTTTCAAAGCTGCCTTTGCCCCTTTAGGGGTTGGGGTTCACACCATGAACATAATTACAAAACACCCACTCAATGATCTCGGGTATAATTTTATAACTCGAAAATATTTGCCTAAAGGTGAAGATGAATACTATTTACGCCGGCAACAAAACAATAACGGCATCGAGTACCGGCAAATAACCAATTCTGAGAAAAAGATCTTATTAAGCAACGGAAATAATTCAGACGACTGGAGCAAAATATTTGTCACCGAAGGATTTGATCCGGCTCTTATAAAAAACTCCAATTTTTTTGGATGGGTTCGCATTGGCAATCTTGAGCCATACTACCTGGAGTTTCATAATTTAAGAATGGCTGTAGGCATTTACAATAGTACCATCATCAGTTGTGATTTTGGTGATAATGTTTGCATTGATAACGCGGATTATTTAAGTCATTATATTATTGGCAATGAAGTAATGATTGCCAATATAAATGAAATGGCGACCACTGATTATGCAAAATTTGGAAATGGCATCGTAAAAGATGGCGAGCCTGAAAGTAAGCGGCTATGGATGGAAGTTAGAAATGAAAATGGTGGCAGGGGAATATTACCCTTCAACAGGATGCTGCCGGGAGATGCGTGGCTGTGGAGTAGCAAAAGGAGCGACCAGGAACTTCAGGATCGTTTCAGGGAGATGACGGAAAAAGAATTCGATAGCAAGCGAGGCTACTATGGTACTATCGGGGATAGATGTGTATTGAAGGATTGCAACATTATTAAAGATGTTTCCATTGGTACAGATGCTTACTTGAAAGGTGCTAATAAATTAAAAAATCTCACCATCAACAGTGATAAAGAAAGAACTTCTCAAATCGGCGAAGGGTGCGAAATGGTAAATGGAATCGTAGGCTTCGGTTGCAGAATTTTTTATGGCGTAAAGGCTGTAAGATTTGTTATGGCGTCGCATTCGCAGCTCAAATATGGAGCAAGGCTTCTTAACTCTTACCTAGGCAATAACTCAACAATCTCATGTTGCGAAGTACTCAACTCGCTGATTTTTCCTGCTCACGAACAGCACCATAATAATTCGTTTTTATGTGCTTCGTTACTGATGGGTCAAAGTAATATCGCAGCCGGAGCCACTATAGGAAGCAATCACAACAGCAGAAGCCCTGACGGTGAGATAATAGCCGGGCGTGGGTTTTGGCCAGGATTGTGCGTAAGTCTTAAACATAATTCCAAGTTTGCATCCTTCGCGATTCTTGCAAAAGGCGACTATCCTTATGAGCTAAATATTAAAATACCATTTAGCCTGGTGAGCAATGATGTTGCCAATGATAAACTTATAGTAATGCCGGGATATTGGTTTACCTATAACATGTACGCCCTCTCCCGTAATACCTGGAAATATGATGATCGCGACAGGCGCACGAAAAAGATTCAAAAAATAGAATATGACTTTCTCGCACCGGATACAGTAAACGAGCTATTCGATTCTATAAGTATCCTGTCGAAACTTAAACCATCTCCAGATGGTAATTTTTATGCAAGAGGTTTTGAAAACAGCGATCGTAAGGTCCAGATCATAAGAGTCCCTGAAACGATTTCACTTTTTAAAGAACTCATTCAATTTTATGGAACCTCACAATTGTTTGAATACATCAATCGTGAAAGATTTTCATCGTTTGATGAAATGAAAAAAACTTTACAGGCGAAAGTGCAAAGATCAACCTGGTTAAATGTAGGTGGTCAACTAATGCCTGAAGAAGAAGTTGACAAACTACGAAAAAATATCAAGACCCGAAAAATAAACACGTGGGAGCAAGTGCATGATAATTATAGAACCTTTGGAGATGCATATGCAAAAAATAAATTGATGCATGCATATAACGCGCTTCTTGAAATTGAAAATATTGCCTCGAAACAATTTACTGCCGACTGTTTCAAAAATTTGCTTGAAAAATCAGTTGACACAAAAAGCTGGATGAGCGACGGCATTTATAAATCGAGAGCTAAAGACTATACCAATCCATTTCGTAAAATGGTATACGAGAATAAGGCCGAAATGGATACTGTAATCGGTCGCTTAGAAGACAACCAATTTATACAGGGTAAATTAAAAGAGCTTGATGTGTACAAAAAGGAAGTGAAAGGATTAATAAAGAAGATGAAGCTTTAAGTTTATTTATTCAAAAAAGATTCCACGGCTAGCATATAGCCTTTAAGCCCAAATCCAAAAATGGTTCCTGCACATTTGGCTGTAATGTGCGATACCTTCCTGAAATCTTCACGTGCTTCAATATTAGAAATATGTACTTCGACAACCGGTATCTTCAAAGCCGCAACGGTATCGCCTATAGCGATAGAAGTGTGGGTGTAGCCGCCAGCATTGAGTATGATACCATCCATTTTTTGCCCCGCACTTTGTAATTCATTTATCAGTTCACCTTCAACATTACTTTGATAATAATCAAAATCTATCGTCTCGTATTTTTTACGAATCTTATTAAAATAATGTTCGAAAGATTCGCTGCCGTAAATATCGGTTTCACGGCTGCCAAGCAAGTTTAAGTTGGGGCCGTTTATTATCGCAATTTTCATACCCTCTACCTCCCTGAAGGGAGAATTTTATTTTAAAAGTTATAATGCTTATTCTTTATTCAAATATACTTTAAATTTCCCCTTTAGGGGTTGGGGTCATCATTCCAAAAAACTGATCGAAAAGATACCGGCTATCATGAGGACCGGGAGTCGCTTCCGGGTGGTACTGCACTGAAAATGCAGGGCGGTCCTTAAGCCTTATTCCTTCGATAGAATTATCATTAAGATTTACATGGGTTATTTCAATATTTGAGTTTGCCTTTATTGAATCCGCGTCAACACCGAACCCGTGGTTCTGCGTCGTGATCTCACATTTGCCCGTAATTAAATTTTTTACCGGGTGATTGAGCCCGCGGTGACCATGATGCATTTTAAAGGTTGGGACGTCAATTGCCAGTGCCAATAATTGTTGCCCGAGGCAAATACCAAACAATGGTTTTTTAGAATCAAGAATTTTTTTAATGGTCTTTACTGCATAATCCATTGGCTTTGGATCACCCGGACCGTTACTGATAAAGTAACCATGTGGCTGATACTCCTCGAGTTCCTCGAATTCAGTTTCGGCTTTAAAAACTTTTACCGTTGCTCCTCTTTCGATAAAACAATTCAGAATATTATTCTTGATACCGTAGTCCAACACAGCAACCCTGATCTTACTTTTTTCATCACCCAAAACATAATTTTCTTCGGTGGAAACTTTTGAAGCAAGCTCGAGTCCGTTCATGGAAGGTACTTCTGACAGCATCTTTTTAAGTTGCTTTTCATCGCTTATCTCTGATGAAATAATGCAATTCATAGCTCCATCACTTCTTACATGGGTTACCAAGGCTCTCGTATCAATACCATCGATGGCAACTATGTTCTGTTTTTCAAAATAGGCTTGCAGTGAATCGTTTGCCACGAAGCGCGAATACTGTTCCTCGAGATTTCTTCCGACAATGCCTTTCACCTTTACAGAATCACTTTCCACGTCACCCTCCTTTACACCGTAATTGCCAACATGTACGGTATTCATTATAACTATTTGCCCGTAATAACTTGGGTCTGTAAAAACTTCCTGGTAGCCGGTCATGCCGGTATTAAAACATATCTCTCCCGAAGTGGTACCTATTTTACCAAATGCTTTTCCGCGAAAAACATTTCCGTCTTCTAAAATTAAGGTTGCAGGTTGCGGGGATTTTATCTCAGACATTTAAAAAGGTTTTGCAAAGAAAAGTAAATGTGGTTAAAAATGTTATTTAGAAAAAATTTTTTACAAAATAAAACTATGAATTAAACTCAAAAAAAATGTCCCGTCGTTTGGCGGGACATTAAAGTATTTAAGAGAATAAAAATTCATTAAGCTTCTTTGCCGCCTTTCAATTTATCCTGTAGCTCAGTTAATTCATCCCATTTTTCGGCCGCAGCTAACTCAGCTTGCTGTGGCCATGTAGTTGGGTCTGCAGCATTGAAATGTCCTCCTGAATTATCAAGTATCTCTTTTAAGTTTTCAGGAGTGCTTTTCGATACATCTGCAAATGATTTTATTCCTGCCTCAATTAACACCTCTGCCGCTTTCGGACCAATGCCTTCTATCTTAGTAAGATCGTCTTCCTTTTTAGCTGAAGTTTTTTCCTTAGCAGGTTTAGTTGCAGTAGTAGTTGCAGTCTCGTCCTGAGCAGGCTTCTCAGCAGTATCATCAGTAGACTTCTTACGTCCACCCGCCCTTCTTGTACGCTTAGCTGGTGCAGCCGTCGTTTCACCAATTCCTCTGCCGTAGATCTCGTTGTAATCAACAAGCTCTATCATGGCAAGCTCTGCATTGTCTCCTACTCTTTTTCCAAGCTTAACTACACGCGTGTACCCGCCCGGGCGTGATGCCGTTTTTGCACTGATTACATCAAACAGTTCTTTCACTGCATCTTTATCCTGGAGGTGACTAAAAACTAACCTGCGTTGATGAGTTGTATTTTCTTTAGCCTTAGTTATAAGTGGCTCCACATAAGGGCGCAACGCTTTTGCTTTTGCAAGAGTCGTTACAATTCGCTTATACTGAAAAAGCTGGCTTGCAAGGTTGGCGAACAAAGCCTTTCTGTGGCTGGCTGTCCTGCTAAGATTGTTGTTTTTATTTCCGTGACGCATGACTGTTGTTTTATAGGTTATACCGTGTCAGGAATTATAACCTTTAATTAATAAAAAATGTTGAATCTTTAAGGACTCAACATTTATAAATTTGTATTATTCATCATCAAGCTTAAGCTTGCTAAGATCCATTCCGAAACCCAGACCTCTTTCATTCAACACCTGCTCTATCTCGCTTAAAGATTTCTGTCCAAAGTTTCTAAACTTCATAAGGTCTTCCTGCTCGTATTGAACCAATTCACTAAGCGAATTGATCTTGGCAGCCTTAAGGCAATTGAATGCTCTTACCGAAAGATCAAGATCTTCTAAAGGTGTTTTAAGCACTTTGCGAAGCTGTAATGTTTGTTCATCTACAAGGTCTTCTTTCTTTTCTTCTTTATTATCGAAGGTGATATTCTCATCAGTAATGATCATAAGATGCTGGATCAATATTCTTGACGCTTGTTTCACTGCTTCTTCGGGATGTATCGTACCATCAGTAACTACATCCATTACCAGTTTTTCAAAGTCTGTCCTTTGTTCAACACGGGTATTTTCTATACTGTATTTTACATTTTTGATAGGTGTATAGATAGCGTCCATTGGTATGAAACCAAAGTGAGAATTCTTTTCTTTGCTCTCTTCTGCAGGCACATAACCACGGCCCTTACCAATAGTAATCTCAATCTCCAGGCGTGCTGATGCATCCATTGTGCAAATAAGCAGTTCCGGATTCATCACTTCATACGAAGGAGAAGCTTCACCGATCATACCAGCGGTGAACTCAGATTTATTTTTTAATGATAATGATACTTTTTCTGTTCCTGCATCCTGGTCAGTTTTCTTTTTAAAACGAACTTGTTTCAGGTTCAGGATTATTTCTGTAACATCTTCAGTAATACCTTTAATGGTAGCAAATTCGTGATCTGCACCGCCGACGCTGATACCTACGATGGCATAACCTTCCAAAGAATTAAGCAATACCCTGCGCAAAGCATTGCCAATGGTTACACCGTAGCCAGGTTCCAACGGGCGAAACTCGAATTGTGCTTCAAAATCAGTACTCTTCTGAAGAACGATTTTGTCTGGTTGTACAAAATTTAAAATGGCCATTTTTTATTTTGTTTTTTTGGTTACCCTAAGCCCCAAAAAGGAACTTAAAGCTTGTTATAAATTAATATTCAAAAACCTCTGTGGTCCCCGTTTAGGGGCGGAGGGGTTATTACTTGCTGTACAATTCCACGATAAGTTGCTCCTTAATATTTTCAGGAACACTTTCTCTTTCAGGATAAGCAATGAAGATGCCTTGCATTTCGCCTTCATTCCACTCAAGCCAGTTGAACTTGGGATTTTTCGGACGAATACTGCCGGTTATCGAGGCATTGCCTGTAGCTTTTTCTTTAAGCGCCACAACATCACCTGGCTTCAATGAATATGAAGGAATGTTAACCACATGGTCGTTAACGATTACGTGTTTGTGAGAAACAAGTTGCCTTGCTGCCTGGCGGCTGGGAGCGATACCCATACGGAAAACAGTGTTATCAAGGCGGGCTTCAAGAAGCTTGATAAGATTTTCACCAGTAACGCCTTTACGTCTCGAAGCTTCAGTAAATGTATTCCGAAATTGCTTTTCCAAAACACCATAGGTGTACTTTGCCTTTTGTTTTTCGCGAAGTTGCAGTGCATATTCACCAAGGCTTTTGCGCTTGCGTGCTGCACCATGCATACCCGGAGGGTTGCTGTTTTTGGTTAACCACTTGCCGTTGCCGGTAATAGGTTCACCAAAAATTCTGGAAATTTTTGTTTTTGGTCCTGTGTAACGAGCCATATTTGATTGATTTTTTAGTGTCGATGCATCATCATTAAAAATCAAAAATTAATGATACACCCGGTTATTAAAAAGATATGCAATAGAGATGTAATATCGTACATCCTATATCGCATATCGTACCTATTTAAACTCTTCTCTTTTTGGGAGGCCTGCAACCATTGTGTGGTAAAGGTGTAACGTCTTTGATCATTACCACTTCAATACCGGATTGCGAAAGAGACCTGATGGCTCCTTCTCTACCGGAACCTGGGCCTTTCACAAAAACATCTACACGCTTCAGTCCTGCATCCAGTGCGGTCTTGGCTGCATCAGATGCTGCCATCTGCGCTGCATACGGCGTATTTTTCTTAGAACCCCTGAAGCCCATTTTACCTGCAGAAGACCAGGAAATAACCTGACCCTGCTTATTGGTTAAACTGATAATGATGTTGTTGAAACTTGCAACGATGTGTGCGTCTCCGTAACTGTCCACTTTTACAACCCTTTTCTTTGAGGATGCTTTCGCACCGGCTGCTTTTTGATTTGTAGCTTTTGCCATAACTGAACTGTAGGTAATCTTTAAAAATTTATCCCAATCAGGATCGGGACTGAATCAACCCTCCTTCCGGCTTACTGGAGATCTGGCGATGATTCAAAAATATTTGTAAGCCTTTATTTATTTTTTCCTTTAAGGATACTGTCCTTGTCCCCCTTCAGGGGCCAGGGGTGTTATTTCTTCGGTGCTTTTTTCTTACCGGCTACTGTCTTACGTTTTCCTTTACGGGTACGGCTATTGGTACGGGTACGCTGTCCGCGAAGTGGTAACCCTTTACGATGCCTTAAACCGCGATAACAAGCGATATCAAGCAAACGCTTAATATTAGTCTGAGTTTCACTACGTAATGCTCCTTCTGTTTTGAACTCGCCGCTGATCACGTTCCTGATGGCAGTTTGTTCATCATCATTCCATTCATTCACTTTCTTATCATAGCTAACATTGCTCTTATCAAGAATGTAGCGGGCAGTTGACGGGCCAATGCCATATATATATGTAAGGCCTATAACTCCTCTTTTGTTTTTTGGTAAATCGATACCGGCAATACGAGCCATCTGTGTTATTAATTTTTAATTATCAATTTTTAATTATTCCTCGTTCCCCTTTAGCGGTTAGGGATTTTATCCTTGCCTTTGCTTAAAGCGCGGGTTTTTTTTGTTGATTACATATAATCTTCCTTTCCTTCTCACGATCTTGCAATCAACGCTTCTTTTTTTTATAGATGCCCTTACTTTCATAACAACTTTGTTTTACTTAAGCTTTCGTTAAGATTATTATTTATACCTGAAAATGATGCGGCCTCTCGAAAGATCGTAAGGACTCATCTCAACACCAACTTTATCTCCGGGTAAAATTCTTATGTAATGCATACGCATTTTACCCGAAATGGTAGCCAAAATCTCATGACCGTTTTCAAGCTTCACCCTGAACATCGCATTGGATAAGGCTTCCAGGATCGTTCCGTCTTGTTTAATCAGTGCTTGTTTAGCCATATTGTTTTTGGGAGCGCAAAGATAAGTGTAAATAATTTAATTTTACAAAAAAAGGAAACCTCATTCACATCACTCCGTAAACTAAATACATGAAAATCAAATCAAGTCTCGTTTTGCTTATTGCCTTATTTACTATATCCTGCAAGAAGGACAAAAGTAATCCAACTCCTCCTCCTGCTGCCACAAGTTATCAGAACGTGGCTGCTGGAAGCACATGGAATTATCATAGTGTAGATAATACCGGCTCGAGCGCTCCTTCAGATTATACAATTACATCCACTTCTAAGGATACGTCTATCAATAGCAAATCGTATCACGTATACACAGATTCGCAGGGTGGAAATCAATATTTAAATGTTACTGGAAATGACTATTACCAATTTGATTCATTGCCAGCTAATCTTGGAAATACTATAGAAAGATTGTATCTAAAGGATAATGCAGCTATAGCAGCAAATTGGACTCAAAATGTAAGCGTCAACATCCCGGGCTCGCCAATACCTTTGCCTGTCACGATTACCAATACTATCGCCGAAAAAGGAATTTCGAAAACTTTAGGTGCTACTACTTACACTAATGTAATACATGTATCAACCACCATTGCTTCTACGCTAATTCCAACTGCATCGCTGACTACGAGTATTGATACCTATTACGCCCCCAATTATGGGATGATTGAAAACACCAGTTTAATAAGTTTGAATTTTATTGGAATTGTCCAGGATCTCGATACGAAAACCACGCTTGTAAGCGCTGATTTGAAATAGCAAATCACATTACCTCATCAGTCAGATGAACCTTGGTCATATCGTGATGGTGATTTTGTAATTGATGCACCGATATTGGATGAAGCATGGTTCGCTTTTCATTGCGATACCAAAGTTCAAAATTATTAAAGTCATCTTGCGTAGGTGTCTGGATACGGAATGCTCCTTTCATATATTTTACGGAACCATCATCGTTTACCTGTTTTTGAAATTTTAATTTCATCAGCTGATTTTCGTCGAGTATAAGCGGGTATAAGTCTTCGGCTTTAAAATAAAAATCCTGCACTCCATTATACACGGCTATTTCCTTTTCATCATTATTAAAATCGGTTACTTCTCCCTGCCATGCCTGGCCATCGCTTTCCGCAAGAACATAATCACCTTTTTTTAACTCGCTGAATTTTATCATAATGG
>JBDTVF010000103.1:0-10792 GCA_040007325.1 Ginsengibacter sp. | reverse complement strand
AGGTTCCTCACGGATAGGCTTAATGTTTATTGTCTCACAAAATTTATTATCCATATTATATGATTTACCTCACCCCAACCCCTCTCCGAAGGAGAGGGGCCATGATTGGTTATTTAATTATTTCTACCTCATCTGGATTAAAGAACATATACCTGCCCAGTTCACGGGCCATCTCCTGGCCGGGATCATCATTTATGGTTACAGCCAGGTATACTTTGTCTTCATAATCTACATAAATTATTTCAATTGTTGCCAGTTTATTATCGAGCAACATATCCATCGCATCTGATCTCCTTTGGCCTAATTTTAACCTGATGGTATCCCCTTTACGATATTCAATGCCGTCAACAATTTTAATTTTTTCGCCGGGTGCATCATCCATAAGTCCGGTTGCTCTCATAACTACTTTTGTTTATTATCATGAATAAGTGGATGAGACACATTGCTAAATCCACCGTGTAAACTGATGATCTCATCGGGTGTTACCTGGCTTACCTTATCCAGCATGGCTCTAAGCTTCTCATCACTTGTTGCAATCTTTTCTTTTTCTTCATCGGACATGACACTAAAATGAAGCATCAGCGCTTCTTCTATTTCAAGACTATCAAAGAGGTCTCCTTTACTTTTCGGATTAATTTCAGGATAATCATATACAATGATGGGCGATGATAAAAACGTTGTGTTGCCCTTGTCGATCAATATCGGCCACGTGTCCTTATTCCTGCATGCTGCAACTGCATCCGCCCATACAGCAGGAGGATCCTGTGAGGAAATGAATTCTCCATTTTCAACTTTCAAAATTGTATTGGTTGATAAAAATGATTGTCTGAAAATTTCATCTCTTGAAATATCTCCCGCATTTTCAATTGGTGTAGTGTTGTTAATTATTACTAATACACGGAATGCGTCAGCAATATTTTCAACTGGAATTAGCTTCACCAGGATGTTTCCATTGACGGGTAAAATAGAAGCGATTTTTTTACCAAGAATTACTTTTTGATCATCATAAATATTTTCTTCTTTAATCTCTTCCTCAAAAGAGAAGCTTATCGATTTTTCTTTGGCTTCATTTGTTGCCGGTAAAAAATTATGTATGGGAATAGTTCGCTCAATAGTTTGCCAGCCAGATTGGTATAATGAGTTGCCTTGGTATAAATCATAGACCGGAACAAAGTTGTCAGCAATATTTCCTTCTTTTTTGTTTTCAAAAACTTCCGTCTTGATCAGGTGAAGGAAGCGTACATTAATATTAAGCGTTGAATCTTTAGTGCTATTTAAAACGCAGTCCGTAATCATTTCGCAGTGCGCATGCACATTGAACTGATTATATGCTGACGGATAAACCACACCGAAGGGAATGGGCTTTTGATTTTTTATGGCATTGCGGTGATATGGAAATAGCGAATATCCTTCGTACAGCAATGTACTTGTAAGACTCTCCAGGATGGAGTCTGTTATTGATATATTGTTTTGTTCATCGATCATATACTCAACTTTTCCGGCACTTCCATATATTTATTAAATCGTTGACGCTGGTAATACATTTAAAATACGTATGCTGGCACCAGGACTGATAAAAAAACTTCGATGAATTGATTTACAAAAGCAAAATTATTAACGCTTCACTCTAACTATTGCTAACAATGATATGCGACCGACAATTTGCACGCCTCCACTGCTATTTTACAAATGCAATTGTTATGCTCCGGGCTTTACTGTCGCCAGTTTTTTTTGTTCCTTAAAGTATTCTAAAATTTCTGCTTTAGTCATCTTAGATAACTTTTCGCTTAATTTTGCTCGTTGTTGGCGCATATATTTTACAGCGTCAAATCGCTTTTCAGTCGTCTTCATATATTTCAAATTCTCTTGGTGAACGTATATCTAATTGTTTATATCCTTTTTTTAAATTGATAGCATTGTAGCCGCGAATTCGTTCAACATTTACAATGTGCTTAAAATTCCAGCTAATCAAAAAATCAGCTTTGTATATCGTAGCTATTGCTATATGCAAACAGTCAGCAAAACTTGTTTGTCCGACTACTTTTTCTGCTATATATGCATTCGCAAGGTCGATAGCTTCATCTGTAGCATCAAGGAATTCTGTATCAGCGGTTTTTATTTTTTTTACAAAGTCTTTAATCCTGTTTGGCGCATTCTCTAACTCGTCCTGCGTAACCGCTGAAAACAATAATGTGAAATCATTTTTTTTTAGTCTCTCAAACAACGGAATAGTGTGAGATGCAAATTCATCGTCAAAGTACCCACCAAAAACTGAAGTATCAATATAAATTCGTTGACGCATAAATTAAAGTTACAAATAAGACTTATTTTATTGATGGTACCGGGAACTTTCGCCGACTTTGCATAACAATGCTTCTTCTAAAACTGCTTCAAGGCAATTCTCGAGAGTAGCATGAGATGTTGCGGCTTTGTACATAACCAACTTATCATAAATTTCTTTTCTTATTCTCAGCCAACGGCAATTGGGAAAATATTCTTCCATCATCTCATGCCAAAGGCATGCAGGCATTTTATAAGCTGCTTCCTTTTCCCACGGCACCTGGCTTACCTGTAACTGGCCTTCAGATCCTTTGAAAAATAATGTTCCGCTAAAGAGAAATGCTACGGGAACTTTTTCATCCTTCACCGCATAAAAATATTTTCCTGCCGCGAGCCCCTGGTCTTCACTGCAAGGAACGGCAATCTCCACAACCGTCTTACCCGTAAATCTCGGAACAGGAATATTAACGATCATCCACACTAAACTTTTTAAAGTCTCGCCCCATCTCTGTGGCTCACCGAATAATTCATAGAGTTTTTTCTTAGTCTCTTCATCATATTGTCGCCTTATTGCTTCTATCATGATCTGGCATTTCAATGCAGCAGCATATACTTCTTCGTCTGGAACTTCATTTGTAATCTGCAATTTGAAAACGATCGTAGGCAAAGCCGCATAAGGCCTTACTTCAGCTGATAGTATGTCAAATTTCAATTCCGGCATTTCACTGATTTATTCTCAAGCTCCACAAAAAATTTATTGATGATGTCGGTCACTTCACTCCCACCATGTATTCCTTTCCACGATGTTCTTATCATACCTATAAGTTTGTAGCAACTATCTATTGGAACGATAAAATATTTATTAGTGGAATCGAGCCTGTTAATAAGCAAAGCTTCCAGGTCAGGAACTATATCATTCAACAGAGGATTGAGTTGTTGCATCTCTGTCCATGGTTCCATTTTCAATTTTGATTCTGTAGCGCCCGTTGGTGCAGGATAAAAAGCAACAGCGCCACTTTGATTGGTCTTCATTACAAAGAATGCCATATTCACAGGAATCAAAAAATCTGACCACAGTTCATCACTCAATTTGAAATCGGTTAGTTCAAGACTTCTCTGGGGAAGCGGTTTATAATTGCCTTTTACAGCCTGCATGATCATGCACATATCGCAAGTGCACATAAAGCGCATTGCGTTAATGTCTACAAGATGGCGATGATCTGCGGGTAGTTCAGCATTACAGAAATTACAATGCTCTTTCTCATCTTGTGGAGGTGGAACAGCGATCTTTCTCAATTTTGAAATAAGGGATGCGGATACCATAGTGAACCTCACGCCAACCCCCTCCGCACGGAGAGGGACAGGACCTTAGAGGCGATATTTTTTAATGAAAGATATTGTGCAAACTAATTTACTATTTAGATGTCGCGTCAAGGAGCGATGTCTTGAATCCTATTTTAGAGCTCACCCCAACCCCCTCTCCTAAGGAGACGCACAATAGCTATTTACTATATGATGCAAGGGCCGTAGGCGTATGCATTTTCTTGAGCATCTTTCCTTTGCCAAGATACATATGTACGCCACATGGCAGGCACGGATCGAAGCTTCTTACCGCACGCATAATATCAATTCCTTTGAAATTATCCGGACCGTTCTCTTCGAATATCGGCGTGTTCTGCACTGAATCTTCATAAGGGCCGGGCGTTCCGTAAATATCGCGTGGGCTTGCGTTCCATGGTGTTGGCGGAAACATTTGGTAGTTACCAACCTTTCCATCTTCAATCACCATATGGTGGGATATTACTCCCCGTGCCGCTTCATGAAAGCCTACACTTACTGATTCTTTTGGAACCTTAAAGGGTGTCCACGTCTTGGTACGCCCGGCAAAAACTTCAGCCAAAGCTTTTTCCATACAATGTAAACCCACGAGTGCTGCATAAGTTTGGTGATATGCTCTTGCACGATCCCGCTCAATCGCATTGCTCCACTTTGGTATTTTCCATACCTGTTTCATTTCCGGCATGCCAACAGTTTTTGGCAAATTAAATTCGAGCGAATCGCCTGTAGCTTTTATATATCCTATGTCAACCAATCCTGCTTTTGCAGTTATCCATTGCCTTGCAAATGGACCGCCACCGGTGTCGCAGCATACATGCTTTCCGCTACGCTTATCAAACCAGCGTGGCGAAGTAACCCAGCTATATTTTCCAGAAAAATCTCTTTTACCGGGACGTGGCTTTGTTGTTTTATTCCACGGATGATTTCTGTCAACGGGGTTACCAAGCGGATCAGTTTTTACAAATGTTTTTTCGTCGGCCCAATCTTCATAATAAGAACTTCCGAGCAATATTCTTATGCCAAGATTTATTTCCACAAGATCAGTTGTTACCAATTCGCCATCAATAACAACACCAGGGGTGATGAATCTTTTACGCCCCCAATCGGTCATATTCTTATAAGAATAATCACAGTGTTCAGGATCGTCAAACGAACCCCAACACACCAGGTTAGTATCGCGGTAACCTACCATTTCATAACCTGGCAATGCTTCATAAAAGAAATCATAGAGATCGTCATGCAACGGCACTATTTTTTTACAATATTCAATATATTTCATCAGCCTCACATAATAGTCGGTAAGCACCTGGCTCGTGATGGTTGTACTCACGCCGCCGGGTACCAGCGTTGACGGATGCGTGTGCCTTCCTTCCATCAAACAAAACATTTCTCTTGTGTAGCGTGATACCTGCAGCGATTCCATGTACGTCTTTCCGGAAAATGGATTTAATGAATCCATAATATCCCCTATCGTTTTGAAACCATGAATGGCTGCATTCGGAGCGTCTGTGCGTTTTGCCTTATCATAAGTGGTAGGGTTGGTTTCCTTTACCATTTGTCCGCAATAGTCTACGTTGCACATGTTGTCATTATAGATTGCATGGTCAAACATATAGTCCGCAGATTCACCAAGGTTAAGGACATAATCCCCAAGATGCGGGGGCTTTACACCGTAGGCCATATTTTGATTTAGTACAGAACAGGTCATATGGTTATCGCCGCAAATACCGCAAATACGACTGGTAATAAAGTGTGAGTCACGCGGATCAATACCCCGCATGAAAATGTCGAAGCCACGAAAAACCATCGAAGTGCTGTAACACTCCTGCACCTGTTTATTGGTAAAATCTATTTTGCAATGCAGGCCGAGACTACCAACTATCCGGGTGATGGGATCCCACGACATTTCCTTTACCACAATATTCGGATTACTTTGCGTAGTCCGGGGTTTGGTCATTACTTCAGGAGGCATAATAAAATATTTTAGAAGTTGAAATGATTAATATTTGTGAATGCAATAACTACCAGGCGGGTTCATAACCGCTGGTGATCTTCTTACCACGTTTTCTCCAATCAGGCTCTGTATCTTTTTTCTTCGTTGTAATATTTCTAAAGACCCGGAGTATGGGACCTGTAATAAACTTGGCACCGTTCGACGAGAATTTCGCACCAAATGCTTCATCCATGAACGGCATAAATTTATCAGGAAAGCCCGGCATAGTACAAGCCATACATATTCCGCCGATGTTCGGGCAACCACCAATACCATTCTGCCAACCACGCCTTGGCACATTACAATAAACTATTGGCCCCTGGCAACCAATCTGCACAAGGCATTTGGAAGAACCATATTCCTGTGCAAAATCTCCCTGCTCATAAAAGCCAGCCCTATCGCAGCTTTCATGTGCGGTACGGTTAAACAACCATGTAGGCCTTAAAGCGTCGTCAAGAGGAATCATTGGTGCAATGCCGGCGAGTTGGAACACGAGATACAAAAGAGTTTCTGTGGTATTATCAGGTTGTGCAGGACAACCGGGAATGCATACAATTGGTAAGCCCGCTTTCGATTTGAAATTCCATCCGAGATAATCAGGAAGACCCATCGCACCTGTAGGATTATTTTTCATGGCTGGTATGCCGCCATAAGTAGCACAAGTACCTACAGCAACAACAGCCGCTGCCTTTGGCGAAAGACGATCGAGCCATTCATTGGTAGTAATAGGATCACCAAACGGACCGGTACACCCCATAGCCGCCCAATGCCCTCCCGTATCTTTTATAGCTTCCTCGTTGGGCACCGAACCTTCAAGAATTAAGACAAAAGGATCCAATTCACCTTTCTCCGCTTTGTACCACCACTGCATTAACTCGTCCCCATTCTCGTACGAGATTACAGGGCTGTGTATATGTACATTAGGCATACCGGGTAATGCACCCAATGCAATGTCCTCGAGACTTGGATTCACGGCACCTGTCATAGCAACTGAATCGCCATCACAGCTAAGCCCTGACGTCATCCAGATAATATGAATGTCGGTTACTTTGTCGGCCATAGTTTTATATTTAAGATTTTAAGAAATGGATTCGCGGGAAACTTATTTTGACTACAACTAATCATCAAAATGCAATTTTAACTGGACTATAATTTTTTGCCTGAACTATAATTTGGGGAATAAGTAAATATTTGGATGCAACCGTTTCCCCAATTGTGCTAATCGCCGATCAACAAAATTTTCAAAGTTGCTGAAAGAGTTAAGAGTATTTTAGAAAAGATTATCTAAGCTAAGACCATTTTACCAGATTAGAAACTTTTTTCTAAATTATTTCTATATTACTTTGATTTACAAAAAGACTACAGAAATTGTTCCAAAATATTTCGGTCTCAAAATCCTTCTTCTTACTAACTTACCTAATGCCATTGAAATGGCTAAAGCAGTAAGGTGTTTGGATTTTTTTAAGGAGATAGAATAAATCAGGAATAATATATAAAACCAGGGTATAAAAATTTCCGGCATTTTTATTGAGCCTATTTTAAAAAATATTTAAAATGAAAACGAAAAAATTACTAAATAAGATAAGTATCCCAATTCTTTCTGCAATTGTAATAATAATAGCCGGAGCACTTACATTGAAGATGATCGCCGACAGCGAGTCGCGGGTAGATTATTAAAAACCGCACCCCAACCCCTCTCCAAATGGAGAGGGCCAGAACGAGCCTCAGTAAATATGTTGGTATGACCAAAGGATTTTTGGTCAGCAATGATTTGTTTTTATTTTTATAGAAGCGCGACGACAAAATTTTTGCCAACAAGAATCCTGGTTTATTTTAATTAAAAGTCCCCACGGGTTTCTTCACTATTTACCAAATTCACTTCTTTGCATCATAATTCTTTCAATTTATTTATGGTAAATTGAAATAAAAAAAAGCTCAACATGAAGAAACCAATCCTGTATGTCGCAATAATTTCTATTTGTTTATCGATCGCACACACTACACTTGCGCAAAGTGGTCAGCGCTTATATACTTTCCCTTTCGGGGTGGAGGCATATACTTTTAGAAAAAGTTTTCCAATAGATGTGGCAAAAACTTTAGACACCATAAAAGCGATGGGCTTTACCGAAATGGAAGGAGGCAGTAACAAAATGCCGCCGGAGGAATTTAAAAAGATGTGCGATGCAAGAGGCATTAGCATACCTGCGACAGGGGCAGATTACAACCAATTGGTAAAAGCGCCGGATGCTGTAGCGCATGATGCAAAATTGCTTGGCGCCAGCTATGTTATGTGTGCATGGATACCTCACAAGGATGTACTAACTTTCGAAGATGCTAAAAAAGCCTGTGAAGATTTCAACAAAGCCGGAAAGGTTTTAAAGGATAGCGGACTTACGCTTTGCTACCATGCACATGGTTATGAATTTCAGCCATACGGCAATGGCACCTTGCTCGATTATATTATTACGAACACCAACCCGGAATATGTGTCTTTTGAAATGGACATTTTCTGGATACAATTTGGTGGCGGAGACCCTGTATCACTCTTAAAAAAATACGGAGACCGCTGGAAGCTGATGCACCTGAAAGATATAAGAAAAGGCACTGTAAAAAATCTTACCGGTGG
This sequence comes from Ginsengibacter sp., assembly GCA_040007325.1. Taxonomy (GTDB): domain Bacteria; phylum Bacteroidota; class Bacteroidia; order Chitinophagales; family Chitinophagaceae; genus Ginsengibacter. The sequence goes on along the minus strand of JBDTVF010000103.1, from coordinate 2,555 downwards.
CACCGGTCCTGAAAATGATGTAGTGCTTGGCACCGGCGAAGTAGACATACCTGGTATTTTGAAAGAAGCCAAAAAGATTGGCATTAAGCATTACTTTATAGAAGATGAAAGCAATAAGGAATATGAGAATGTACCGAAGAGCATTGAGTATTTGAAGGGGTTGAAAGAGTAAGGGTATGACCCAAAATAACAAGAAGGATCCTAAATAAATGCCGCGTTCCCGGAACAGCCCGGGGATTTAAGTCATCTATAATACCTATTATTTATAAATATTCATTTTATCTGAAACTCTTCATCTCCGCATTGCCACAACAAAAAACTGTATTCCTGAGCGGTTTGTGTAAATCTATTTTCTGCTGTACTGCCCCCAAAATGTCCCGCAGCATAATTTACATACAGGAATGTCGGATTTTGCGAGCTGTTGTACGCCTGCATTTTTGCAGCAAATTTCGCCGGAATATAGCTTTCTACACGAGGGTCATTAAAACCTGTAGTAATAAGTTGCGCCGGATATTTAACGCCCTTTTGAATATGTTGATAAGCATCCATTTCGAGCAATGCCTTAAATTCTTCTTCTATGGTAACCGTTCCAAATTCCGGAATATTTGGCGGCCCGTTCGGGGTAAATTCATTTCGTAAAGTATTCAGCAAACCAACTTCAGGGATAGCAACTTTATACAGATCCGGTCTTTCGGTAATCGCACGCCCAATTAAGATGCCGCCTGCGCTTAAGCCGGTAATTCCAAATTTATCAGCCGAAGTATAGTGATTCCTTATGAGATATTCTGTACAGGCGTTAAAATCTTTCCATGTATTTGGCTTAGTTGCCTTTTGCCCTGCCAAATGCCATTCATCGCCTTTTTCTCCGCCACCACGTACGTGTGCATACGCCACAACTACACCACGATTAAGCAAAGGCAATATATTTTCATTGAAGTAGGGAAGAATGTCATATATGCCATAAGCACCATACCCTATCATAAAAGCAATGTTGCTATCGTTTCTCTTCAGTTTTGTTTTTTCGTAAATGATGCTTAAGGGTACAAGTGTATTATCGTAAGAAGGAATTTCAACTTCTTCGTAAACAAAGTTCTCCAGGTTGGGATAGTTGAATTGCATATTGAATATGCCATTTGACATTTTTTTGCTTTGCACATTGTAGCTGTAAAAATTGTATGGAAGTGTCCACCCTGAAGTTGCCAGCACAATTTCATTATGGTTTTTTGATAACCCAATTGCATGAACATTTCCTTTCAATGGAATATCAATTTCGGAGGTTTTCCCGGTTGTATATTCACATAAAAACAATTTGGTAACAAGTTCATTTTTTGTCTTATTGAAAATAAGATAGTCTTTCGTTTGTTGTATACCGTCTGTTGAGATCTGCCAATTGTCATCACCTTCTGCAATGGTTTGGGCAGTTTCCAGGTTCAGGTTTTCAAAAGACGTTTTAATAAATTTGTATTTAGGATTTCCTTTCGACGTCAGGAAATAAATGTCCTTTCCGTGAACGAAAAAGTTACGTACTTCATCATTTTTAGTAGTCAAAGATTTCCAGTTGATTGTATCGTTTTTTAATTCCTGTTTCGATGCGTAATACAAAGTCAGATTATTTTCTGTTGTGTATTTCCGCAAAATCATATAAGGCGAATTTTTAAAAAATGAAACATAAGGCAGATCGGTAACAAGCACTTCTTCCGGATTTTTTTTGGAGCTTGCAAGTACGATATCCTTCTCAACAGGTGTTCCGATGATGTGTAATTTACATGGGGCGTTTTGGAAAAGTCCCGGGTCGTGCGTATCATAACTTTTAGCCTGGGCATATATAATTTCACTTCCGCTTCCGTCGGCAATTCCACCAAAACTGTGCTTAATTATATCAGGCAGGAGTTTTCCAGTCGCCACATCAAGTATGCGGATGTCGCCTAATTCGCTGCCAGCTTCGCTCATGCTTAACACTACTTTGCTCCCATCATCGCTAACGCTTGGACTGTAATCAAAGGTTTTGCCTTCTAAATATTTTTGGGGATCAAAGAGCAGGATTTCCTTGCCTGCGTCACCTTGCCGATAATAGAGTTTTGATGCTTGTTCACCCGGCAGGCGTTTCTGGTAAAAATATTTGCCACCGGTTTTGGCTAATGGTGAATACTGCACTGAACGCATCGCATCATAATTTTTAAATTCCTGTATTAGTTTATCCTGATTAGGAATTTTTGCAAGCTGCGTATTTGTGTAGTCTGCCTGTGTTTTAAACCAGGCCTGAACTTCCGGGTTTTTGAGGTCTTCAAGCCAGCGGTAAGGGTCATAAACGGTTGTGCCGAAATACGTGTCGGAAGCCTGAACCGTTTTACTTTCCGGATATTTATATTGTGCATTAGCAACTACCGCTCCGAAGAACACAGCAATAAAAATTGCTTTTTTCATTTTTTGTTTAACTGTCATTTTCGCTTGAGGTGTGATTTGTGTACCCATTGCCGTTAACGTTTACGCATTGACGATGGCTGGGCATTCAATGAATTTTCAGCCGCAACAAAAGTACAGTAAATGAACAAATA
>JBDTVF010000102.1:0-10836 GCA_040007325.1 Ginsengibacter sp. | reverse complement strand
AAATGCAATAAGGCATCGGAAAACACGTTTTATGTGGAAATTACGGTGAAGTGTTTACCGCAAAAAATGCAAAAAATCTTCGGAAAACACTTCTTTAGGTCGGAAACAAAAACATTCAACCGGCCACTTAATCACAAATATTCGCTAAACCAAACAACTGAGTATGAAACCTTTCTACACCTTTTTGAAACTAATTTTCTTAATCTTTGTATGCAATCTCTCCTCGCTTATCGACTCAAATGTCGCAGCGCAGGATTGTTCCAGCCTTACTGCAACTTTTAAAAGTTATGAATCGCGTTGTGCATCAACCGGATCCATTAAAATAGTTGCCTCCGGGGGTTCAGGTTCTTACAAGTACAAAGCAACCGGACCTGTCAATACAGATTTTACCTCGACCGACTCCCTCACGGGCCTCAGTGCAGGTAGTTATACAATTGAAGTGAAAGATATTACAAGTAACTGCTCTTTCACAAGAAGCAATATTGTTGTTTCCGGAACTTATCTTGATCCGAGATTCACCCTCTTAGGCACGAACATTACCTGCGAAGGCGGAACAAACGGTAGCATTTCAATTAATACTTTACAGGATGGAAGATCACCTTTTGTATATTCAATTGTAGCTCCCTCTCCTATGGGAGTTGGAACATCAAACAGCACCGGTGCCTTCTTTAATTTAATTGCCGGAGACTATAGCATAAGAATGACTGATAGCTGCGGCGGAATTCAAACCAGGTTAATAACAATACAAGGTTACAGTTGGAGAATTGATTCTTATGCGTTTAACAAAATTTCCTGCGATTCAACCAGTGGTAACATAAAAGTGATAGATAGCAAGGGGAATATAAGTACTGTAGGTGGCATACCCGGGTTTACATATGGTGTCGTGAGACAAGCGGGCGACACTACCTGGTCAACGTCAGCCAATATTACGGCTTACATGCGTGGATTTTCCTCTTTTGATATTGTGGTAAAAGATAATTGTGGTAATATAAAAAAGGGAAATACCTCCATCTCTTTAGCCCCATCCCTCGGAAATACTGTAAACATTTACAACAACACCTGTGATAAATTTTCTGCATCTGTAACAGGTATCACTAATTTCTTCACTCCTTCCTTTTGCTTATATAATAGCAGTAATGTCCAAATAGCTTGTAATACTACCGGCGCATTTACGGGCATATCTTACGGTAGTTATTGCATCGTCGCTACTGATGGCTGTACAAATACTACTTTTTCAAGATGCTTTACAGCTAATCCACCTGCATTAAGTATTGGAAGTGTGGCAATAAGCAACAAAACTTGTACTCTTTTTACAGCATCAATTACAGGCCAGGTTGGGCTCACTAATCCAACATATAGTCTCTATGATGCTTCATCAGTTTTAGTAGCATCTAATTCTACTGGCGTATTTAACAGCCTTTCTTATGGCAATTACTGTATTACTGTAAAAGATGGTTGCAGGGATACGACCATACAAAGATGTTTCAGTGCGAAAAGACCGATGCCTTCTGTTAACTCAGTTATTAATACTTCGTATGTTAACTGCACAAATTTTGGCATCATTGTGAAGGGTGATAGCCTTACAACTCCGCAGTTTTGCCTGTATGATACGCTTGGAAATGTGTTGGTGTGCAACACTACAGGTATCTTTGATAGCATTGCACTTGGAAGCTATTGTGTGAGAGTGCATGATGGTTGCCTTGATACAACCTTCTTAAGATGTTTTACTGTAGATAAGCCTGTAGCTACAAACTCTGTTATTGTAAAACAAACCAATACTGGTTGTAATGCTTTTACCGCCACTGTTTCGGCGATAGGTTTAAATAACCCTCTTTATTCACTTTATAATAGCGCTGATTTATTATTGGACAGCAATACTTCAGGAGTTTTTACAAATCTTGGACTTGGTTCATATTATGTACAAACTAAAGTAAGTTGCCCGGATACGGCTTTTACAACAACTTTTACGATCTCACCTCTTATTCCTAGTGTGAACAATACGGTACAACTTAGCAATTATTCATGTAGCACTTTTGATGCATCAATCACATCGCAAAAAAATCTTACCTCAGCACAGTATTGCCTTTATAACAATAGTAATCAGTTGGTCAATTGTAATTCAACCGGGGTATTTACCGGTTTATCTTATGGTTCTTATTGCATAAAAATCACCAACGCATGTTATGATACTATAATTTCAAGATGTTTTACAGCATCGCCTTTACCGTTAGGCCTTACGGTAAATTCAAGCAAGTCTTGCATTTACGGTTCTTCAAAATTTGATATTAGTACGAGCGGCGCCACTTTACCTGTAAGCATAAAAATTTACAACTCGGCTAATAGCCTTTTATACAATAAAAGTTTTGCCACAAGCAGTATGACTGTTGACAATGTAACGGGAATAATTGCAGGCCAGATTTATAAGTTTGTAGCAACAGATATTTGCGGCAGGACAAATTTTGTAAATGTAACCGCAATCAATAGTTCTTTCAATCATAACCCGGTGGCTATAACTAAATGCCCCGGTGGTGTATGGCCTAATGGCTCAGGTAGAATTGAGACCACAGTTTCCACAAACATGGGGTCGCTCAGCGTTTCAATAATAAAAAAAGATAACGCAACACTATCTCCGGAATTGGGCCCTAACTCTGTAAGCGGTTCAGTGTATACTTTTGATGACCTTGGCCCGGCAACTTATATTGTAAAATATGTAGCTAATGATGGTTGTGGTAAATCGGTATACGATACGGTACTTATCAATCCTTATACATTTCCCAATCTGCAAAAATCAACTGCATACCAATGCGATGTAAATGGTTTTACAGTTGGTGCCGTTGCAACTAATGGCGTTGGTCCTTATAATTATGAAATTATCGGAAGTTATCCTGATAATCCATCTATTATTGCTGCACCACAAGCTAACCCACTTTTTAATATTGATAATGGTACTAAATATGGCCTGATAAGACTTAGGGCTTTGGATGCGTGCGGTAACGGAACCCTGGGAGACGCAAGTATTTTGCCACTTGCTGATAATAAGATTTTTTCTTCATCCAATTGTTTCGTTCAACCTACAACCCTTACCGTTGACCCGATCTATAATTCAACTTACACCTGGTATAAGAAGGACACCGAAAGCAGTACTGACAGCGCTATTGTTTCATCTGGTTCTAATTCGATGTACATACCCACTCTTATGCCATCAGACACCGGTATATATATTCTTCACCAGGCAGTTGGCGCTTGTATCAGCAGAACCTACAATTATCACCTGGACGGGAATTGTAATTTCAGCGTATTGCCTGTGAAGGCATTAGAATTTTCAGGAAAGATTGTAAGCGAAAAAGCACTATTAAGCTGGAAATCACTTGGGCTGGAAAATGTTATTACGTACTCAATAGAACATAAAAACAACGATAATACATTTAGCGAGATTGGCAAAGTGCAAGCGACAAATAATCAAACGTACTATTACACCGATCAGCAGAATGAAAATGGCAATAACTATTACAGACTGAAACTCATCAGCGCTGATCATTCATTTACCTATAGTAATATAATAGTATTAGCCAGGGGTGAAGCAACTACTGAAATTCGCGTATTTCCAAACCCGGTTACCGATTATTTTACTGTCGATTTTAAAAATACTGACAACCACGTCTATAAAATCACGCTTATGAATTTAAATAACCAGGTGATCAGAGAAGAAACACTTAATAGCAGCCTGAATAAAAAACTGGAAATGAAGAGAAGCAAAGCTTTAAGCAATGGCATATATATATTGCGCATTTTCGATACAAATAACAATACCGAACACAATCAAAAAATCATTTTCAAATAGATGTAGACATTTCTTTTTGAAAACTTTTCTCACTTAATGTTGGTTTGCGAATATGCTTCCCCCTCCTTTGGAGGGGGTTTGCATTTAAGAGGAAATTGGGTACGTAATTGCGAATACTGCAGTTTAATAATTACTAGTAGCTAACTACAGCCATCCATTATAAAAAGCGCATACTTTATTCATCAGGCATATTTCGCATTTTGGCTTAGGCCGGCAAATTTCTCTTCCCAGAAAAGACATTGCCATACCGGCATCCCATTCCTTTTGCGGCAATACTTCCATAATTTGCTTTTCTATTTTTTTAGGATCGCTGCCCGTTGCGATTCCCAATCTTGGCGCAACACGAACCGTATGCAGGTCGACCATCACGCCCTCAGCAGGCTTACCAGCTTCTCTTAAAATTACATTCGCCGATTTACTACCGATACCCTTTAAGGCACTTAACGATTCTTTTGTGAGTGGGATATTTGCATCTGTCTTCACCTGTTGCGCAAGTTCTACAAGCCAATTGGATTTATTTGCAGAATTCACAACCGGGCCGATGTACTGTGTCAAAAGGTCCGGCGTTGCCTTTGAAAGAGTAGCCATATAGGGAAATGCTTCAAACAATTTTGGCGCAAGACTATTAATGTGCCTGTCAGAATCCCTGGCGGATAAAATGACCATCACCAGAAGTTGATAAATGCTCTTATACTCAAGCGGATGCTTTGTATCCTTATATTTTTTTAGCAAAGGTTTTATTGCTTCAGGCCAATCGATTTTATGCGACATAGAAAATAATTTGAATAGCTCTATTTAAAAATGATCATTTTAAAACTATTTATAACCAGGAAACTGATCGCTTTAATTAAAATATTCTTTGAAGCGCAGCCTTTTTCATTTCAGAAAAACTTTTTCTTAATCAATGCATGTACAATATTGACATTATAAAAAGAAGTATTTATTTTAGTTGCAAATTTTAGTTATTCACACTTAACAACCAAAACAATGCGCAAATCAGTTTTAGCACTAACGACAATTATTATGGGATTATCACTTACAATACTTTCCTGCGAAAATAAGGAGGCGAAAAAAGAGGAACCAAAAAATGAAGCAGTTAGCCATGACACTCTTGTAAAGCGAGGCGAATATTTGGTATCTGTAATGGGTTGCGATGATTGTCATTCTCCCAAAAATATGACCCCACAAGGTCCCCAAATAGACATGGAGCGCCGGCTATCGGGGTATCCTGCTCAACGTCCGATAGCAAAGGCTGAACAGGCCGCCTTGAAAAACGGATGGATGCTGTTCGCCGGAGATCTTACCAGCGCTATAGGTCCCTGGGGTCAGTCCTTCGCCGCAAACATAACGCCCGATACTAAAACCGGCATTGGCAATTGGACTGAAGAGCAGTTTAAAAAAGCACTAACGGAAGGAAAAGCGAAAGGGCTTGAAAAAAGCAGGGATCTGCTCCCTCCTATGCCATGGCAGGATTTTCGCAATTTGCACGATGATGATATAAAAGCGATCTACAACTATTTACTCTCAATCAAACCAGTTGAGAATATTGTACCTGATCCCAAATCGCCGGGCGATTTATAGGTGTAATAAATATTTGATTGCAAAGAACTGCAAAACAAAAGCTATCACAACCGGGGAGAGTATTTATCATTAATTCATCTATCTTAGCGCAACCAAATTTTTTAATAAACCTAATGAAGGTTTTAATTAAAGGCGCTACAATACTCTCTCCTTCTTCTCCTTTTCACGGGCAATCGAAAGACATTCTAATTACAAATGGTATCATTACAGAAATTGGAAATGATATTGCACCTTCAGGCGATGAAACAATAGTCCAGCATGAAGGTCTGCATGTATCACAAGGTTGGATGGACTGCTTTGCCAATTTTTGTGACCCGGGCCAGGAATATAAGGAAACACTTGAATCAGGCGCGTCCGCTGCCGCTGCTGGTGGCTTTACGCAAGTAATGCTGGCACCAAACACATCGCCTGTTGTTCATAATAAAAGCCAGGTTGAATATATTATTCAAAAAAGCAAAGCGTTAGCTACCGACCTATTCCCAATTGGCGCCGTCACAAAGAACGCCGAAGGGAAAGAGCTCGCTGAAATGTACGATATGTATAGATCCGGAGCAAAAGCCTTCTCTGATGGATGGTCTCCGATTCAATCTTCCGGTATGTTGCAAAAAGCATTACAATACCTGCTTGCAATTGATGCCACTTTAATTCAATTGCCCGATGACAGGAGCATCGGTGCATCAGGCCTGATGAATGAAGGAATTGTATCTACGAGACTCGGACTCCAGGGAAAGCCAGCCATCGCAGAAGAACTGCAAATTGCAAGAGACATAGAACTTGCAAGGTATACTGGTTCTAAAATTCATTTTACCGGGGTAAGCACAAAAAAATCTATTGAACTGATTGCTGCGGCAAAAAAAGAAAACCTACAGGTAACCTGTTCCGTTACACCATACCATCTCTCATTTAGCGACGCAGACCTTGTAAGCTATGACACCAACTTAAAAGTAAATCCGCCACTTCGCCCGGAAGGTGATGTCGAGGCTCTTAAGCAGGGAATAAAAGATGGCACCGTTGATTTCATTGCATCGCATCACCAGCCACAAGATTGGGATCATAAGGTGTGCGAGTTTGAATATGCTGAAGATGGTATGGAAACTCTCGAATGTGTATTTGGTGTGGCTGGGATGTGTGGCATACCCGTAGAGCAATTTGTGAAGATGCAAACAGAAAATATCAGGAGCGTATTTAATATTACGGTACCTGCTATACGCGAAAAAGAAACCGCTCACCTTACGATTTTTTTACCCGGTGAAGAATATGTTTTTGAAGAAAAACATATTCATTCCAAATGCAGGAACAATGCTTTTATTGGAAAAAAGCTCGGGGGTCGTGCGATTGGGATTATTAATGGAGACAAAGTACATTTGCCCGAATAAATTTTTATCACATTAAATTCATAATTATGGAACAGCCAGTCACGACTACCACTACCAAAGGTCTCATACTCGGCCTTATTCTGGTGGTGATTTCAATTGTTATTTATTTTACCGGTATTGATATGAACGGCCCGTCCAAATGGATAGCCAGCGCAATATTCGTAGTCGGCATCATTTGGTCAGTAAATAACTATGGCAAGCAAATAAATTATAATTCCACTTTTGGAAATTATTTTGGACATGGCTTCAAAGTGACTGCTGTGGTAACGGTGATTATGATTTTATACCTGATTATTTTTATAGTCCTGTTTCCAGAATTCAAAGAACAAGGACTTGAGCAGGCAAAGATTGCGATGCAAAAAAATAAAAACATGACATCGGAACAAATGGAGCAGGGGTTAGCGATGACCAGGAAGTTTTTTTCAGTATTTGTGATCGGGGGAACGCTGATTGGATATCTCATTTTTGGGTCATTGGCATCATTAATAGGTGCTGCTATCACAAAAAAAGAGCCTGGCCAGATCAGGGGCGACTTTAATCAACCTATGTCTTAATGGATATCTCCGTTGTAATCCCTCTTATTGATGAAGCTGAATCTTTGCCCGAGCTCGAAGCGTGGATAAGGGATGTTATGGAAAGGAATTCTTTTAGCTATGAAATAATAATGGTCGATGATGGGAGCAGCGACAACTCCTGGAATGTGATTGGCGAACTACATAAAAAAAATCCGCTCGTCAAGGGAATTAAGTTTCAAAGAAATTATGGCAAGAGTGCCGCATTAAATGAAGGCTTTAAAATTGCCAAAGGCGAGGTAGTCATAACGATGGATGCCGACCTGCAGGATAGTCCTGATGAAATTCCAGAACTTAGAAGAATGGTGCTTGCTGATGGCTACGATATCGTGACGGGCTGGAAGAAAAAAAGATATGATAGTAAGCTTGCGAAAAATATTCCCTCGAAACTTTTTAATGCGGCAACAAGAAAAGTAAGCGGCATTTATCTGCATGATTTTAATTGCGGCCTCAAGGCTTATAAGAATAAGGTGGTAAAATGTATAGAGGTATATGGAGAAATGCATCGCTACATCCCCCTTCTTGCTAAATGGTCAGGCTTTAAAAAATTTGGCGAAAAAGTTGTTGAGCACCGGCCGAGAAAATATGGTGTTACAAAGTTTGGATGGAGTCGCTTTGTAAATGGATTCCTGGACCTGATGTCGATCATGTTCGTAGGCAAGTTTAGAAAAAATCCTATGCATTTTTTTGGGCTGTGGGGCACTATTTCATTTTTATTCGGTCTTAGCATTTTCGTCTTTCTTACTATTACCAAATTCTTTTTCGATAAAACAGGCTTGACACAACGGCCACTTTTTTTCTTCGCAATTTTTGCAATGATCATCGGAACACAACTTTTTCTCGCCGGCTTCTTGGGTGAGCTTATATCAAGAAACGGCGCCGAAAGAAATAATTATTTAATAGAGGATAAGATCAATTAGCAGAACTCATTTATTTCATCGGTTCTAAATTTCAATCCCATTTGCAAGACAACACAGTAAGATCTGTAATCATTATAGGGCCGGCGCATCCGCTTCGCGGCGGCCTTGCATCTTACGATGAGCGGCTCGCAAAAGAATTTATTGACCAGGGATACGATACCACTATTTATACTTTCTCTTACCAGTATCCATCATTTCTTTTTCCCGGTACGAGTCAGTATTCAAGCGAACCGCCGCCAGCAAACATTCCTATTAAAGTGAGAATAAATTCCATCAGTCCACTCAATTGGATTTCTGTTGGCAATGAACTAAAAAATTTAAAACCGGATGTGATTGTGGTGCGCTACTGGTTGCCGTTTATGGGACCTTGCCTGGGAACAATTTTAAGACGTGTAAAAAAAAACAAACACACACGGATTGTTTGTATAGCTGACAATATCTTTCCTCACGAAAAACGGCCGGGCGATGTAGCCTTTACAAAATATTTTTTGAAAGCTATAGATGGTTTCATAACTATGAGTGAAAAAGTACTTGGCGATTTACAACAATTTGCAAGCAACAAACCCGCACGATTTGTGCCTCATCCATTGTATGATAATTTTGGAGAAAAGATTAGTAAAGATGAAGCAAGGCAAAAACTGAGTATCGATTTAAATGAAAAGGTGATTTTATTTTTTGGCTTCATCAGGAAATATAAAGGATTGGATATTTTATTAAATGCAATGAAGATTTTGAGAAATGATCCGCAAACGGAAAATATTAAACTCTTAATTGCCGGTGAATTTTATGGAGATGAAAAGAATTATACAGCGCTAATCAATGAGCCGTCGATCAAAAACAATCTTATAGTTCACACACAATTCATATCAGACAGCCTGGTAAAATATTATCTATGTGCGGCAGATTGCGTTGTGCAGCCTTACAGAAATGCTACGCAGAGCGGCGTTACTCCCCTCGCCTATCATTTTGAAGTTCCTATGATCGTTACCAATGTTGGTGGACTTCCTTCGTTGGTTCCAGATAAAAAAGTTGGCCTCGTTGCGGAGCCCAATGCTGAAAGTATTGCGCAAAAGATCAAAGAGTATTTTGAAATTGGTGAAGAATATTTTATACCTCATCTGCGTGAGGAAAAACAGAAGTATAGCTGGAAGAGTATGATAAGAAAAATAATAGAATTACGTAACATTTAATCCTTACGTATATTTGTAAAAAATAGCAAGCTTTGAAAACAAAACTCACACTTAATATTGAAGACACAATTATAAAAAAGACAAAAGTTTTTTCAAAAAAAAGAAATAAAAGTATATCAGCAATTGTAGAAGAATACCTGGAAAAAATCACTTCAAGGAAAAGTAATGAAGTAGAAGAAAATGACGAAACGTTTTCACAGCGTTTCAGAAAGTCATTTCCTGCTAAGCCTGTAAAGAATTACGAATACAAAAAAATAATTAACGACTATAGAGAAGAGAAATATGGCAGAAAATAAATTATTTCTCGACACAAATATTATCCTGGATTTCTTATTGGGCCGTGAAGGTGAATTGACAGAAATAGAAGATATTTTCAATGCCGCGAGTAAAGGATATATCGAATGTTACGTTTCTGAATCAGTACTTGCGACATCTATTTATTTTCTTCAAAAAGAAAAGAGAAAAAATATCATGCAGATGTTAAGAAATATCTGGCCTGTTATTAAGGTTCTTCCGTTTGAGCATAGTATTATATATTCTTCTATAGAGATATTCGATGACATAGAGGATGGATTACTATTTTTTCTTGCTCAATTTCATAGAATGGATTTTTTCATTACAAGAAATATTAAAGATTTTAAAAACGCTCCGTCCACTTTAACGGTTTTAACCCCTGCTCATTATATCAAACTATTTAAATGATCCACCGCAGTAAAGCCCCATTGCGTATAGGCCTCGCAGGCGGTGGTACCGACGTGAGTCCTTACAGCGATCAATATGGCGGCGCTATTTTAAACGCAACGGTTTCCCTTTTTGCCTATGCCAATATTGAGACACTTGATGAAAATGCCATCATAGTGCAGGCGCTCGACAGGAAGGAAGAACAACGATTTGAATGGGCGGAATCTTTACCAATAGACGGTAAGCTTGATTTACTAAAAGGCGTTTACAATCGTATTCATAAAGATTTTGGAATGCCGTTAACAGGCTTCCGTTTGTCAACATTTGTTGATGCACCTGCCGGCTCAGGGCTTGGAACTTCTTCCACACTTGTAGTCGCTATTATCGGTGCATTCGTTGAGTGGCTTAAGCTTCCATTGGGCGATTATGATATTGCTCATTATGCCTACCAGATAGAAAGAGAAGATTTAAAACTCACAGGTGGAAAACAGGATCAATATGCTGCAATGTTTGGCGGCGTTAATTTTATGGAATTTTATGAAGATGATAAAGTGATTGTAAATCCATTACGGATAAAATCACAATACCTTCACGAGCTCGAAAATAATCTCGTACTGTATTTTACTGCAACAAGCCGTGAAAGCGCTTCGATAATAAATGAGCAGGTGAAAAATG
>JBDTVF010000101.1:0-10856 GCA_040007325.1 Ginsengibacter sp. | reverse complement strand
GATGAAGATGACCAGGGCAGGGCATGGCGCTTTGCATTCTGGAATACCGGCATTGAAAAATTCGAAGTTTATCAATACAAATAACCGGCTGTTATGCTTCAGCAAAAAAAACATCGAAAGCAAGAAAAGTAAGCGTAAGTAATTTAAACATGAAAGTATCAGTTTATAGAGAGGCAGTCTTGCCTGAATTTAAGCTTGGCGTTTCTACATTATTACTTTTCTCTGCAGGTAATATTTATGCGCAGTCGCCTTTGCCATTGCGTGAAAATTTTATAATCAGGTATGGCGACAAGAAGGGTGTAACAATTTTAAGACGTCGGGACTTCACGAAAATTAAGTATGGTTCGAAATTCCGATAGCGAAAACTCCGCAATAGCACCAAAATTTTATGGAAGATTTGTTTATTAGTTCCATGAGTAAGGTAATGTTCAGCGTCCTTGAATTGGTTTCCATCCAGACGCCGTGCAACACACCTTCTTTAATACCTCCACGTGGCACAGTTGACGGCCAAACAATGCAAAGACCGTGGTTTCTATATAAGATATTTTCTCTTTGCACTCGGACGGCAGATTTTCAATAATTATTTGCCTCAATACATCTACTATAATTCTTTTTTCTTTCGGGAGCAATTCATACAGCTGTAAGATGTAGTTGGTTTCAAAATTTATGGTATTAGTAATGAGGCGATTTTTGAGTAAGAGCATTTCTTATTTATCATCTTCTGAAATTGATAAAGTCAAGCAGCCTATTTAAATTAAGGGCATTTCTAAAAACTTGTTTCTTTTTTAAACCTCACCTTTAATTCCTCTCCAAAGGAGAGGGAAAGGTAAGTTTTTAGAGATGCCCTTAATTTTTTTTTACCAACTTTTTACAAACGGTATTTTATCATGGTTCGAAGTTTAAATTAATCGCTTGCCATGTAGTGCTGCGTTTTAAGGCCAGGGAACAAAGAAAAACGATCAATGAAAAATTATCCTTGCAGGATAATATCTGGTAAGGTTCTTTATAAAAAATTTAACCATGTGCATCAAAATAGTACCTTTGATTGTCTTTATTCTGATGATTGCTAATTCTCTTCCCTTTTATTATTACACAAAAACTTTTGATATGTCCCTAAAACTGATCATGCTTTCAGGAAAATATTTTTGCAAGGGTATTTTACCCTTGTTGTTTGTATTGGGAACTATGTTTCCTTTTCAATCTCATGCCCAAACCACTACCGTCTCAGGAAAAGTAGTTGGATCAGATGGAAAAGGAGTTGCGGGAGTTACAGTTCAGGAAAAAGGTACCACTGGGGGTACAGCTACCGATGCCTCCGGCAGTTTTTCATTAAATGTTAGTAGCACTACTGCAACGCTTGGTATTTCGTCCCTGGGTTACGCCGACCAGGAAGTTCCTTTAGCAGGCCGTGCAAATGTTAATATAGTATTGAAAGGAAGCGCTGCTAAAGAACTTGAGCAAGTAGTGGTGATCGGATATGGTACGGCACAAAAAAGAGACTTGACTGGATCTATTGTTACAATAAAAGGAAAAGAAATTGCTGATAAACCATCAGCAAATCCATTATCGTTATTGCAGGGGAAGGTAGCCGGGTTATCTATAGTAAATTCAGGTAGGCCGGGCGCTGAGCCGGATGTGAGAATAAGAGGTACAAACACGATTAATGGTGTGAAACCTGTATACATCGTTGATGGTATTTTAAACGATAACATTAATTTCTTGAATCCTGCAGATATAGAGTCGATTGAGGTTTTAAAGGATCCATCTTCTCTCGCAATTTTCGGTGTACGTGGTGCTAATGGAGCCATTGCCATCACCACAAAAAAAGCTAAAGCGGGGCAGTTGCTTGTCAATCTCAATTCTTCAGTTGGAATTAAGAAAGTGCAGGACAAAATTAAATTGACCAATGCATCGCAATTTAAAGAATTGTATAGCGAGCAGTTAGCTAACCAGGGAGCCGGAACTTTCGATTACTCTCTCTGGAATGCGAATACCAATTGGCAGGACGAAATTTTTCAGGATGGTGTAATTAATTATAATAATATAAGTATTACAGGCGCTACGGAAAAAAACAGGTTTTACATGGGGCTTGGCTATATAAACGAAGAAGGTATTATTAAACACGAACAACTTAAAAAATATACACTCAACTTTAGCGATGAGCTGAGAGTAGCTAAAGGATTGAAGTTTGGGATTACCATGAATGCCTATAGGGCGGAACTTCCTTTACCAGATGGCCAGGCACAGGGTGCTGTTGGCTCAGCTATAAGGGCTGCTCCTATTGCTCCGGTTAATGACCAGAGTACGGGATTGTACCATACTTTACCTTCCTTTCAGAGGGCACAGGTATTTAATCCTTTGGTAGGCGTGGAAGATAATAAAAATACATTCATAGGCAGGGAATACCGGGCAGTGGGAAGTATTTACGGGGAAGTGGATTTTCTTAGAAACTTTAATTTTAGGGTGCAATTGTACGCGGATTATGGCTTTAACACGTCCAGATCTTATCAGCCGATTTTAGTTGTTTACAATCCCGAAATTGTTGGCAATGATAAAAGGGATACGTCCAGCAGATCGACCTCTGTGGCGCAAAGCCAGGATATTTATCCTAAAACTCAAATGGACTACTTATTAACTTTTAAGAAAAATTTTGGCGGTCATAATCTTTCACTGCTTGGCGGTGTTACTACTTATTACAGGGCGTATGAAGGGACAAACTCTTCAGTGCAGCAGGGAAGTGCACAAATGATTCCTAATAACCCTGACAAATGGTACGTAGATGCCGTTGGTGATCCGTCAACAAAAAGGGGTTCGGGCAGCGCCTGGGAAGATGCTTCTCTTTCATTTTTGGCAAGAGCGCTTTATAATTTTGAAAATAAATATTTAATAAATGCATCTTTCAGAAGAGATGGCAGCAGCCAGTTCTACAGTCTGGGAAATCAATGGAAAAATTTTGGAGCTGTTGGTGTAGGTTGGGTTGTTAGCAAAGAAAATTTCTTTGCAAATCAAAACATTTTTGATTATTTAAAGCTTAAAGGATCCTGGGGAATTCTGGGTAATAAAAATATTGATGACAGATATCGTTACCCGGCTTATCCTACACTTACAAATGCTAATTCCGGAGTTTTCGGGAATAATATTGTTCCTGCTTTGGAGAGACAATATATTCCTGATCCAAACCTTAACTGGGAAACGGTTCATTCTTATGAAGTGGGATTAGAGTTGAACACTTTTAAGAATAGCCTTCATTTTGAAGCAAATTACTATAACAAGGTAACAAAAGACGTGTTAACACTTATTGCAGGCCCATCCGGTACATTGCCGGGGCTGGGGAATCTTGGTGAAATATCAAACAGTGGCTTTGAATTCTCTGCCAGCTACAATACTAAAATTGCCAGTGATATAGATTTCAATGTTTCCGGTAATTTAACGACGATTAAAAATAAAGTCAATAAACTGAATAAGACAGGGTTTGAAATTATCAATGGCCCGGCCAGGACTACGGCGGGTTTCCCTATCGGATATTTTTACGGTTATGTGAGTGACGGTATTTACCAATCTAATACCGAAATAGCTAAGAGCCCCGTAAGCAAAATTGGCATTGTTCAGCCCGGAGATATAAAATATAAAGATATAAACGGTGATAATGAAATCACTACTGATGATCGTACCGTGATCGGAAACCCCACTCCCGATTTTACCTATGGCGGTTCAATTTCTTTTGCTTACAAAGGAATTGATCTTGGTATTGATATGCAAGGCGTTTATGGGAATGAGATCTATCGTGCCTGGAACCAGGGCACCTTCGCAGACTTTAATTATTTAACCGGAAGGTTGGATCGCTGGACCGGTCCTGGAACTTCAAACTGGGAACCAATCCTTAGTACAAAAAGAGCAGTTAATTATCAAAATTCAAACTATTGGATTGAAGATGGTAGCTTCTTTAGAATACGAAATTTACAATTAGGGTACACGTTTGGCCAAAATATGTTGGGCAAGGCCAAAATCAAATCATTACGTATTTACGCGAATGCTCAGAACCTTGCAACATTTGCAAACAATACAGGATATACGCCCGAAATTGGAGGTAACGCGACTTCCTTTGGTATCGATAATGGGACATATCCCGTTCCTGCGGTGTATTCAATTGGAATAAATTTAAATTTTTAAATTCCGAAATATGAAAAAAAGAATTATGATAAAGTGGAGTGTACTACCGGCAGTTCTTTTGACGCTGATGGTTATTTCTTCATGTAAAAATAAATTTCTCGACAGACAACCATTAGGAAGATATGTTGAAACAGATGTACCGGCCGGATCTTATGATAGCAAAATATTTGCGACTTATTCGCTTCTTCGGGCCGGAGGCTTCAATAATCATTTGTATCTCGGTATCATGGAATTTAGATCGGACGAAGCAGATAAAGGAAGCTCTGTTTCCGATGGAGCAGATCAAGGGCAAATGTTTGATGAGTTCCAGTATAACAAAAGTAATGGTGGCATACAGGAATTTTGGACTGCCCATTATGCATTGATCATCGCAGCTAATTCCATCATCGCAGATATTGATTCCTTAAACCTGACCGACCCTAATACTTTAGTGAATAGGGCGGAAGCAAAATTCTTGCGTGCCTATGCGTACTGGGATTTGGTAAGGGCATTTGGACAGGTGCCAAAAATTGAGTTTAAAGTAAATGATGCCGCACAGGTAAATATTCCCAAGTCCACTGAGGGAGAAATTTTTACTCTTATAGATGCAGATTTAGCGGAGGCTGCCTCGATATTACCTGTATCCTGGGACCCTAAATATATTGGAAGATTAACCAAAGGAGCCGCAATGGCGCTTCAAGCGAAAGCTGCTCTATGGCGAAGTGATTGGGCGGGCACCTTAAATTATTGTAAAGAGGTTATTAATCTAAATCAATATAGCCTCGTGAATGATTATG
This sequence comes from Ginsengibacter sp., assembly GCA_040007325.1. Classification (GTDB taxonomy): domain Bacteria; phylum Bacteroidota; class Bacteroidia; order Chitinophagales; family Chitinophagaceae; genus Ginsengibacter. The sequence continues at coordinate 5,910 of JBDTVF010000101.1, read as the reverse complement.
GCAGTCAGTTTAGAAATTTCGGTGAAAATGGCCCGGAATCAATTTTTGAAATCCAGGCTTATTATACTACTACCGAAACAGGACTTGGAATTCAATATGCACAGGTGCAGGGTGTAAGAGGTGCAGGCCAATGGGATTTGGGATGGGGATGGGATGTACCTACTCAAAAATTAGTAGATGAATATGAGGCAGGTGATCCCAGAAGAATTGCAACCATCCTGTATTCAGGACAGGTAGATCCTTTATTTGGTGAAAATGTTCCCCCGGTTCCAACAGTTCCTCAGCCCTATTGGAATAAAAAAATATATACCAATCCTGCTGATCGCCTGGCATTGAATAATCGGTTTGGTAATTGGATGGACCATCGTATTTTCAGGTTTGCTGATGTCTTACTAATGGCAGCTGAAGCTGCTAATGAACTTGGAGGTGCTCAAAATACAACCGATGCTCTTGGCTGGCTGGAATTAATAAGAGCAAGGGCAAGAGGTACATCGGGTTCCCTACCCCCGGTTACTACCACCGATCAGACCGCTCTGAGAACTGCTATCAGGCATGAGCGTTTTGTAGAATTAGCAATGGAAGAACAGAGATTTTATGACCTGGTGAGATGGGGAATTGATGTAACAGTTTTGCCAGCATCGGGAAGCCCTTTATATCAACAAAAGAACAGATTACTACCCATTCCCCAGGGAGAGATTGATAAATCGGGCGGCGTATTAATACAAAATCCGAATTATTAATTTAGAAAATACTAAATCTTACAATATGAAATTTTATAGAAGATTATTAATTGGCCTCGCTACGATGTTTGTTGCTTCGTTGGTCATTACATCTTGTCAGAAGTTGGAGAGGCCTGCATTAGGAGAACTAATTCTCGATCCGGGGCCACCAACTCTTCAAATTTTAGGTGCAAATAGCTATTGGCCTTTTGATGGTACTTCAACTGATACGGGACAGAACCAACTTTCTACTACTACGAACAATATTTCTTTTGTGCCGGGAGTAACTTATGTATTAGGAGTAACTGGGGGGAGTGCCGCTCAAATTGGTACAAGCGGATATGTTTTGGCCCCAAACCTAAACAGTAGTCTCAAGGCTCCGGGAAGTTTATCTCTTGCATTTTGGATGAATGGGGCACCTGGCCCCATACAAGGTGGTGCACAGGGTATATTCGCTATTTCAAATAGCACACAATTTTGGGGTAATTTGGAAATATTTTTAGAGAATTATAGTGATCCTACCGATCCAAATGCGGTGTTCATGAAAATTCACATGTTTAATGCAAATGTAACCGGCGGTGGTGAAGAATGGATTCAGGACGATAATGTGAAGTTGACAAATGTTTTAGGAAAATGGACACACATAGCATTAACTTACGATGCCGCAACATCGCAACTCACTCTCTATAAGGATGGAGCGCCAACTGGTGTAAATAATATGGTGCTTGGAGGGGGCACTTACGGCGATTTAAAATTTGACGATGCTTCTGGAATGGTACTGGGAAGTTTTGCTTTCCAGACAAATCCCAGCCTTACTACACATGGCCCTGAGACATGGGCCAAATCATTTAATGGAGCCCTTGACCAATTCCGCATTTATACAAAAGCATTATCCGCGGCAGAAGTAAAAAATTTGTACGATAATAAATTGTAAAAGAAAGTAATGAGTTATAAGGGTTGCATTGATCCAATGCGACCCTTTTTATTATGCGACATCCGGCATTGAGCAGTCGCCGGGCGCATACAAACTTTTATCTTTAGAATAATAATTTTTATATACACACCTATGCCTGTAAAAAAGTTAGGTATTTTAGGTATAACACTTTTTCTCTTATTCCTCACTTCCTGCGGGGACAAGGAGAGATTATTCGAATCTCTATCCCCGTCAAAAACTAATATCACTTTTACTAACCATTTACCTGAGCGGCCAGGTTTCAATATTCTCTACTATCTCTATTATTACGAAGGCGGCGGCGTTGCAACCGGCGATATCAACAATGATGGATTGCCAGATATTTATTTTACTGCAAACACGCGGGGTAATAATAAGCTCTATATCAACAAAGGAAATTTCAAGTTTGAGGATATCACTGCAAAAGCAGGCGTGGCAGGTATTTCCGAATGGTGTAGTGGTGTAACAATGGCTGATGTAAACGGAGATGGTTGGCTGGACATTTATGTTTGTGCCGTCAGTCAGAAGCTTGGTTTACAGGGCCACAACCAGCTATTTATTAATAACCATGATGGCACTTTTACCGATAAATCCGCCGAATATGGATTGGATTTTTCATGCTATTCTGCTCAGGCAGTTTTCTTCGATTATGATCATGATGGCGATCTTGATTGCTACCTCTTGAATGAAAGCGACAGGCCAAACCAAAATATCGTAGACACATCGCATCGCAGAATATACGATGCTCATTCTGGTGATAAGTTATTGCGGAACGATCTTAATACAGCAGCTAAAAAGTTTACGGATGTTTCTGCCGCCGCCGGAATTTACCAGGGCAACCTGGGATATGGTTTGGGATTAGCCGTTGGTGATCTCAATAATGATGGCTGGGACGATATTTACATAGGCAACGATTTTCATGAAAATGATTATTACTATATCAATAATGGTAACGGAACTTTTACCGAAAGCGGCGCAAAACATTTTCAGCACTATAGCAGGTTTAGCATGGGAAATGATATTGCTGACTATAATAATGATGGGCAGCTTGATTTGATAACGGTAGATATGTTGCCGAAGGATGAAAAGATTTTGAAAACGTATGGCAGTGATGAAAACCCCGAGATCTACAAATTCAAGTTAACAACTAACGGCTACCAGTACCAGTACTCCAAAAATTGCCTGCAGCGCAACAATGGAAATGGCGGTACTTTTAGTGAAACAAGCTTGCTTAGTGGCGTTGCTGCCACAGACTGGAGCTGGTCACCGCTTTTTGCTGACTTTGACAATGATGGAAACAAAGATCTTTTTATTACCAGCGGCATTGTAAAGCGCACAACTGATCTCGACTATGTGAAGTTTGTTTCTAACGCTTACATGCAACGTCAGCCTGATAACTCAGACAAACTCGATGAAGAAGCGATATCAAAAATGCCCGACGGCATTTCGCATTCTTTTATTTATAAAGGAAATGGCAAATTAAATTTTGAAGATAAAAGCGATGAATGGGGATTAGAAAAATATAGAGGGTACTTCAACGGAGCCTCTTATGCTGACCTGGACAATGACGGTAATCTTGACCTGGTTGTAAATGCGACTAATGCGCCGGCAATGATTTATAAAAACAATGCACCGAAGAAAAATTTTCTTTCCATTTCGTTTAAGGGTGAAGGTGGAAACACTTTTGGAATTGGCAGTAAAGCATATGTTTTTCAAAAAAATAAAATGCAATATGAGCAGCTAATGCTAACAAGAGGGTTTCAGTCTTCATCAGACACCCGGCTGCACTTTGGCCTGGACTCGTCTGGAGTCGACAGCATTATCATTGTGTGGCCCGATCAAAAATTTCAGGTGCTGAAATCAATCACTATAAATAAGCAACTAATTGTAGAACAAAAAAATGCAGGCGGCATTTTCATTTATGATGATCATTTCAAACCAGCTTCTGCATTGTTTAGCTCTATTACCGATTCTGTAAAATTACCATGGAAGCATAGAGAAGACAATTTCCAGGATTACAATGTTCAATATTTAATCCCTCATGCTGAATCTACCCGCGGACCTAAAATAGCAACTGCAGATGTAAATGGTGATGGCCTGGAAGATTTTTATGCAAGTGGGGCAGCAGGACAATCGGGTACACTAATGCTTCAACAGCCGAATGGTAATTTTATTTCGTCCGACACGGCAGTATTTTCCTTAGATAAAAATTGTGAAGATGTAGATGCGAAATTTTTTGATGCTAACGGAGACGGTCACCCTGATTTATATGTTGTGAGTGGCGGCAATGAGTTTTTTGGAGATAATTCCGGCTTAATTGACCGGCTTTATATTAACGATGGCAAAGGTCATTTTACAAAAACCGTAAATTCTCTTCCCGCTATTTTTCAAAATAAATCCTGCGTAACTGTTGCCGATATAGATAAAGATGGAGACGAAGACATATTTGTGGGGACACTTGCAGATTCGAAAGCGTTTGGTATACCTCAGACTTCCTATCTATTGATGAATGATGGCAAAGGAAATTTTTCCATCGCAGATCACAATACGATACAGCTTACTAATATTGGAATGGTCACTTCAGCTTCTTTTGCCGATGTGAATAAAGATGGCTGGGTTGACTTGATAGTCGCAGGCGAATGGATGCCAGTGACTATTTATTTAAATCAAAATGGAAAGTTTAAGAAGACTATTGTCCCAAATTCCACGGGACTTTGGGAAAACATTTTCATTGATGATGTAGATAAAGATGGTAACCTTGATTTCATCGCCGGCAATTGGGGCCTGAATAATAAATTTAGTAGTGGCAAAAGTGGCCCTTTAAATTTATACGTAGCCGATTTCGATCAGAATGGTCACGTAGAGCAATTGCTGAGTTATTTTTCAAGCGGCCAGGAGTACCCGTTTTTGCCAAAAGATGAAGTAGAGCGCCAACTGCCGGCCTTAAAAACTCATTACCTTTTATATTCTGATTATGCCGGTGTTCCTATGAAAGACGTATTTTATGGTTGGGTCGATACCATTAAACCCTACCCGGCAGAGCGACTTGCTTCAGCAATATTCTACGGCGATGGAATGGGGAAATTTACGATCAAAGATCTTCCACCGGAGCTACAACTAACACCCATGTTTTCTTTTCAAAAAGTCAATACAGCGAAAGAAGGAAATATGTTCCTCGCCGGCGGAAACTTTTTTGATGTAAGTCCTTATGAAGGCAGGTACGATGCCCAGGCATTAGGCCTGTTCAGCGTTGATCGAAACAGGAATGTTCACTTTATACCGCAAATAAATTTATCATCGGTTACCGGACAGGTGCGGGATTTGAAATGGATAAAAAATATTAAATACGGCAACACATTGATAGTGGCGAGAAATAATGATTCGATTTCATTGCTCAATCCCAAAAAATAGAATGATTTACACCTATCTTCAATATTCGCGCCTTAAGCAATATATAGCGCACCCGCTTATTCAGCTTTCGTTATTCTTCTTGCTGACAGTTCTAAATTTTTCCTGTTCAAAAAAGGAATCAACACCGCAAACACCGCCACCTCCCACGACCTTTTCATCAACCGCTATTAAACTAAATAATCAAACGCTTGCGCCCGGCAATTTTGATATTCCAAAAAAGCCGGTCATTAAATTTTCGTTTTCTTCTCCTGTAAATAAAAGTACTGTTGCCGCCGGGTTTTCTTTTTCCGCCGCTAATGGTACGACTGTGTCATTTAATTCATCCTTTGAAAATAACGACAGTACAATTGTAATACAGCCTCCTTCGTCTCTTGGATTTTTATCGAAATACATCATTTCAGTTTCGACTGCGCTACAATCTGTTGCCGGTGCAACTTTGCGCACACCTATATCAATAAGTTTTATAACGCAAATTGATTCCAGTGATAAGTTTCCCCGCATAACAGATAATGCTTTACTCGATCTCATTGAACAACAAACGTTCAAATATTTTTGGGATTTCGGCCATTCTATATCGGGCATGGCAAGAGAGAGAAATACATCAGGTGAAACCGTAACTACCGGCGGCACCGGCTTTGGCGTTATGAGTATTATTGCCGCAGCTGACAGAGGTTTTATTACAAGAGCGCAGGGTTTGCAAAGAATAAATACGATTGTAGATTTTCTTAAAAGCAATTGCATAAGGTATCATGGTGCTTTTTCACACTGGATAAACGGAACTACAGGAGCAACAATTCCTTTTAGTGCTAATGATGATGGTGGTGATCT
>JBDTVF010000100.1:0-10956 GCA_040007325.1 Ginsengibacter sp. | reverse complement strand
GTTGATTTTACTGTAGAGTTTGCAGTTGTATTAGTTTCTGCCATAACGATAGGTTTTTTAAATGTTTAAGATGAAGATGAATTTGATTAATAATTTACAAGCACAATTCTAACGAAAAAAAGTCTTATTACTCCTTTGAGTTGAAAAAAATTTTGAAATGTGAAGCACAAGTTAAGAAATAAATCGAATGTTAATATTTGAATATTATTTTTTCGATCATTCAGCATTTGAGCCACCACAACGCTTCGCAAACGAATATTGCAGCTTGAAAAGATAGTCTAAGTTTACTTAATTCAAAATTTTTTTTAATCAAAAAATAATGCAGGTAACCGAATTAATTAAAGAAGGGGATTAGAAAACATTTATTCATAGCGCAGCGCAACAATCGGGTCGAGTCGTGCGGCTTTAATTGCAGGATAAAGTCCGGCAAATAAGCCTACGGCAGAACAAACAATGATACCTGTAATTACCCATGCCCACGGAACAACAAAGCCTGTACCAAGGGCCATACCAACGAGGTTGCCCACCAATACTCCGAGTATGATTCCGAAGATGGCGCCAAGCAAACTTATAAGCACTGATTCAAAAAGAAATTGCGTACGAATACTTTTTTTCGTTCCGCCAATTGCCTTGATAAGTCCTATCTCACGGGTACGCTCATTCACTGCAACCAGCATTATATTCATAAGCCCGATTGCGGCCCCTATAAGTGTGATGAGGCCGATGAATGCTGCGGCAGTTGTAATCGCGCCAAGACTGTTCATGAATACTTCTGCAAGGCTGTCGCTCTTATCGATGTAAAAATTATTTTCTTCATCTATCGCAACTTTTCTTATAGGCCTAAAAGTTCCTTTAGCTTCACCGATCGCCGCTTCGATATCATTCATGTTATTTACTGTAACACCAATATCGAAAGAAGTGCCGTCTGTCGGAAACAAGCGACGAATATTATTATATGTAGTGATCACCACATTGTCAGCGTTTAACAATGCACTTGAACCCTTATCTTTTAGCACACCAATTACGCGGTAACTAATGCCGGCTACCTTTATGATTTTATCAACAGCACGCGCTGTATTATCTCCATACATTTTTTTTGCAACACCATTGCCCAATATGCAAATGCTTCTGCCACTCTGCACATCAATAGCATTAAAATTTCTGCCTGCCGCTAATGTATAACCGCTTTGAGTAAGATAGTTTTCGTCCCCACCGCGCATGGCGATATTGGGGTTTGTCTTAACAGCATCGGTATTTACAACAACATTGCCGGGGCCACGGAGAGAGATACTGACTTTTGCCGGGAAATTATATCGTTCTTTAAACAACTTTGCTTCCTGGTAAGTAAATATTTTTCCATTATTAGATTTTTTTTGGCGCAGCGAGCTCACGTTGGTTTTCTTCACATCGTTTCTTCTTCCTATATGCACCTCCCTGTCGCGATACCTTAGTGCAAAACCATTTGCACCCATTGTCGCAAAATTTTCTGACAGGCTTTGATTCATAGCTGTGATAGAAGTGATGATGCCTATAAGCGCCATGATGCCAAACGCTATGATAGCCACAGTGATGCCTGTACGAAGTTTATTACTTTTTACCGTTCGGAAAGCGAGTGAGAATGAATCTAAAAATTGCATCAGGCAACGTTATGTTTATAAAAGGCAGTTGCGAATTATAAAGATACAATTTCCGAAGAGTTATCTTTTACCAATTATATGTATGGCATTTGGATCTGGGATCAAGCCATCAAAAGTCAGCGAAAGAAATTACTAGTAGTATATCCAGTCAATCACTAATCCCGGTAAAACACCAAGTATAATAATAAGTGCAGATGTAATGATCAGTAAAAACTTAAAACCAGAAGTAACATCCATTTGAGTGTTTACACCTTCGGCTGCTTCTTTAAAATACATTGCCTGGATAATTCTAAAATAATAGTAAGCACTTATAGCAGCGCAAATCACTGCAAAGATGACCAGCCAGAGTTGATGACCTGTTTTTAATGCAGCAAGAAGCATATAAAATTTTGCGGTAAAGCCTGCTGTGAGCGGAATTCCTGTGAGAGATAATAAAAATATAGTAGCGGTGAACGCTAATGCTGGCTGCGATTTGCCAAGGCCGTTAAATCCTTCAACCGTATAGTCGTTCATTTTTACCAATACAGCAAACATGCCTATTGAAGCCAGGCTATAAGCAGCGGCGTAAAGCAATAAACCTTCTTTCGCAGTATCGTTAAGTGCAAACAGTGCCAGCATCATAAAACCTGCCTGCGCAATACTGGAGTAAGCAAGCATCCTTTTCACACTTTGCTGAAATACGGCAGTAAGATTACCTATCAGTAATGTGGCGGCAGTAATTACTACAATCAGCATTTGCCATTGCTGTTGCATAGTTCCAAAAGAATATTTGAAAAGACGAATGAAAGCTATAAATCCCGCAATCTTCACAATAGTAGCCATGAAGGATGTAAAAACTGTGGGTGCGCCATCATAAACGTCTGGCGTCCAAAAATGAAATGGCGCAGCAGAAACCTTGAAAGACATTGCTACCATAAGCAATACTAATCCTGCTCCTATCATTACAGGAAGCTTGCCATCACCAAGCTGTATGGCGTCGATATAGAATGAGCCAAGTGTATTGCCACCATAAATAAGTGCAATTCCCATTAGCATAATACCTGTAGAAAAGGCACCCATTAAAAAATATTTTAAAGATGCTTCGTTACTTTTCAAATTACGTTTATCGCTTCCCGTGAGAATGTACAAAGGGATAGACATGATTTCAATTCCAAGAAAAAGCAGCAATAAAGTATTGAAGGAAGACGAAATGGAGACACCGCACAAGACAAAAAATATAAGTGCAAAATATTCTGAAACATTGCTGCCGACTTTCTCAATATCTCTTCCGTTTAATAACACCAGTAGTAATGTGCAGGAAAATGCGATGGTATTAAAGTGAAGGCCAAAGTTGTCAAACTTCAGCATTCCCTTTGTATCTATAGCAAAGAAATGATGACCGGAAAATTCAAGCACATTGGATATTATAAGAATTATGAGGCCTGCAATAGCCCAATACTTTGGTGTAGTGCTTTTTTTAAAAAATACTCCACCAAACATCATGATGACTCCCCAGATTGCAGTTATTATAATTGCGTTCATAATATTATTCTAAACCATTTTACCAGTTCCGCTTACTATCTTTTATTTTATCCTTAGCAAAATATCCGTAACCGTATCCTGTGTCAAATGCAATATTGGTGCAGGGTAAATGCCCAATGCAAGAATTGTTATTACCATTACAGAAAGTACAATCTTTTGCCGCAAGTCTATCGGTTGCACCTTTTCAGTAATAGCATTTGAAACACCAAAGAAAACTTTTTGAACCATATTGAGCATATACACAGCCGACAATATAATGCCAATGCATGCGAACACCGCGTACCATTTACTAAATAAGAATAGTCCATTAAACATAAGGAATTCGCTAATGAATGCATTTGTAAGTGGCAGAGCGACATTTGCAAGAACAATTATCACAAAGAAAATTGCCAGAGTAGGTGATTTGATAGCAAGACCGCCCAACTCAGAAATTTTTCTAATACCAGTTTTTTCATTCACGATGTATACCACTATCCACAAGGCTATTATATTTATTCCATGATTGAACATCTCGAGCATTACACCAGACAAGCCTGATTCATTTTGAGAAAAAATTGCGGCTCCCATCAAACCAATATGAGCAATGGATGACCACGCCACCAATCTCTTGAGGTCTGTTTGAACAAGCGCAATGCAACTAGCATATATTATTCCTATTACAGAAAGAACAATTACTACATTATCAAATTTGTGCACTGCCAAAGGAAAAAGAGGTAACAGCCACCTGATGGCTGCAAAAATTCCCATTTTCACCATGATACCGCTCAAGATCATAACGGTGGGATAAGGTGCCTGTTCGTAAGTATCCGGTTGCCATGTATGAAAAGGAAAGATGGGCATTTTTATTGCAAAAGCGACAAAGAACAAACAGAATAAACCTGTTTGTCTGTTTGGTGAAAGAGCTGCATTGTAAAAGGCTCTCAATGAAAAGGAATGATCTGCTAAAGCCGTGACTGCGGGCGTATGCAAATACAAATAAATAATTCCTATAAGCATCAAGAGCGAACCCGCAAACGTGTAAATGAAAAATTTAAAGGTTGCCTGTATTCTCCTTTCGCCTCCCCACCTGCTGCAGAGAAAGTAAACCGGTATAAGAGCAAGTTCCCAGAAAAAATAAAACACCAATGCATCCATTGCAACAAAAACACCCATCAACCCGGCCTGCGATAAAAGCATTAAAGCATAGAATGATCCGGGATTTTTAAATTGGCTTTTATATGTCGCAGTAAAAATAAGTGGTAATGTAAATGCAGTAAGAAACGTGAGCAAGTGTCCCATACCATCTAATCCAACATAGAAAGATGAGCCTAAATAAGGAAGCCACACATAGCTTACATTATTGTAGTTAAAATAGTCAGGATGGCCTTTTACATCAGTATAAAGTAAACTAATAATAGAAACTGCAAGAGTAAGTAGTGAAGAAATTAATGCAAAGGCTTTAACAGAAGACTCTTTCCTGATAAAAAAAGTAATGATACCCGTAACCAGCGGTATCCAAAGCAGTAATTCAGGGAAAGTATAATAAGTACCCAGCATTAAATTTATTTTGTAAACATTTGAATAATAAATAACAACAGCATGCCCAACACCATGAGGAATATATAAGTTCCCACCTGCCCGCTTTGTAATAATCTTATTTGCCTGCTGCCGTAATTTATACTTTTACCAACACCGTTTACTATTCCGTCAATGCCAGCTTTATCAATCACGTTGCCAAGCACGTTAGATATAGCCTTTAAGGGCTTTACGATAATAGCATTGTATAATTCGTCGATATAAAATTTATTCTGAATAGCTTTTGCAAAACCTGATTGCGCAGTTTCACCCGCTGAATATTTTTTGTATTTATTCCACGCCCAAAAGCAAACACCTACAATTAAAATAACTGAGACGGCGAGAAGAATAATTTCAGTTTGCTCCGGCAGATGATGTGCAGTAAGAATCTTTGTTGAAGATTCGAAAACCGGCGCAAGAAATTCGCCCAGCTTGTGGCCATTTTTTGCAAACATTTCCGGAATGCCAACGAAGCCACCAATAGTTGAAAGTACCGCCAATGTTATTAAAGGAAAAGTAATAGCGCCGGGACTTTCATGTACATGATGCCATTGCTCGTCCGAACCTCTGAAATTACCTGCAAATGTGAGCGCCAGTAAACGAAACATGTAAAATGCGGTGAGCAAAGCGCCGCCCAAACCAATAATATAAAACACAGGATTATTAGTAAATGCCGCGGATAAAATTTCGTCCTTTGAAAAGAATCCTGCGAATGGCGGAATACCAGCAATCGCCAGGCAAGCAATAAAAAATGTGATATAGGTAATGCGCATTTTTTTGCCAAGTCCTCCCATTTTATTTATATCCTGTTCTCCACCCATTGCATGAATCACCGAGCCCGCTCCCAGGAATAATAGCGCTTTAAAGAATGCATGAGTCATTACATGAAAAACTGCCCCGGTATAAGCACCAACTCCAAGCCCGAGAAACATATACCCTAACTGACTCACCGTGGAGTATGCTAATACTTTTTTAATATCATTTTGCCTTAATGCAATTACCGCTGCAAATATTGCTGTAGCCAGGCCAATCACAGCAACAACTGTCATAGTAGCTGGAGCTAATGAATACATAATATTACTGCGGGCTACCATGTAGATGCCCGCCGTTACCATTGTTGCAGCATGTATCAATGCAGAAACAGGAGTCGGGCCAGCCATTGCATCGGGAAGCCATGTATATAAAGGTATCTGCGCACTTTTGCCTGTTGCTCCTACGAAAAGTAACAATGTAATAGCGGTTAAAATTTTTGTATTTGCAGTCGCAGGATTTATAAGCCCACCGGTAGAATTAAACAGCTCATTATAGGAAACCGTTCCGTAAGTTGAAAGAAGCCAGAATATCCCGAGTAAAAATCCTACATCACCGATACGGTTCATAATGAAAGCTTTCTTCGCGGCATTGTTATAATCATTATTCTTAAACCAAAAACCAATAAGAAGATAAGAGCAAAGACCTACGCCTTCCCAACCGATAAACATTACAACATAATTACCACCCATTACCAGCAGTAACATTGAAAAAACAAACAGATTTAAATAAGAGAAATACCTGCCATAGCCCGGCCTGGGCTCTTCATTCATATATGAAGTGGAATATACATGAATAAGAAAGCCCACACCGGTAATGATAAGCAGGAATAATGAGGTGAGTTGATCGATTTGGAATTCAAACGGGATATTAATTTTGCCAACATTAATAAAGGAAAAATAACTAATGTTCTGAGCAACGAAACCTTCTTTGGACGCCTGCAAAAAAACCAGGACACTAAGGCAAAAAGAAAGAAATATAACTCCGCTCCCAATAAAACCGATTACTTTTTTTGAAATAGTTTGTCGTCCGAGCCCGTTAATAAGAAATCCAATGAAGGGAAGTAACGGTATCCAGTAAACGAGGTTAAATATATTGCCCATAATTAAGACCGCAAATTTCGCTATACAATTGTGAATGGATAGATTGACATAATGCTATCTATGTCACCATTACATTTTTCGGTAACCTTCTTAGTTTTTCAGCCTGTTTAAAAAATTAATATCAATAGAATGCGTGTTCCTGTACATCATAACAATAATGGCCAGGCCTACACTTACTTCCGCTGCCGCCACAATCATTATAAAGAAAACAAAAATCTGTGCATTCGTTGCGACAGAAGCGTCAGTCGCTCCTGCAACCGCCAAATGCATTTTTGAAAATGCCACCAGTAACAGGTTCACGGAATTAAGCATTAATTCAATGCACATAAAAACGATGATTGAATTACGCCTTGTAAGTGCACCAACAATACCTATGCAGAATAATGCTACCGATAAAATAATATACCAGCCTGTTTCCATTTTATAGTTTTACATATAACCCGATACCAGCGGTATTTGAAGCGGGTGCTATTGAAAAAATGTCTTTTATTTTTTTGGCGGCTACGCCATTAAAAATATTCACTGCTTTATAAGATGCTCCTTTTGTAAGCAACTTTACTATTACGCCAGAACCTACTGCCCCGATTCCCGAATATAATGCACCGGTGTAGTCATTACTCTTCACAGAATTACTGACTTTTCTTATCAGCGAATAAGCGACAACAGCGGTACCGGCATAAGCGGCAACTTTATAAATAATCCTTCCTGTTTGGAATGTATTAAAAAGCTTGTTAACCGTTTCATTTTTCTTGAGACCAAGTATTTCAGCCACTTTATTTATTTTCTGAACAGGTGTATTACCTAAGAAAAATTTCGGTGAAAATCCTTTTTGCACCTTCATCACTTTTCCGATAATGTCATTAAGGTCAATATTATTAAGATCTATTTGTGCTGTTGACCTTTTTGAAAAGCACAACCCGGTACATAACAGCAGGGCGATCAAAAAATTTTTTTTCATTTACACGGATTTTATTTGTTCTTTCTTGCCAATTACCACAGCGCCAATCATAGCACTTAAAAAAAGTACACTACTTATTTCAAAGGGAATTACATAATCATTAAATAAGGCCATTCCTAAGTTTTTAATAAGGCCAACAGAAGTGCCGCCTTGTAAAACAATTTTATTTGAAGCAGAACTCGATACCGCAGCAATTATTACAATCATAAGGCAAAGCCCGGCTACAATGCCGGCCATTTTTAAATAAATATTTTTCGGCGGTTCAGCTTCAGAATTGAGATTCATGAGCATGATAACAAAAAGAAAAAGCACCATGATGGCGCCGGCATACACTATGATATTTACAATAGCAAGAAACTGGGCATTCATCAAAATATAATGCCCGGAGATAGCAAAGAAAACTACGATAAGCCAAAGTACACTATACACGGGATTCTTACTCGATATTACACCAATGGCAGCAACAATCGCTAAAACAGAAAGGAACCAGAATAAAATTTGTGTGACGGGCATTAAGCGTTTTAGAAATTTGAGTATGTTTTATTATTTAAGTTCAAAACCAAAAAAGTCAAAATAATTATTATCAATTTCAATGTTCATTTCCGTGGCCCTGGGGCTGTGTTGCCCTGTTACCACGAGCCCTCGCAAACGCTTCGGGGTTTTCTTTAGGATGCGGAATCAGTAAGTCCTTTTTACCATAAATGAATCCTTTACGCTGATAATTTGCCGGAGCAAAAGTTTCACTTAAGTACACGGCATCTTTAGGGCACGCTTCTTCACACAACCCGCAAAATATACAACGCAACATGTTTATTTCATACCTGGCCGCATATTTTTCCTCGCGATATAAATGTTCTTCTCCAGGCTTGCGCTCAGCGGCTTCCATTGTAATTGCTTCTGCCGGGCAGGCAACGGCACATAAGCCACAGGCAGTGCAGTTTTCACGTCCTTCTTCATCCCTGTTTAAAATTTGTAATCCCCTGAATACCGGGCTGAATGGCCTTTTCTGTTCAGGATAATTTATTGTAGGCTTCTTTTTGAAAATATGGCTAAAGGTAATGAGCATACCCTTAAATATTGCAGGCAGATACATGCGCTCCCATATCGTCATTGGTTTCCTGGAAACCGGCTTTACTCTGTTTGTTAATGCTTGCATTTAAGATAATTGTGATATAATATTTTCTACTTTTATTTTTAAGGATGGGATATCACTTTTAATGGTTTCCCATACCCTTCTCCAGTTAATTCCTCTGTAAACATGCACATAATAATTTCGAGTTGATTTAATTAACTGCCATTCTACATCCGTAAATTTTTCTTTAAGACTGTCTGAAATTCTCGCACTATATTCTCCAATCATCACTATTCTTGTAAGACAAGCATCTTTCTTTTCTTCATCTCTCAAAAAGCTATCCTCATCTACATTCTTCGTGTAATTTTCTAGATGATTAATACACTCTGATAAAAATTCTAAATAATCTAAATCACGATTCATTTTTGTACAATATAAGTTTCTCCCTCTCTGCCTGAATCTTTACACGTGGAAAAAATAAGTGTGATTCAATTAAGTCAACCTTTTTTTTAAAGAATTTTCTATTCCAATTTGCAAGTTTAAAAAGTCGAACAAACTCAGCCTTTTGTTTGCGTCATCAATTTCAACTATTAAATCAACATCACTTTTTTCATCCGCCTCACCCCTTGCATAGCTGCCAAACAAATACACTTTAGAAACATGTTTATCTTTAAAATATTCCCGAACTGTGTTTTTAATATGCTCATGTGATAAAATCATAGCGCCGCAAAAATATTATTATGTTTTAGAAATGCCAGTGATTTTGTTTTAATAAAATTAAAGCTCCTGTTATTAGCATGTTTGCAAGTGCTAATGGCAATAATATTTTCCAGCCAAGATTCATCAACTGATCGTACCTGAATCTTGGAATTGTCCATCTTACCCACATGAACAGAAATATAAAGCAAACAATCTTCGCAAAGAAACAGGTGCCTTGCAATACTGCCATCCAATTCACGCCTATTTTATCTATTGCAGTAAGATCATTTACAAATGGAATATCATAACCTCCGAAATACAAACTAACCATCACAGCACTACTCAAAAACATATTTATGTATTCTGCGAATAAATAAAAGCCAAGTTTCATGGAAGAATACTCTGTATGATAACCGCCCACCAATTCATTTTCTGCTTCTGCAAGATCGAAAGGTGTACGATTTGTTTCCGCAAAAGCGCAGATAAGAAATATTAAAAATCCTAATGGTTGCTTTATAATATTCCACCAGTGATCGGTTTGCTGATCGACCATTTCTTTAAGGCTAAGCGTACCCGTTACCATCAGCAAAGCAATGATAGAAATACCCATTGCGAGTTCATAACTTATGATTTGAGATGCAGCACGCATAGCACCCATTAAAGAAAACTTGTTATTACTTGCCCATCCGCCAATCATAATTCCATACACTCCCAGGCTCACTACACCGAACACATACAAGATCCCAATGTTTACGTCTGCTATCTGTAAAGAAATATCACGGTCAAAGATGTGAATCTTATTTCCCCAGGGTACCACGGCGCCTACCATCATTGCTGTGAGCATTGCCAAACATGGCCCAAGTATGAATAAAAATTTTGATGAAAAATTAGGAATGATCTCTTCCTTAAAAAATAATTTAAGCCCATCTGCCAATGGTTGAAAAATGCCACCGGGGCCGGCGCGATTCGGGCCTCTTCTATCCTGCAACACTGCAGCTACTTTACGCTCCGCATAAGTTGAATACATCGCCACGATCAAAGAGCCGCTTACTACGGCAACAATCAGGACAAGTTTTTCGGTGAATACAGCCCAGTCAATGGCTAAAAGTGTATGAGTAAATAGCATGCTTTAGTCTTCGTTATTATATGGCAAATCCTTATGATCGTTAACTAAAATATTTTCTAATGGTGCGTTCGAAATATCCAATGGTTCATCATGTTCAATAAATGTAGTGGAGGTAGCAGGACCTTGTATTTTACTTAAATCTATTCCCGGTCTGTTCACTTCACTTTCCTCATGAATATCCAACAGCAACAGCGGCTTGCGCCCATTCAGAACTTTATTTAAAGGATCAGATGGTTGCACCTTCGTTTCGTAATGATTCGCGGAAATAACTGAATGCCTGTCAATAGATGTTGGCTTTTCAATAACCCAGTCAGATGTTTTCTTTTTATCGAACCTGCAGGTGTTGCATATCCACATTGGCTTCCCGTTTTCATCGCTCTGTACTTCGCCCCACTTGTCTTTTCTCGATGTAATCCGATATACTTCATCACCGCGGTTCCATAAAGTAACTTTACCGCAACACTTGTCGCAATCAC
>JBDTVF010000099.1:0-10963 GCA_040007325.1 Ginsengibacter sp. | reverse complement strand
GCATAATAAATGATAATAAATACAAGGATAGTTCCGAAACATCCTCCACCCAATTTTTTTGCACCGTAGCCTGCAATTAAACCTCTGACTAATTTATTCATGTGTTTGTTTTTAAAATTAACGATAATTGAAGTAACGCGTAATTCCCGAAATAACCTATCCTAAGAGCATTTATTTATAAGCTTCATCCTGCTGTATTAATTCAGCCTCATAACCCGGGCGGTCTTTTTCAAATAGCTTTTTTAATTCCGGAGGTGCATATTCATCATAAAGTTTTTTACCTTTTGCTTTAAAGCTGCCGACGATGTTTTTCTTTTCATCGGGCGACATTTTAGAATATTTGTAATAAGCGAAAGCTGCGAGGCCTGCCACGAGCAAACTTCCTTTTGGTAATCGATTTTGCATTTTTATTTGTTTAAAGGTTAAAAGAAGAAGATGCGATAAAAATCATACCATGTTTTTACATCAGCGTAGGGGGACGTTACAAGCTCAGGCATAAATCTAATTCTTGACTAAACCAATTTTTTTAGAGCCCTGTCAACATGGTCCCTTGGGAAAATTCATTTCCCATCTTGGAACAAAATTCCCCATCATTAATGTCTGCTCCTAACTTTACGGTACGCTCTTCAGGCAATTGCATGAAATTAAAAACCTTCAATCATTACGCGCGATTGAAGGTTTTAAAATATAACTTGAAAATTATACTAACGGCCCTTTTTCTTATCTATATCCCGGCCAATTATATAACCACCTGCGGCTCCTACTACACCCCCAATTACTGCTCCTTTTACTGGTTTTTTCTTCGCTATTATGGCGCCGCCTATCGCACCAGCTCCTGCACCTATCACTGCTCCTTTAGCTGCACTACTCCAGCCTTTCTTCCTGGTTGTTCGTGTTGTAGTTTGTGAAGCAGTAGTTGCCGGCCGTGTTGTATGTGTAGTTGTTGTGGGACGGGTAGTTGTTCTCGGCAACACACTTTTTACAGATCTCGATTGAGAAGCAGGCGTGGCCATTATTTCCATATCACTGCTCTTATCTGAATAAATGTCATTTGTATAAGCGGTTGAGTCGCTCATTAGTTGTATATCTCTTGTATCTGTATTTCGGTTACACGCCGAAAAGCCCGCTATTAATGCTATGGCTACAATAAAATTTTTCATGAGTTTTAATTTAATTTTTCCAACACCCTAGGTATATGGAAAACTATGCCACAGTTTCTTAAAAGTACCGTTTTATCGCCTTCAAAAGTTAAAATCGAGCTGGCCTACTTTAAGAAAATAAACTTAGAAAATTCTTTCTAATGGGTACATTTTCAATAGCTTATCAGAAAAAAAGACCCGGCGATTAGGCCGGGTCTGAGATTCTTTGGATTTTAAATAATTATCTAATTTCCTGCTTTCCTTTTGTCAATGTCTTTGCCTATTATATAACCGCCTGCAGCACCTACTACACCTCCCACTACAGCGCCTAATCCCTTTTTCTTAGAGATAATGGCACCGCCAATTGCACCTGCACCTGCGCCAATTGCGGCTCCCTTAGCGGCTGAGCTCCACCCCTTTTTTTTCTCCTGCGGGGTAGTCGTGGCAACAGGGTCAGTACCAGTAGAAGTAGAACTTCCTGTTTGAGTAGTGTTGTCTGTAGTTGTTGTTACCGGACCATTTGTGGGTACGGGTACTGGCGTTGCTGTTGGTATGTTATTTACCTGTGGCTGACTAACAGGAGCTTCGTTCACCGTTTTAGCAGGGGTATATATTATCCTCTTTGTTATTGTGATAACTTTTGGAGCAGCAGGTACTTCTGCAGCTTTTATAGGTTCCACTTTAACTGCGCTACTTGTATCAGAATAAAAATTATTGTGGTAAGCAGTTGAATCGGTTAACAATTGAATGTCTCTCGATTCATCCTGCCTGGGAGTGGTATTGCATGCAGCAACACCAGTGATTAATGCGAAAGCAAGTAAAAAATTTTTCATGATGATTAGTTTAGTTTATGAATTACTTTTTTTAATTACGGTTTCCCGTTACAGTTAATAAGAGTAAATAATTGCTCCCGCGTTTAATAAAATTTTTAGATTGTCATTAAATTAACATGCATTAACACTTCCGATTTTAAACAGTTTTTCAAAGCCATTATTTATACAGTAAAAAATAAACTTCTTTAGGGGCAACCTTTTTAAACCCGATCTCGATTGAACTTAAGGCTAAGGCCATAAATATTTATTGAGGTCTGAAAATAATCCGTTCCCTTTTATAAACTTACAAGCCTGGCAAACTACGTGGCGTCGAAACATTTACTGCACCTTCTTGAAACAGCAAGGGAATTCGCAAAATTCTCACTAATCAAATTTTCTAAATCTTAAAAATTATCTTTTATGCAAAAGCTCAACTGGCGAATTAGCAGGTCATATATTTTGACAAGCTCCCTGTTTTTCACTGCTTTATTTTTCCTTGCGTCAGGCTGTAAGAAAAATCCCCCTTCGCCTATAATAAAGGATTTTCAACAGGTAAACCTGGTAGCAAATAATGATGAATATAATGCCACACGTATCGATCCCAATTTTATCAATGGCTGGGGAATCGCTTTTAGCAGTGGCGGTACGGCCTGGGTTTCCGCAGAGGGCAATGGTCTTAGTGAAGTGTGGGATAAATTAGGTACAGAACTGAGGCCGGCAGTAACCATCCCTACTGTTGGTGATGCGGTTACAGGTGGACATCCCTCAGGACAGGTATTTAACAGCACCGCCGATTTTAAGCTTTCCAACGGCAATCCTGCACGTTTCATTTTTGCTGGCCTTGATGGAATTATTTCAGGATGGAATGGAGGAAATAATGCAGAAACGGCGATTGACGATTCTCCAAGTGGTGCAGTGTATAGTGGCATTGCGCTCGCATCTGTAGACGGCAACAACTTTTTATATGTAGCCAATTTTAGCGCCGGCAAAATAGATGTTTACGATAAGGATTGGGCTGAAGTGGAAAAGCCTTTTCATGATCCCAACCTGCCGGAGGGTTATTCGCCATTTAATATCCAAAATGTAAACGGCAAGTTGTTCGTGATGTATGCCAAAATAGGTGCTGATGGTGATGAAGTGAAAGGCAGTGGTCTTGGTATTGTTGATGTTTATCGCACAAACGGAACGCTCGAAAGAAGATTTGCAACCAGAGGGCCGCTCAATGCACCCTGGGGCGTTGCCGCTGCACCTTCCGCATTTTGGGGTCCTGATTTCGATGTAGCTAATGCTATTCTTGTGGGCAATTTTGGGGACGGCAGAATTAGCGTCTACGATCAATCCGGAAAGTTTGTTGGTCCGCTTATGGCTAAAGAAAAGCCAATAGAGATAGCTGGTTTATGGGGTATTTCATTCGCTCCCGTTACAGCAACCACCGTAAATCCGGGATGGCTGTATTTCGCTGCAGGCCCTGATGATGAGGCAGACGGGTTATTTGGATATATCACAAAATAAACCTGTTATACTAATAAGATGCCGGTTATTGCACCGGCATCTTATTTTACATCGGCGTAAAACTTTTCAAAATGGTCACCACATCATGATAATACTCTTTTGCATAGGAAACCCAGATGTAAAAACTAATATCCGGATTATCGGGGTCAACCAATAAAAGGACTGAGGCGGAAAATCCATTTTTCGACCCATCAATTGCGCAGCCCCAATAGCCATTTATACTTTTGAGATAGACGGGTTGTGATTCTCCAGATGAAGTTGATCCCCACGACATCGAAAGTTTATTTGCCCAATTTAAGATAGCTTGTTTCATACCATCATAAGTAAGGTTTTCACTTTTTCTAGGGTAAATATCCATTGTGATGTTCCTGTTGCTCGCTTCGTAAACAGTACCATCACTTTTGCTCACTATCATATTATCGGGAGCTTTAAACTTGATTTTATAAGAGTTCCAATTCCAAACCTGCATAGTTTGAGCAAAAGACATGAATCCCGCAATTGTTGCTAAGATTGAAAGAATAGATTTGTGTATCATTAATTTAGTTTTTGTCATGATGGGGTGCTGCAAAGGCAAGACAAAAAAGGTGAAGAATATAGATAGTGGGACGGCGAATTGATGGACTAACGGAACAAAATTACTATTCGGTTAGCAAAAGTCTAAGCAATTCACAAGAAAATAATACCGATGAAAAAAATTAGAGTTTATAAAAGTTCATCTAAATTATATTGCAAACGAGGTGCTTTGCAAACGCTTTTATATTTTCTATTAGCCTAAAGTGCGCTTATGTGCCGAAGCCTGTCCTTGTTTACTTCAGCCCATGAATTACATCCTGCCAGTCCAAGTGTAAGATCGATATCTGCAAGTAAATTAGCAACTACTTCTTTTACTCCCTCTTCACCGGCGAGTGCGAGGCCGTATGCATAAGGCCTTGCAATGAGAACTGCTTTTGCACCGAGTGCCATAGCTTTAAACACATCGGCGCCACGGCGAATGCCGCTATCAAAAAGAATGGTCGTTCTTTCTCCAACGGCTGCAGCGATACCTGCAAGCGTATCGAGCGCTCCAATAGCTCCATCAAGTTGGCGGCCTCCGTGATTGGATACTATAATACCATTCGCGCCATGGTCAATAGCTTTTTTGGCATCATCTGCATATTGAATTCCTTTAAGAATTATGGGAAGCCTGGTGCACTCTCTTATCACAGCAAGATCTTTCCATGAAGAAGAAGGATTAGAGAAACAATCGGCAAAATGCAGCATCGTCTGCATCTTGTCTTTTGCAGGATCTCCAACAGCGGATAAAAAAACAGGATCGGTAAGATAATTGGCAAGGCCTTCATTATATAAAAAAGGTAAATAGGCATTTTGTATATCGCGTTCTCTCCATGCAAACAAACGTGTATCTAGCGTTACAACGATTGCAGAGTAGCCCGCTTTTTCTGCCCTGTTAATGATACTCCGCGTAAAGTCGTTATTCCGCCCCCAATATAACTGGAACCAATGCGGATGATCTTCATGAACTGTGGCTATCTCTTCAATACTTCTTGAGGAGACCGTGCTCACTACCTGGGGTACCTGTAAAATTTTTGCTGCTCTTGCTACGGCAATTTCAGCATCTTTATGCGCGATAGACAGCACACCGACAGGTCCAAGCAGAAGAGGGGTTGGGAGTTTTGTTCCGAATAATTCAATGGCTGTACTTCGTTTTGATACATCTCTCATCATTCGTGGAATGATCTGCCAATGGTTGAAGGCCTTTCGGTTATTTTCAATGGTCGTCTCTGCGCCCGCTCCGCCCGCTATATAAGCGAAAGCTTCCGGAGCCATAATTTCCCGGGCCTTCTGTTCAAGTTCTTCAAAAGAAACCGGGACACGTGGCTTTACGTTTTGTGTTCCCGCAAAATATATCTGGAGCTGGTATTGCATGCCACCAGATAGTTGCTGAAGATTTACATCACCCATCGTATAATTATTAAACGACTAAAATAACTTTCTTTTTTGATGAATTCTTCCTCTTGATTGTATCACGACAAGTACCCATCAAAATGCATGATGACCTTTGTACCTAAAGCAATTCCAAATGCGCTTTTCTTGTCCATGATTTCAAGTCTTGCTTGTCGGTACTTTAAAAGGTTATAAAGCTTCAATCGCGATTGGATGGTTTGGTATTTATTGTACCATGTATCACCAGTTTGTATTAATTTAATAAATCAATAAATTAGATTGCACTTGAAAAAAATATTCCGGCGTATGTTCCTTGCCGTACTCTTACTTGCCTTATTGGGAGTTATTTATTACGCGTGGATATCCTTTCCTATTATGACAGGCTTTGCGGCCAAGCAAATGTGCACCTGTACATTTGTATCGGGACGTGAGCAAAAAGATATTGAAGCAAACGAATTAGGTTTCTTTCCTGTTAGCCTGGTGAGAAATGTGATCAATTTCGAAGACTCATCCGTTACTTCAACAATACTGTGGCTTGCGAAAAAGAAAGCTTATTACAGAAAAAAGATCGGGTGCACACTTATTAATAATGTTAATTCCGATCAGCTGCATGCGCAGGTATTTTCCATCCCGGCGTCCCCATTAATCAACCTTGATTCTTTGCTGTGGCCTTCAGGCAATAAAGTTGCAGATACCTTTCCCGGCATTATAGATAAGGCCGAATTGAATGCTGCTGTTAACGAGGCTTTCACTGAACCATACCCCAAGAAGAAGCAGCGCACCCGGGCCGTGATCGTTCTTTATGACGGGCAAGTTGTTGCTGAAAAATATGCACCAGGCTATAGTAAAGATTCTAAAATGTACGGATGGTCTATGGCTAAAAGTGTGACGGCTGCATTGATTGGTACTCTTGTAAAACAGGGAAAATTAAATGTGAGTCAACTTGCTCCAGTGCCTGAGTGGGGCAGGCAGAGCGACCCCCGGCATTTTATTACGATAAAAAATTTATTGCAGCAAACCAGCGGCCTTGACTTTTTGGAGAATTATAAGAAATCAAGCGACGTAACCAATATGCTTTATAAAGAAGATGATATGGCTGCTTACACGGCTGGTCACAGGCTTGCCTATGAGCCCGGGAAGGTCTTTAATTATTCCAGCGGAAACAGTAATATTCTTTCACGCATCATAAGACAAACAACAGGCGAAAAAGAGTATGCGGCTTATCCATACACAGCTTTGTTTCATAAACTCGGCATGTATCATACACTATTAGAGCCGGACGCTTCAGGCACTTATGTTGGCTCATCTTACATTATGGCTACAGCAAGAGATTATGCAAGATTTGGCTTGTTGTATTATAATGATGGCGTATGGAATGGGGAACGCATTTTACCTGAAGGTTGGGTGAAAGAAACCAGCACGCCGCGGGAATCTAATTCTTTAAAAAATTATGGCTACCAGTTTTGGATAAATGGTTATGATAAAGATCACCCGGATAAAATAAAATATCCCGATGTACCAAGAGACATGTATTATTGTGATGGCTTCGGGTACCAATACATTTATATCATTCCTTCTAAAAAACTGGTCGTGGTCCGTCTCGGACTCACACTTGACAATTCATTTAATGAAAATGCTTTTCTCAAGAGCATAATAGAAAGCGTTTCTTATTAAAGTCTGCTAACCTATTATTTGATCTCGGGTATAATTATTTTTCCCAGATCCGCACGTCTGCATTGTTCGTTATAGGCTGCAACCTGTTGTTGTAAGTCGTTGTATTCTTTCTTTAACGGTTCCCATTGAGCATTCAGTTCTTCAAGGCGTTTATGCTGCCCGTTAGTAACGCCGGGAATATTTGTATTCATCTCCCCTTTAACGAAAATATAGTCAGCTGTAAGCATATTCATGAAGTTGATAACATCGTCATTGCTTTTTGATTTAGGCTGCACTAGTTTTTCTTCCCATGAAGTAATACGTTTTGTAAGTGCTTTTCCACTATCGATTACCGCCTTATATTTTACAGTGTCAATGAGTACATCCTCAAGGTCTTTAATTTGTTTTTTTACCAGCCGCATTTGATTTACCGCATCATGTATATCCTTAATTTTTCCATCAACTTCAGCAAGCATCTTTTCCTGTTCATCATAGTCAGCCTGTGTTGCGTTAATGCGAGGATCGGGGAGGATCTTGAAACTTACACTCTTTTCAGCAGTTGGAGTTTTTAAGCGTGCAATGTAAGTTCCCGGTGTTGCTTTGCGACCTTTATAACTTCCTTCGATAAACACATCTTTTACACCCGGAAGTGTGGTATAACGCAAGTCCCATACGAAGCGGTTCAATCCCGGGGTATTTGGCAATAATGCTGCTGCATCAGGTCCGCCTTCAAACTTTTCAAATTTTTTATCTGGTGATGATAAAAAGCTGCGCACCAATTTCCCCTGCTCATCGAGGATATCCAGTGTGAGTTTTATGGAATCAGGTTTTGCAGGAACCGTGTAATAAATAGTAGCACCTGTAGCAGGGTTGGTGCCCGTTTTAGAAATCACAGGTTCGTCATCATCATCATCTTTCGCAACACCATCCAATGAGCTACTGCCGGAAACACGATAGACATTGGCTGGTTTTAGTAACTCAAATTTTTTAGCGGTATCGGTACTATTGAATTCCCTGAAAACATTCAAATCGTCAAGAATCCAAAATGCCCTACCCATGGTAGATGCAATCAAATTTCCTTTGTGCACCATCAGGTCAGTGATCGGTGTTACCGGTAAGTTAAGCTGCTGATGTTTCCATGTCTTACCACCATTGTAAGAAAGATAAAACCCGGTTTCAGTGCCGGCATATAGAAGATCTTTTTGTACATCATCTTCTCTTATACATCTTGTAAAGGCGCCGTACGGAATTCCTGCACTGATATTAGTCCATGACTTGCCATAGTTAGTGGTTTTATAAATACCCGGAGTAAAATCATTGAATTTATAACGGGTTGTGGCGATGTATGCGGTGGCTTTATCAAAGGGCGATATCTCTATACAATTCACGAGGCATTCGTCCAAACCTGCTGGCGTTACATTGCTCCAGTTTTTTCCATTATCACGTGTTACATATACAAGCCCATCATCACTGCCTGTATAAATTACACCTTTCTCGAGCGGGGACTCGGCCACATAAGCGATAGTTGCATAGTTTTCGCCACCGGCTCCTTCATTGGTATACGGAACACCGCTAAGGCCCATCTTTGCCGTATCATGCCGTGTAAGGTCCGGCGACATTTCTTCCCAGGTTGTTCCTTTGTCGTTGGTTCTTAAAAGAATATTTCCTGCATGATAAAATACCGAATGATCATTAGGAGAATTGACAATCGGCGCATTCCAGTTAAACCTGTATTTCATGTCCTTTGGCTGTAAAGCCTGGTACTGGATCGGGGCTGCCATTATCGCCTTCGATTCCATGTCTTCCTGGTCAAGGTATTCGATGGTGCCCTGGTAACTGCCACCCATAACATATCTTGGGTTATCAGGATCAAGAGCAATAAATGCACTTTCTCCACCTGCTGAAAAAGTCCAGTCATGGTCATTGATACTCCCGCCACCCGTATTACGGCTGGCAATTTTTACAGACCCGTCATCCTGCTGGCCTCCATAAACATTATAAGGAAAAAGATTATCTGCCATCACCCTGTAAAACTGCCCGGTTGGTTGATTGCCTTCTGTAGTCCATGTGTCGCCCATATTAAAGCTAATGGCTGCGCCACCGTCGTTAGCAATAATCATGTTTTTGCTATTCTTTGGATTGATCCACATCTGGTGATAGTCACCATGTGTACCATGGATGGTGGTCCATGTTTTACCACCGTCGATAGATTTTAAACCAGGTGAATTAAAAACATATAGTGTATTTTCATTTAGCGGGTCAATGCTTAATTCAATGTAGTACCACGCACGTTGTACCAACCGGTGATCTTTGCTCACGCGGGTCCAGCTCTTGCCTGAATTATCACTCATAAATAATCCGCCTTCTTCTTTTTCAGAATTGCCTTCGACTACTGCATAGAGTTTTGAAGGATTTGACCTGCAGACGCCAATGGCCATTTTCCCTTTTTCTTTAGGCAAACCTTGTTCGATCTTCTTCCACGTTTCGCCAGCGTCCGTGGATTTATACATACCGTCGCCTTTGCCACCACTTTGTATTTCCCATGGCCTGCGTTGATGATCCCACATAGCTGCATACAAAATTCTCGGGTTGGTCATATCCATACTTAAGTCAACACATCCCGTATGCGTGTCTACATACAAAACTTTTTTCCACGTAGTACCACCATCAGTTGATTTATACACCCCGCGATCTTCGCCTGGTCCATATAAAGCACCTTGCGCAGCGACATACACTATATCAGGATTGGATGGGTGAATGGAGATACCCGCTATATGTCGTGTAAGATCAAGCCCAAGCTTTTTCCATGTTTCACCGGCGTCGGTAGATTTATAGACGCCATCGCCATAAGACGTCATAACACCCCGCACGGGATGCTCGCCCATGCCCACATAAATTACATTGGCATCACTTTCGCAAACGTCTACCGCACCTACTGAACCGGTTTTGAAAAAGCCATCAGAAATATTTTGCCACGTAGTGCCGGCGTCTGTGGTTTTCCAAACACCGCCGCCTGTCGTGCCCATGTAATAAGTTAATGGATCATCAACCAGGCCAGCTACAGCAACCGATCTTCCACCTCTGAAAGGGCCTATATTGCGCCATTTAAGATTGTGATAACTTGAATCGATCACTTCAGCAGATGCCACAGAGGGAATAGGTTCGGTTGCTTTTTTTCTTCCGGGTTTTTGTTGGGCAATAACATTTGTTACGAGAATAAGACAGGTAAAAAAGGAGATAATCTCTTTCATGCAAATCATTTAAATTGGATTTGAAGATATGAAACAAAGGTTCATCCGAAATAAATTTGATGTTTACTTTGGGAGAACGCAGTCTATTCTTACAGTTTGTTTGCAAGTTTATTTTGTGTATGGTACTTATATAGCAAATACATTAGCCTGAAAATACAAACATCAATTTTCTAATAAATTGATTCAATAAGCGCTAAAGAGTTTTTATATTAGAGGTAATCAAAAAACTTTATTATGAAAAAGATAATCTTTCCTGCTTTTACAGGGCTTGTATGCATGCTTATTTCATGCGACAGCGGCACAGCCACTACTTCTGGTTCCGGCAAAGATTCTACCCAGGCAAAAAACATTGCAGCTTTTGACGTAGTTACCAAAGCTTTTGATACCGGCGATCCAAGCCATATTGATGAAGTGGTAGCCGATGATTTTGTAGACCACACTGATAAAGGCGAAGTAAAAGGAAAAGACAGCCTGAAAACTGCGATCACTATGATGCACAATGCTATGAAAGATATGAAAACTGAAACCCTTAATACTGCTGCTTCAGGAGATTATGTATATGGATGGATGCACTATACCGGTACCAGCCATGGTTCTATGGGTATGCCAAATGGCCAGTATGATATGACTTCAATCGAACTGGTAAAATTCA
>JBDTVF010000098.1:0-11000 GCA_040007325.1 Ginsengibacter sp. | reverse complement strand
CTAAGATACCTGTCACCCCGGTCGCAAACGATAAAAACTATCACGCCACTTTCTAATTCCCCGGCAAGCTTTATAGCAGCAGATGCTGCGCCGCCGCTACTCATTCCTGCAAAAATTCCCTCTTCTTTTGCGAGCCTTCTTGTAAAGGTGATAGCATCTTCCTGTGTTACGTCCATAATTCTGTCAACTCTTGATGGCTCAAAAATTTTCGGGAGGTATTCTTTAGGCCATCTTCTTATGCCGGGAATAGAAGATTCTTCGGTTGGTTGACAACCTACTATTTGAATGTTATTGTTTTGTTCTTTTAAAAAGCGGCTGCAGCCCATGATCGTGCCCGTTGTACCCATCGAGCTTACAAAATGAGTAATTGATTTGTTAGTGTCTCTCCATATTTCAGGGCCGGTAGTTTTGTAATGCGCTCTATAGTTATCCGGGTTTGCAAATTGATTAAGAACATATTTTTCACCAGTTGCCCCTTTTTCATCAGCATAGTCACGACAGTCTTCAATTGTTTCCAGTAGCGTAACCTTTGCCCCGAATGCTTCCATGGTTAACACTCTTTCTTTTGTAGAAGATGATGGCATAGCGAGTTCAATTTCAAGCCCGAAAATACTTGCCATTAAAGCCAGTGCGATTCCTGTATTTCCGCTTGTTGCCTCAATAAGTTTTGTTTGAGTATTTATGTCGCCGCGTTCGAGAGCGCTCTGTATCATATTGAGCGCAGGCCGGTCTTTCACGCTTCCTCCGGGATTATTACCTTCCAATTTACCAAACACTTTCACCGCAGGATTGGAGTTCATTTTTTGAAGTTCAACCATCGGAGTATTTCCAACGGTATCTAAAATAGTGGGCATCGCTCTAATTTAATAAGTTACAATTTTGCCTTCAAGAACCGTAAGTTCCGGATTGTGGTAAATGAGGGTACCGGGAGGTACACTTTTCGTCAACCATACATTACCACCTATTACACTGTGATGGCCTATAACGGTATCGCCGCCGAGTATAGTAGCCCCGGAATATATCACCACATGGTCTTCCACGGTAGGATGTCTTTTAATAGAAGCCATAGATTTATCAACGCTTAATGCGCCTAAGGTAACCCCCTGGTATAACTTAACATGGTTGCCGATTACGGCGGTTTCTCCTATTACAATGCCGGTACCATGGTCAATAAAAAAATGCTCTCCAATATCTGCACCGGGATGTATATCGATTCCCGTACGTGAATGTGCATGTTCGGTAAGAATGCGTGGAAGCAACGGCACATCGAGTGCTGATAGTTCATGCGCCAGCCTGTAAAAACACAATGCATAAAAGCCCGGGTAAGCACGTATCACTTCAAATTCAAGACGTGCAGCGGGGTCGCCGCTTATGAGAGAATGGATGTCAGTATTCAACACGCGATACAGTTCGGGTATATATTGAAAAAATTGTTTGGCAACTTCTTCATTATTGCAATCCCTGCAAGCTCTTGTTGCGTTTAAAATATTAAGAAGATCTTTTTCAAGCTTATAATATTCCTGTTCTATTTCGGCTGGTGAATTGTAAGAGCACATGGATTGCTCGGGAAAGAGCAGGCTTATAAGATGAAGTGCCCACGAAGAAATAATGTCATTTGATGGGATTATTTCTTTTTTCTGTTGCCTGTTAAAGAGTTGTTTGAAAAAATCCTGGTTCATTCTGCAAAATTAAACCTAACTCTTCATATTGGGAGGAAGCGGTATTTTATTTACTCCAACACTTCTACTTTATAAGTAATTTCAGTGCCGGCCCTGCGAAGTATTTCAGCAACAGAACAATATTTATCCATAGATAAGAAAGCGGCTTTCTCCGCTTTGTCTTTATCCACTCCTTCTATCTGGAAACGAATAGAAACAGCTTTCCACAATGGAGGAATTACATTTTCTTCTCTTTCTCCATCCACGGTTATTTTGAACCGGCCAATCTTTTGTTTTTGCTTCTTTAAGATCGCGATCATATCAATGGCACTACAGGTACCCAACGCAGATAGTAAAAGCTGCATCGGTCTAAAGCCAAAGCTGACACCACCTGATTCTTCGCTTGTATCTGTCCTGAGCGTATGATTTTTTTCGTCCTTGACTTCAAATCCGAAATCACCTTCAGTTTTTTCCATTACAATCCTGTTCATAAGTCTCTCTTTTTGTGGTTAAAATTATTCAAATAAATTTCAATTACTTTGAAAAATCCGTTATCAAATAATAATATAAGTTCTTCGCGGCAATTTCTTCTCTATTTTTGATATAACACGATTGCCAATCTAAAAGTTTACAACGTAAAGATTCTTCGTTTATTTTCATTAACAAAGCCCGGAAACATGACTAAAACCAAGCATACACCTTCAACTCTTTCGGCTGTAATCGCCATTGTTTTTTTGATACCGTCTCTTGTTTTGTATTTGCTGTGGAAGGGTCTGGGTAACGATTTAAATCCGGCCGAAAAGATGGCAGCTTACCTTGCTAAGTTTCCCACCTTTATGCAGCATCTTGCTGTTATTAATATTCTTTCAATTGCATGTTGCGTATTGGCAATAACATTTGCGGCACGCAGTTTCAGAAAACGGTTGCTGTCTATAAGGTTATTAATGATGCTGACAGTAATCGCTGCAGTACTTATCATACTGTTTGATGTGTACCAGTTGGTGCAGGTTCAAGCGTGAGGAGGACTTATACTTATCAGAAAATGATTGATCTCGCGATCCTTTATTTGTACTCGTACCGAATAGTTCCCAGCAATCGCTTTTCTTTAGAGAAACATCTTTCTGTATCGCGAAGATTTTTATCGTTGTAGGAATATCGCCAGATAAAATAGTTGTCACCCGTTTCTGATGCGGTAATCATCTGAACCGGAAGATTGCCGTTATCGTATTCATACATATAGTCAGGAAGAAGACGGGATGCACGGTCATTGTAATGAACAACATCGGTAAGCCGGTTAGTATCATCATAATAATAGTAATACTTTTTGTCGGCGCTCTTAGCGTTGCCTACATTCTCTTCAATAATATTTCCTTTATCGTCTTTCACAAAATTGATAGTAGCCACCAGTGAATTATTTTTTCGGCGTTCCATCTTCTCAGGCTTCCCGTTTGCATCATAATAATATTGTCTCGTCTCGGTAATGTAGCCCGCATTATCATCACCTTTACTAACTATTTCTACCGTTGCGAGACGTCCTTTGTCGTCGTAGGTATAGTTAGTGGTGTTATTGGTAGTAGGCGTATCGTCTACAGTTTTTACAATGCGTCCATCACTGTTGTATTCTGACGTTAAAAGCGATTGTCCCGTAATGTTAGACTTTGATATCATTTCTGACTGGGTGTAATTCCCGTTTATCTTTTTCTCACAAACGAACCCATCGCTTGGTTCTCCATCATCTTCAAAGCTTTTAATTTTTACTGTCTTTAATTTTTCATTTTTCAAAATAGAAAACTCGTTGGTAAGTTGCTGCATTGTCCAGATATCTTTATAAAAATATTGCGCCTGGAGTTGCTGAATGGATGTAAAAAAGAAGAAAAAAAAGATGATAAAAATTACAGTGGTTTTCTTAGCCATTTCAAAGGGAAATTTGATTTGTTTCATGCAGGTTAATAAACGTGTAAAGTACCTCATTAATTTTGCATGAAGATTTTGTTGATTATTTTTAACCACTTTTTATGTAAAGGTGTTACCGCCCTGTTTACTTTTGTCTTTCTCTTTAAATATTTTTTAAAACATTTAATTTTTATATGCATAAAAATCTTCAAGGCCTGGAGCGACTCGTAACTATAATGAATGAGCTGCGTGAAAAATGCCCCTGGGACAAAAAGCAGACTATTCATACGTTGCGACAACAAACTATCGAGGAAACCTACGAACTTGCAGATGCAATTACAGACAAAGACTGGAATGGCATTAAAGAAGAGCTTGGCGATTTATTGTTGCATATTGTGTTTTATTCTAAAATAGGTGAGGAGCAAGGAAAGTTTAATATCGATGAGGTGATAACTGGTGTTTGCGAGAAACTTATAACCCGGCACCCACATATTTATGGCGATGTGAAAGTAAATGGGGAAGAAGATGTGAAAAGAAATTGGGAACAAATAAAACTCAAAGAAGGTAAACAATCTGTGTTGAGCGGAGTTCCGAAATCATTGCCTGCAATGATAAAAGCCATGCGGTTGCAGGATAAAGCGAAACAAGTGGGCTTTGAATGGAAAACAAAAGAAGACGTTTGGGAAAAAATAGAAGAGGAGAAAACAGAATTGCTTGATGCCGTGAAAAGTGAAAATATTACGCATATAGAAGAAGAAGCGGGCGACTTGTTCTTCTCTGTAATTAATTATGTACGATTTTTAAATGTTGACGCAGAGAATGCGCTTGAACTAACGAATAAAAAATTCATAAAAAGATTTACCCGGATGGAAGAGATCGCAAAAGCTTCAGGTAAAAATCTCGTTGACATGTCTTTAACCGAAATGGATGCAATGTGGAACGAAATAAAGAAACAAAAAACTTTAAGCTGATTCTTCAACACACCAATTCTTTTTTTGGAAAAAATGGTTTCCTGCTGGTTGCTGCTGCGTGGTTGTTAACGATATCTTTTATCATTGACAATTACTGGAGCGGCGTGGCAACCACCAATTCTGTTCAAAAAACAATTCAAAAAAATATAATAAGGAACCAGAAAAAAATTCAAAGCCTGTATGAAGATTCCTCTCTTTTGAACAGGCTTATAAAAGGCCAGTATGCCGAAAAGGAACTGGACGACCTGGTCGGAAAAGAATTTTTCATCTTTATCTATAAAGACGTTCCCTACAACAGCAAGCATCCTATTTTTTGGAATACACAAATAATCGAACCCGATGCTGGCATTCTCAATGACCCCCCTGGCAATGATTTCAGGCAATTGATCAATGGATGGTATGTCGTAAACCGTAAAGATTACAAAGTATCTAACGGTGGTTTTTACAAGTTGGTAACATTAATACCTGTAAAGTGGAATTACTATGTGGAAAATAAATACCTGCACAATTCATTTACTGCCATTGACAATATTGAAAACAATTATTCTATTTCGTCAACGCCTACGAGGTTGGGTATAAAAGACAATGAAGGCGATACACTTTTTTATCTTAATAAATTCGGAGAAAATATAACGCCGCAAAACAATGTATTCTCTCTTTGGTTGAGAATTCTCGCAGGAATACTGGTGCTTTCATTTATACATAAGCTTTCAAAGTTTTATGTAAAAAGAAAAGGTTTTTGGGCTGGTTTTGCAATTCTTTTAGCCAGCGTATTAATACTCAGAACACTTAGCTATTTTCTGCCAATTCCTTTAAACTTCCGCCAGTTGGAATTGTTTGATCCTGCCATTTATGGCTCAAATCCTATATTAAGATCACTTGGGGATCTTCTTATAAACTCCCTGCTTTTTATCTGGCTCGTCCTGTTCATCAGGTTTCACTTTCGTAATACGGGGTCGGGCATACGATTTGACACGCCATTTAAAAGACGTGCTGCGATCGTAATACTTTCCGTGCTGATGATTGGTATTACGATCATTTGTGGAAACATCGTACGAAGCCTTGTATCAGACTCGCAGATATCTTTTGATGTTATCAATTTTTTTACTTTAAATATTTATTCGGTTATAGGGTTCCTGGTATTGTGTTGCGTTGCAACAGGTTATTTTTTCCTGATACAGATTCTTCTTCAACCGGTAAAGAATGAAATACGGCCAAAATCGTATACGCTTTATTTATGCATTGCTGTGTTCGGTCTTTTCTTTTTATCCTTTTATCTCCATTCGCCTTTTGTTACTTTCGATCTTAGTTTACTCATATGGCTGCTGTCGTTCATTTACCTGCTGCAGTTTGAATTTTTATCCTTGCAGGCTTTCAATCTTATTTCTTCCCGGTTTATATTTTGGCTTTTCTTTTTTTCGGTTTCTATTACTGCAGTCATCATATTGCACAACAGGAAAAAAGAAATTGAGCAACGCAAGAATTTTGCGGAGAACCTCGCCAACAAGGCAGATCCTTCAGGCGAGGTGATGATGAACATTGTACTTACCGACTTTAATAACGACTTCTTATCTGAGGCGTTCCCGAGGTTTGAAAAACCTATTCAAAATACTATTTTAAAAGATAGTCTTCTTACTGAAAACTTTTCCGGTTACCTTAATAAGTTTGATACGCGGATCTATACATTCGATCCTGACGAGCAACCGCTGTACAACGAAGATTCCGTGAGCTTTAATGCGCTCAACACAATTGTTCAAACGCAGGGGAAACCCACAGGAATTCCCAATCTTTTTTACTACGATGTGTCTTATGACCGCTTTAATTATATAAGTAAAAAGATCATTACCGATAGCTCCGGAACAGTCACAGGCTATATTTTTATTGTTTCAAAACCTAAAAAATACAAAAGCGATGCGCTCTACCCTGAACTGTTTTCAAAGGGAAACAGCAATTCTATCGAAAGCTCGTCAGTGTATGCGTTTGCAGTATACAAGATGAACCAGCTAAGCAGCAGTTATAATGATTATCCTTTTCCCACCACGATCGATTCAACCGAGTTTACTTATAACGAATTCCGATCGGTACATAACAACGGATATGATGAATTGTGGCTGAGAGCAAGCCCTGATAAGGTAATCGTAATTGCAAGACAGGATAATTTCTTCATCGAATCCATTACGCTCTTCGCTTATTTGTTCTGTTCGTTTTTGTTGATCACCGTTATCTTCAATTTGCTCAATCAGCTACTGACTGAAAAATTATTTTCGGGGGATTATAAATCCTTTTGGCAATTTACAATTCGCAACCAGGTGCATGGAACTATCATTTCCATAAGTATATTTTCTTTCCTGGTTATAGGTGTCACAACAATTCTCTTTTTTATAAGCCGCTATCATAGTAACAACCGCGAAAAGCTAAGCCGCACCATACATGTAATGGAAACACAGGTGAGAAACTCTATTGATACTATACCTATGGCACAATCACAATTGAATGATCTTGGCCGTGTATCCAATAATTTTTTAGAACAAACTATTAATAATGTTTCCGCTATCCATGCAGCCGACATTAACCTGTATGATCTTAATGGTGACCTGAAAGTATCATCTCTTCCGCTGCCTTATAAAAAAGGCATTGTAAGTGAAAAAATGGATCCCATTGCTTTTTTTCATCTCCACAAATTGAAAGATGTTCAGTTCTTCCAGGAACAAAAGATTGGTGACCTGGAGTACCTAAGCAATTACGTGCCTGTAAGAGATGAGAAGGGTAAAGAGTATGCCTATATAAATATTCCCTACTTCGAATCGCAGAATAAACTGCAGGATGAAATATCTAATTTCCTTGTAACAATTATTAACCTTAATGCATTCATCTTTTTGGTGGCAGGCATTATAGCCTTGTTTATTACCAACCGTATTACCCGATCGTTTTCTCTGATAAGTGATAAGATGAAAGAAATAAATCTTGAGAAACGCAACGAGGAGATTGTATGGCACAGGAAGGATGAAATAGGCGAGCTTGTAAATGAATATAATAAGATGGTGAAAAAGCTCGACATAAGTGCCGAGATGCTTGGTAAGAGTGAGAGAGAAGGTGCCTGGCGCGAGATGGCAAGGCAGGTAGCACATGAAATAAAAAATCCTCTCACGCCAATGAAGCTAAACCTGCAATATTTGCAAAGAGCGATTGATAATGATTCTCCCGAGGTAAAAAATATTTCGCTTTATGTTGCCAATATTTTACTGGAGCAGATTGAGCACCTTTCACAGATTGCCGGCGACTTTGCCCAATTTGCAAATATTGGCAATGTACGCAACCAGCTTTTTGATGTAAACCGTACGTTGGAAAACGTGTGCACACTCTACTCCACTACCGGTAAAATGGAAGCGATTACTAATTTGTATCCGTACGAACTATTGATCGAGGGTGATAAAACACAAGTGAACAGGTTGTTTACAAACCTGCTTCAAAATGCGGTGCAGTCTGTTCCGGAGTCACGGGTTGCTAAAATCGAAATTACAAGTAAGCTGGAAATTAATAAAGCGCTTATATCTATAAAAGATAACGGGACAGGAATTCCTCCTGCCATGCGAAACAAAATATTCACGCCCAACTTCACTACTAAAACATCAGGAACAGGGCTCGGACTTGCAATGTGTAAAGGGATCGTTGAAAAAATGAACGGAAAGATTTGGTTTGAAACAATGGAAAATCAGTCGACAACATTCTTTGTCGAATTGCCTATCGTAGAGGCATAGCCTAAATATTGATTATTTGAAAACAAAGACTTTTTTATTTTTCTATTGATATTTATAAATAGATGACAAACCGCTTCCAGATCCTGGCAAAATATGATTAATCTTTGACATAAATTCATCAATAGAAAATGGTTTTGAAATAAATTCCCTTGCGCCACATTCGTAAATGGCAGCATCTGCTACCTTAGGAAAACCGGAGAACATTAATACCGGAATGTGTCTTGTAAAAGGGTTTGCCTTTAATCTTTTGCAAACTTCAAAACCGTCAAAATTTTTCAGAAAAACATCCAATATTACAAGCTGCGGTTGGTAGAGTCGTATATTTTTTATGGCTGTAAGCCAGTCGGTGAAAACAGAAACACCGAATCCTTTTTTATTTAAAAATGACCTTACTAATTTTAGTAATTCTTTGTCGTCGTCGATAATGGTTATGGTATTCATAGTTTTGATTTACGTTAGTTTAAGCAGAAATAATGCCGGGCTTAAATTAGCAGTCATAAATATTATGCAAACCTTATCGCTTCTAAAATCACCAAAACTATTCTCGCAAAATATTTTTTGAAAACCGGTTTTAAGAGATTGTTTTTTTAATGGAATAAGAATTGCTAATAAAGCTGAAATCAAGGTGTTGTTGTTGCGGTGTAAATTCTATTCCTATTGCCGACCTGATCTTTGAATTGGGTTCCTGGAAAGAGAATTAATCTTTTACTTTTTCACAAATAATAAAATGCATGCCTATTCTTTGCTTAATATAATCTTGAATTTTTCAATTTGCCTGCGGTGCCGAAGTATGTGCACAATTGCATGTTCAACCAGTTGCTCAATGTCATAACACTGTCGCCATGAAGTCATCATTTTTTTACTGTTGTCGGGTTGCTCAAGTTGCGAGTCATTGATCTCCTTAAACGTATCTAATGTAAAAGCGAACATGTCATCAAGATGATGTAGATAAGCTTTAATGTTTATATGAGTCACCGCTTCCGGGAAGTCGATATCAATCCCCATCGAGCGGCGGATGTACACAGCATACTTATAGCCTGCGCTTACTACATGCGAAAGAATCGTCTGCACAGATCTGCACCTGGTATCTTCCGTATCAGGATCAACTATAGTTACCAGTTGTTCATTCGATATATCATTGACGATGTTTTTAAAATCTGAAAGTGCTCGTTCATATTCATCAAGTAATGCTCCGGCCGCACCATGCCTGTATGTTTTATCCATTTATTTAAATTGAAATTATGTAGATGATAGCCGCAATGTACTGCGCTATTAAACCTTATTAGGTTAAAAGAATTCTAATGTCGGTAAATGAAAGGGCTTTACTTAAAGTAAAAGGTAGCAGAGAAGAGGTGCTGTAATATATTTTTTTATAGTGTCAAGAAGTTCATTAATACCGAACGGTTTTTTTAAATAGCCATCAGCTTTGAGGTCGATACTTATATCTTCAAGGCCATCAAGCCCGGAAAAAAGTATTACAGGAATATCGCGTGTGTTCTCTCCGTCCTTTAGCAATCTTAAAGTATGCTCACCACCCATAGGTGGAACGTGCAGGTCCAGCAGGATGATGCCGGGCTTCTCTGCACGGATATCTTCTAAAATATTTTCGCAACAATCCCGGGTTTGTACCTGGTATTTATGGCGCTCAAGTATTATTTTGCTTACCTGTAGTATTTCAGCTTCATCATCATAAATTAATACGTGGTTACCCATAAGCTAAATTGGCAATGTAAAATGAAAGGTACTGCCTTTTCCCGGTTCACTTTCAGCCCATATTTTTCCGCCATGCCTGGTAATAATTTCTTTTGCAATAGAAAGACCGATGCCAAGACCTTTTACAGTTGAGCCATTGCCTTCTTCGCGGAAATAACGGTTGAAGATCTTATTAAGATTTTTTTTGCTGATGCCTGTGCCATCATCTTTTACTGAAACCGCGATCATATCTTTTTCCTGTTTCAAAGTTACCACCACCTTATCGGTACCCGGCGAATATTTTATCGCATTAGTCAGCAAGTTCACCATCACCTGGTTTAATCTCTCTTCATCACCTTTTATTGTTTTCTTTATTGATCCTTTTACCTCGATGCTATGTGTCTCATCAATTACCTGCACACTTTCCACCGCATCGCGTATCATTTTATTAAAGTCGAATGGGTTGACATTATAGCCCATTTGTCCATGCTGTATACGGGAAACGTCGAGCAATTTGCCAACAAGGTGATTTAATTTGTCGATGGATCTACTGGCTTTCTCGGCAAAAATAAGATCGGCATGATCATCTTTCTGCAGGTTGTGCTCCAGCAATTGTACGTATGCTTTGGCAGTAGTGATAGGCGTTTTTAATTCATGACTCGCAATGCTGATAAATTCATCCTTAGCCTGCTCCTTCGATTTTTGCTCGTCAATATCAGTAGCGGTCCCCACCCAGGAAGTTACTTCACCGGCCTGGTTAATAATAGCCGTGGCGCGAAAGAGATGCCAGCGGTACATACCATCGCTTTTTCTTTTCAGTTGAAATTCCATATAACAGTTCTCCAAAGTCTCTATACAATGCTCCCATGCCTTTGAAGCTGCTCCATATTGTTCGGGCTGTATTACTGCAAGCCAGCCGTTTTGCAGGGCTTCTTTCATTGAAATACCTGCATAATCCAAAAAGAAATTATTAAAATAAGTAAAGCTGCCTGATGCCGTTGCTGAAAAAGTAATCTGCGGAATGGTCT
>JBDTVF010000097.1:0-11070 GCA_040007325.1 Ginsengibacter sp. | reverse complement strand
AGTAAGACAGCGAATATCAAAATAATTTGTTGAAAAAAAAATTTTTTATTCTTTGCTTTTTTCACCAACAAAGCAGTTCATGAAGTGATAAAAATTGTACCATTTTTTGTTTGCGAACCGTATAAAATTTTAAGAAGTAACCCCACATTGCATTACAGACAAAATATTTTTTTTCAACCCTTCGTTTTCAGAATTTCAATAAAATTTTTGGTGTTCAAAATCAATAACCTTTTTAAAATCAGGGAATGTTAATAAAAAACTCTTCGCGATTCATTAAAACAAATTTTTATTATTCAAATGAATTTACCTTTAAGAAATAAATAATAAAAAATGAGCTACGAATTAACAGGAAAACTTTTGGAGAAATTTGAAACGTTACAAAGAACCGAAACATTTAAAGTTCGCGAGTTCGTAGTTGAAAAGTCAGATGATATAAATGGTAAAACAATTACCAATTATATAAAGTTTCAATGCGTGCAGGATCGTACAAATATTGTTGATCGCGTAAATGTGGGCGACGAGATAAAAGTGTACTTCAATATTAAAGGAACGAAGTGGGAAAAAGATGGACGTACATCTTACTTCAGCAACCTTGAT
This sequence comes from Ginsengibacter sp., assembly GCA_040007325.1. Classification (GTDB taxonomy): domain Bacteria; phylum Bacteroidota; class Bacteroidia; order Chitinophagales; family Chitinophagaceae; genus Ginsengibacter. The sequence goes on along the minus strand of JBDTVF010000097.1, from coordinate 10,473 downwards.
GCGTGGCGTATTGAACAAATTTTACAGGCAGGTAAGGAAGCATCATCTGACGATGATCATCTCGAGCCACTTGATACATTCACTTCCTCATCGCAGGACGCGATCGATGATCTTCCCTTTTAATGCTGTGACCTGAAATATACTGCAGTCATTAGTTTCCGGCATAATAGCCGGCGCTTATTATGCAAAAAAAAATCTCTCTTAAACTTACTCCTCAGCAATCGAATGATCCTGATTTCGTCAGGCAAGCTATCTCAGAAAACAGCGGCTTTAATATTGATGATATCTCCGGCTTTCATATTCTAAAAAAATCTTTGGATGCAAGAGGCAAGGCCGTATGGATACACCTTACCGCATTAGCATTCATTCACGAGCCGTTCGCGCAAAAAGAATTAATGCATTTTGATTTTAAAGATGTTTTAAACTCATCAAAAACTATTGTTATAATTGGTGCCGGTCCGGCCGGTTTATTTGCAGCAATTCAACTTATAGAATATGGAATCAAGCCGGTGATTCTTGAAAGAGGAAAAGATGTGCGGGAGAGAAGAAGAGATCTTGCATTGTTAAATAAAGAAGGCATTATTAACCCGGAAAGTAATTATTGCTTTGGAGAAGGCGGAGCAGGAACTTATAGCGATGGAAAATTATATACCAGGAGTTCGAAGCGAGGGAATATCGATCGTATTTTAAATCTCTTTGTGCATTTCGGCGCGGGTGAAAATGTTCTATACGACGCTCATCCACACATAGGTACAAATAAACTTCCTCACATTATAACCTCAATGCGTAATCGAATAATAGCATGTGGAGGCGAAATACATTTCAATAAAAAACTAACGGATCTTGTTATCGAAAATGACGTAATAAAGCAAGTGATAACTTCCGATGGAAATTCATTTATTGCAGATGATTTTATATTAGCGACCGGCCACTCTGCGAGAGACATTTATTCGCTGCTTCATGAAAAAAAACTTTTGATAATTGCCAAGCCTTTTGCTCTCGGAGTACGAATTGAACATCCGCAGAAACTGATCAATAGCATTCAATATTCCGGGTGTGCAAATTCAAATAATTATGACGGCATGTTGCCGCCGGCAGCTTATAGTCTTGTTGAGCAAGTAAATGGCCGGGGCGTATTTTCATTTTGTATGTGCCCCGGAGGGATTATAGCACCCGCCGCAACAGGTAATCGCCAGGTAGTAACAAATGGATGGAGCCCTTCAAAAAGAAATAATCCTTATGCAAATAGTGGGATTGTAGTTCAAACAGAATTAGATGAAGTTTGGAACTACATGAAAAGCATTGACAAAAAGTATGTAGCTGCAGGTGAACAATCGCCATTGCTGATGATGAGTTTTCAGAACCTTGTGGAAGAAGCGGCATACATTGCCGGCGGAGGAAATTTTGTTGCCCCTGCCCAGCGAATGACAGATTTTGTAAACAATATTGTCTCAAGCGATCTGCCTAAGTGTTCCTACATACCCGGCATCAACAGCGTATCTCTATACAATGTATTACCCACTTTCATAAGCGAGCGGTTGAAAATTGCATTGAAAGCCTTCGGTAAAAAAATGCCTCCAGGAAACGGGCATCATGGTTACTATACAAGGGAAGCTGTATTGGTCGCCACCGAAAGCCGCACCTCATCGCCGGTTCGCATACCCCGGGATGAAATACTTCTTAACCATCCGCAGGTAAAAAATCTGTATCCGTGCGGGGAAGGCGCCGGCTATGCCGGAGGCATAGTAAGTGCTGCTATGGATGGTGAACGCGTTGCCAAAGCGATCAGCCTGACTTAATCATTATCTTTGCCACTCATAACTTTTTGACCGATTAATATCAGCTTATTTTTACATTTACTGTGTTACTATACTTTCTCTTATCATCCTCTTGAGGAAAAAATAAAACTAAAAGCTTTTAACCCTTCATGAACATTTTAGAATTACAAAATCTTAAAAAATATTATGCCACTCAAAAGGCAGTTGACGATATAAGTTTCGCAATCCCCGAGAGCACAATATTCGGATTACTAGGACCGAATGGAGCTGGCAAAACAACTTTGCTAAGAATGATCACGGGCATCTTTTATCCCGATAGCGGCAATATTATTTTTGAAGGCAAAAAGTTTGATCCCGCAAATGATATTTCGCGCATTGGTTACATGCCTGAGGAACGTGGACTTTATAAAAAAATGAAAATAGGCGAGCAGGCATTATACCTTGCCATGCTTAAAGGATTGAGCCGCCATGACGCCATGAGAAAAATAAAGGAATGGTTTGTAAAATTTGAAATGGAAAGCTGGTGGAACAAAAAGGTAGATGACCTGAGCAAAGGTATGAGTCAAAAACTCCAATTTGTTACAACTGTTCTGCATGAACCACGGTTGCTTATTCTCGATGAACCATTCAGCGGGCTTGATCCTGTAAACAGCAACTTAATAAAGGATGAGATTTATAAACTTGCAAAAATGGGAACTACCATCATCTTCAGCACACACCGCATGGAGCAAGTCGAAGAAATATGCGACAAAATCATTTTAGTAAATAAAGGAAAGAAAATACTTGACGGTAGCGTAAAGCAGGTAAAGCAAGACTGTAAGGAAAATATATTCAAGGTAGGCTTCAATATACTGCCCGAGCCTTTTGAAAATAATGTATTTGAAATAGTGAAAACAAATAACAATTACCTCACAGTAAAAATTCATGAAGGTTATAATCCGGCAGCAGTCCTTAAAGAATTTTTAGATCACCAGGCAAGTATCATTTCCTTCAATGAAATCTTGCCATCACTCAACGACATTTTTATTAAAAAAGTGGAAGACACCAAACTGGCGAGGCAATTTGAAAATGTATAATCACGACCTCTAATTAACTCTTAATCGAACTAAGTATAATGAACAAGATCTGGCTGGTAATAAAAAGAGAATATTTAACCCGTGTAAGAAACAGGACATTCATTCTTTCAACAATTTTGCTCCCCCTCGTTTTTATAGGATTTATTTTTGCTTCCGCTTATCTTTCTATTAAAAGCGTAGAGAAGCAAAAAATTGCAGTGAGCGATGAGAATGGAATTTTTAAAAATAGTTTTCAAAGCGATAAGGTAATTACCTACGAATTTCCTTCGGATGTAAACAGCAATAACTTCACCGCAAAAGGATACACAGCTTACCTCAGTATTCCGAAAGATTATCAATCTAAAAGGGATTCTGTCGCCCTAATTTCGAACAAGCAACTCGGTATAGAAGCAGAGGAAAAAGTGAAGGACCAGATAAATAATGCCATTAGAAACAAGGCTTTTCTTGAAAATAATATCGATAAGAAGGTACTTGACTCTATAAATGACATCGATGAAGAAAGCTTGTATAAATTTAGCCCGGTGATTAAGCAGGGTGATAAAACTGCGGAGTCTAATTCAGGATTGTCGTATGCGATAGGATATGGAAGTGGCATATTAATTTACCTGACACTATTTATTTACGGCGCTGCGGTCATGAGGGGTGTGATGGAAGAAAAAATGAATCGCATCGCTGAGGTAATCATCAGTTCTGTAAAACCGTTTCAACTGATGTTGGGCAAAATTTTGGGGATAGCTGCAGTTGGCCTTACACAACTACTCATTTGGCTGGTGTTGATAGTCGGCCTTTCTACACTTGCTTCAGCTTTTATTTCCCACGATACCATAATGCAGGCGCAAAATTTAAATACATCAATGAATGCTGGTGGTAATTCTGCCGCTATGAAATTTTTAATTGCGAAAAATACTTTCGTTGGTGGTGCTAACTGGTCGTTGATAATTCCTTGTTTTCTTTTCTACTTCCTTGGCGGCTATTTGTTTTATGCTTCATTATTTGCAGCTGTGGGCAGTGTAGTAAATGAAGATCCGCAGGAGGCCCAGTCATTGATGCTGCCGATAACAATGCCGATAATTTTATCCTTCATAATCATGTCTACTGCTGTCGGTAAGCCAGATGCACCGATTTCTGTATGGGGAAGTATAATTCCTTTATCATCACCAATTGTTATGATGGCACGAATTCCCTCGGGTAATGTACCAGCGTGGCAAATACTGGTTTCGATGCTTTCACTTGTTGTTGGATTTATCCTGACTACCATGCTTGCAGCAAAAATTTATAGAACAGGCATTCTGCTTTATGGCAAAAAAGTAACCTTCAAAGAAATGGGGAAATGGCTTTTTAGAAAATCATAATGCCGAAGCCGGCGAGGGTGAATTATTTGGAGATGCGTTTCCAAACAAAGCTTTATTTATTTCAGCCTTTGTATGTCTGAAGATTATTCCGATCACAAGCAAGAAGCTTATCATTGCGCCACCGCCAAAAAATCCGATAGAACCGTAAAGCACGGCGGACTTATTCTTTACATCATATGGAGGTTCGGGCTTATCAAGAACTTTAATTAGTGGAGTTGCTTTCTGCAATTTATAGGCAGCATTCTGTTGGTTTGCTACCGCCTGTGCATATTGCTGGCGAATCATTTGTTTGTCTGCAATCAGGTTTTCAGTTGGAACTCTATATTCAAGCTTGCTTGTGTTAGTGAATAACGTTTTTTTATCCATTGCGATCAACCTTTGATCTTTTACATTCATAATAGACCGTAATGAATCTACTTTGCTGGTTGCAAATTGGAAGTCGCGATCCGCCTTTTCCTTTTTCAGGTTGATGTAAAACAATGATATTTTATTAATAAACCCGTAGCTGATTATTCTTACGAGTTCCGGGCTGCGACCGGTATAAGACATTACAAGTGTGTTGTTTTTGTTAATACTAGCATATAAGCCTTCTTTAAGTTGATCGCCTGCCCATGTAATAAGCGCTTGTTCATTGGCAGGGGCAACAATTTTATCTTCGAGCAAGCTCCTGTGATTATTAATATCTTCCACAAGTAATTCTGCTATTGTCTTGTTACTCATCGACGAGTCGCGGATGGCAGCTACCTCTTCCCTGGTAGTCCGGCTTTGCGCCAACTCTATAATGTTTACTGATGCATCATCACTAAAATTTTTTGAAGTTTCTCCGCCTAATAATGCAGTTAGTGCAGATGACGATGAATTATTATCGCCTGAGCTAGCCAAGGGAAAGATTGATGCTATCGAAGTATAAGTCACCGGTTTTTTCATGGCATATATAGCAAGCGATGCAGCAGCTGCTACGCAAATAACTAAAATGATGACGATGAAACGTTTTAGCCGGTGAAAAATCGCTGCGATTAGTTCCTGTGAGTTCATGGTTTATAATCTTGTAAGAATAAAGGCAATCGCTATTGGAATAGATGTTACAAATAGTTGCCCTACAAAACTGCCGAGGTTTTTTCCTGCCGGTTTCTCCGGTATTACGATTACGCTTCCTTCTTTCACTTTTGGATAAAAATGGAAGAATCCAAAATTGTGTGTTCTTTCACTTCTGCCATTAGCATACGTAACGTAAATGCGTTTTCGCCATGGCCGTTGCGCAAAGCCGCCGGCTTTATCGACATAATATCCAAGCCGTGTATGTTGTTGATCAAAATAGATCTTTAACAACGGAGTCTGTACCGCACCTTTTACCGTGACAATGGGATTCACTGCAGGCACATATATTAAATCTCCTTCCTGCAACACCATATCATAGCGGGAATTTTTATTTGCCAAAGCTTTTGCAAGATCGATGCTTATCGGTTCTGAAGGGTCAAATAAAACACTGTCAATTATTTGTCCTCCTGAGTCCTTGATATACCTTGTTTGATTTCTTCTGAAGAAAGGATTTTCCCGATTAATTGTATCCTTCACACGATAAAGCATTGCCCCGGAAGCATCTGCATTTTCCGTAATACCGCCGGCTCTTTCGATGAATGAAGATAAAGTCTCATCTTTTTTTACTCGTGAATAAGTGCCCTGGTACGTTACCTCACCTTCCATATAGATATTCTGCTGCAAATTGAAAGTCGGGTTCTTTCTTACAAAAACCTGGTCGTATGGTTTAAGCCTGATATTTTCTGTAACTGAATCCAATTCCAAATTGGGTTTAATAGAATAGGTATGAATAACAGTTCTGGTAGGTTTCAAACCTTTTTGTGCAGAATCAACATCAACAATGCTTGATACCTCTATCCTGCCAAACTCCGCAGAAGGCTTTATGCCATTTGCGAAATAGATAAGGTCTTTCAAAGTCATCCCGCCGAATTTCTGCACTTTCCCAGGTTTTCTTACCTCGCCTTCTATATAAACATATTGACGATCGCTGAACTGGTTGCGGTTAAATACTTCAATGACATCGTTTGGCTCGATCGGAATATTATAAGAGCTGTTTACATTTTTGTTGAGGTCTTCAAGACTTACATCGATCTTGTCAGATTTTAAATTAGTAGAATCGCCGGCTCCTTTATAAACATAAGCTCTCTCCAAATAAGAATTTGGTGTGATTCCACCGGCGCGATTGATCACATCAAACAGCCGGTCGCCTTTTCTTATCTCGTATACGTTTGGATAAGACACTTCGCCCTTTACAATTACTTTGTTATTAAGTCCTGCGTTGATGGGATTTACTACGACGACGTCACCATCAAACAATGGTTCATCCGTTATCTCTCCGTTTGCCTTTAGGCCAATGGCTTTGAAGTTTACATTCTTTATTGTTTGTTTCTCGTTTACGTTCCTGACGATTACACCGCCCGAGGCATAGGCATCTGAAGTGAAGCCCCCGGTATATTTCAACAGATCCCTCATTCCTTCGCCTTTCTTAAGCTGGTAATACATCGGCCTCCGGAATTGGCCCGATGCAAGTATTTTTTTATCCAAAAAAGGCACTATTACAAAGTCATTGTTTTCGAGATAAAGATGTTTACCAAAATCACCGGTAGTGAGGTATTTATAAACATCAATAGAATCGACGATGCGGCCATTGCGGGAAATAAGAATATTACGAAGATTACCAAAATCTGAAATACCGCCTGCAAGCGCTACCACATTGAGCGCATTAGTGAATGCGGAAACGACAACAGGACCTGGTTGCAAAACTTCTCCTGATGCTTGCACAACGATGGTGCGTGGCTGGCCAAGAGTTACAGATACGTTTGTTGAAGGAGGTATTACTTTGGCAAACCTATCGTGAATAATAGATTTTGCATTCTGGAAAGTTAGGCCTTGAACGGTGATCTTTCCAAGGCCTGAGGGGAAGATGGTTCCATCGCGTGCCACAACATAGCTTTGTTCAAAATCGGCACCGCCCCATAATGATACCACAATAACATCACCTACACCGATAGGATAATCAAGTGGCGGAGTGGAAAGCTCGGAAAGTTCAAGGATCTGCTTTTGCTGAAATAAATCGCTGCCGTAGACAGCTTCGGGCGAGAAGAACCTTCTTTTATAATCGTCCTTCTGGGTACTATCCTTCACAATTACACTCTTATTCTTTAAGTCTTCAAGACTTTTATGAATATCATCACCAGCCTTACGGTCCTGGTTGTTATCCCTTAAAAAATTTTGAAGATCAGAAGGCGAAGCATTCTTTAACGAGTTCGCGTCAATAGGTAAGTCTTCCGAAGGTACCTGCGAAATGGCGCTGGTAGCGGATACTAGGATAGAGACAAGTACAAATAAAAAGATTTTTAGGAAAATCTTTCCTTTCAAAAAACACATCACGTTAGGGGTTTGTGTGTAAGATATTGGCTAATAACGCCCGAACAAATGAATTTATTATATAGGGCGTTCAAGAGCTTCAGTGAATTGTAGCCATATCTCTTTTACAATTTCCGCTGCGGGCTTTATCTCGTCAATCAATGCACTCACCTGGCCTATTTCCAGTTCGCCGTCGTTCATGTCGCCCAGGAACATTCCCTTTTTAGATCGCCCTGTGCCGAGTAACTCGCTGAGTTCAGCTTTAGAAGCATTTCGCTCATATGCAGCCGCTACCTGCTCGTAAAAATTATTTTTGAGAAGGCGGACTGGTGTCAGCTCTTTTAATGTCAATGCCGTATCACCTTCTGACGCCTTAATAAGAGCCTCTTTAAAATTTATATGAGAGGAAGCTTCTTCAGATGCGACAAACCTGCTGCCGATCTGCACACCATCTGCACCCAAAACCATTGCAGCCAACATTTGCCTGCCGGTAGCTATGCCACCTGCAGCAATCACCGGTATTGTAACAGCATTTGCAACCAGCGGTATCAAAACCATCGTGGTTGTCTCCTCCCTTCCGTTATGCCCGCCTGCTTCGAAGCCTTCGGCTATTACTGCATCGCAACCAGCAAGCTCAGCCTTTTTTGCAAAGCGGCTACTGCTTACAACATGTATTACAATAAGGCCTGCATCTTTTAATTGTTTGGTAAGTTTAGCCGGGTTTCCGGCAGACGTGATTACAATGGGTACTTTGTGTCTAAGAACTGCATCGATATGTTGATCAATCTCAGGATAAAGCAGTGGCAGGTTTACTGCAAATGGCTTCGCGGTTGCAGCTTTGCATTTAATAATGTGCTCTTCCAAAATTCCAGGATACATGCTGCCTGCACCGATAACCCCGAGTGCTCCGGCATTGCTTACGGCACTTGCCAATCGCCAGCCACTTGTCCATACCATCCCTGCCTGTATTATTGGATAATCAACTTTCAGTAGTGAAGTTAAACGGTTTGCATACATAAGAACATGGATTTGCCTTCAGGTGCAGTTGATCATTAATAGCCGAGATCGATCTCTGTATTATCTCCTATATTAAGGGAGCGGGTTTCACCTTTTATTTCGGTATCACTGCCTATGAGCGAATCGTCGAGTACCACATCATAGAGTTTAGAGAAGGATCCTATTATAGAAGCTTTTACTATGGAATAATTTACGATAGTATTTTCACCCATTGCAACGTGGGGGCCGATGATCGAATTCCTTATGTCACAACCTTCAGCAATGCTTACAGGCGGAATGAAAATTGTATTTTCAAACTTGTTGGACTCTGCGATGGAGCCTCCAAACTTTTGAAGCAATATCGCATTTGATTGAAGAAGCGTTTCCTTTTTACCACAATCAAACCAATTCTCCACTTTAAACGTTTCAAAACGCTCTCCGCTTTCTATCATACACTCAAGAGCATCGGTCAGGTTAAATTCATTTTGAGTTTGAATGTTATTTGAAATGATCTTATCAAGGCATTTAAAAAGCACCTTAGAGTTTTTTATTTTATATAATCCAACAAGCGCCATGTTGGACCTCGGGATAGAAGGCTTCTCAACGACCCTTGTTATGAAACCTTTATCATCTATTTCAGCAACGCCGAAGTTGCGTGGATCATCCACTTTTTTTACACCAAGCATAGAATTGGGAGATGCAAGCACCTCATCAATATTGTATTCACATATCGTGTCACCCAATGCAATAAAAACTTCATCATCACCTACTATTTGTTTCGCAAGATCAATTGCATGGCCGGTACCCTTACGTTCATTTTGAAAAATGAAATGACAGTTGAGTTCCGGGTATTTTGACTTCATATAATCCTGGATTTTTTCGCCCAGGTAGCCCACTATGAAAATGAAATCATTGATTCCCGCATCGTGCAACTGATCAACATTAATACTTAAGATTGTTTTTCCGGCTAATGGAATTAGGGCCTTAGGCTGTGTATAGGTGTGTGGCCTTAGTTTAGTTCCCGCTCCTGCAACCGGTATTATCGCCTTCATGTAGTGATTGTTTATTAATCTGCTCTCTCTAAGGGAAAGTGAATATAGCAAAATTATGATTCACGCATCATCTTATGGTAATGTTTCACTTTCAATTTGAAATTATTATGGTGCCTTAAAAAATAATCGACAATAACAATTTTGTTCATTATAACTCAATAAGTATTTTAATTCTTCTGTTGGGAGATAGGAGTCATCTTATATCTTTGCCGCAAAATTATTTCATGCAAAGAGACAGTCAGGTTTTTGATATTATTAATAAGGAATTGAACAGGCAAAGAGAAGGTATTGAACTTATAGCTTCCGAGAATTTTACCTCATCACAAGTGATAAAAGCTATGGGCTCGGTGCTTACTAATAAATATGCAGAAGGCTACCCGGGCAAAAGGTATTATGGAGGTTGCGAATTTGTAGATGAAACAGAGCAATTGGCAATCGACAGGCTAAAGAAAATTTTTGATTGTGAATATGCTAATGTGCAGCCACATAGCGGTGCGCAGGCAAATGCGGCATTAATGCTTGCCATACTTCAACCAGGCGATAAAATTCTTGGCCTCGATCTCAGCATGGGCGGCCATCTCACACATGGTTCGCCGGTAAATTTTTCAGGGAAACTATATGAAGCACATAGCTATGGTGTAAAAAAAGAAACGGGGCTTGTAGATTATGAAATGCTCGAAGAAAAGGCCCGTACGGAAAAACCGAAATTAATAATTGTCGGAGCATCGGCATACAGCCGTGATTGGGATTATGAAAGGGTGAGAAAGGTTGCCGATGAAATAGGTGCTTTTGTTTATTGCGATATGGCGCATCC
>JBDTVF010000096.1:0-11115 GCA_040007325.1 Ginsengibacter sp. | reverse complement strand
TCGTCGAGCAAATAATCATATTCTCCCTCGCGATGCCATGCGTAAAAAGAGTGATAGCGTAGCATATAGAGACCACCTTCGGGAATACGATCTTTCAACATTTGATATACATATTCATCATGCCCCCATGACATAGTCACATTGCGCAGTCCGCAACCTTTTTCATAAACACCATATTGCGTTTGATAGTCTGGGTTGGAAAAGTCGGGGTTATTTTTAAAAAATTCCGGGTAAACTATTTTATCAGAATAAGGGCATCCGACCGGGAATGTGTCGCCCACCACCGCCCACTGGGGTTCGCTGAATAAACAAAGCACTTTACCCATATCATGCATTAAGCCTACAAGCACCATCCAATCAGGATGACCATCTTTCCGAATAGCTTCAGATGTTTGTAATAAATGTTGAAACTGATCAAGATCTGTATCTGGATCGGAATCATCAACGAGTTGATTCAAAAATTGAAATGCATCCCATACGGGCATTTCCTTTTTATTGAATTTTAAATAGTTATCACGCTTCTCTTTTACAAAATCATAAGTTTGGTAGGTATGATTCAGGCGGTAAAATTCTTTCACCGTATCCCGGGCAGGCTCTTCGTAATTCCGGTACGCTTCAGTTGATTTAACCGGGGCAATACTATCAGGTTGCGGATAACGCTGCAACACATCATCCTCCCATTCATCAAGGCTCACCAGCGGGTTAATTTCTTTTGAAGAAAATGTATTTTGATCTGCATTCATAGCAATAGATTGAGGGTGAATAAATCTCTATCGTAAAATAAGGCTTTTTTTAAAAAAAATGGATAATAATTCAGCTTTTTCCCGAATCATCCTCTCGAAAAAATTCAATTGTAAATTTATTTTCTGAATGAGTTTACTGGAAAAGAGCTTTTTGAAAATCGAGCCTGCAACAAGTTCCACTTCTTAGCCCCTACTTTGTCAGTGACTTTTGCTGCGTAATTCAAAAAAAAATTAAAGAATTACATTTACGATTCATTTGCAATCACTCTTGGTTGCTTTCGCTCAGCAAACTGGCTGGTCCATGATAAACACGAAATAAAAAATTGATGTACTTAAAATTCATACCCTCTACTTTCCGTACAATTTGCGTGATGCTTCTTGTATTTGGTAATTTGTTACATACTAACTTAATCGCTCAGCCGAAAAAATACACATTTGCCAATACACATGCGCACAACGATTACATGCATGATTTGCCCTTTTATACTGCTTTTAATGCTGGCTTTGGTTCAATTGAAGCTGACGTGTACCCGGTAAATGATACCTTATTTGTAGCTCACAACAAACGAGATATCCGGCCCGGCCGCACGTTGCAAAAACTATACATTCTGCCATTATTGAGAGAACTTGGAAGGGACAGTTCGAGACACGTTAAATTGCTTGTCGACGTTAAAGAAAATTATAACAAGTGTCTTGATATTCTTTTAAAAGAACTTTTACCGCTAAAGAAATTTTTATTAGGTTCCACAAAAATTGATAACCAATTAATCATTTTAATTAGCGGGGACAGGCCGCCGCCCTCAGAGTATAAAAATTATCCTGGTTTCATTTTTTTTGATGATGACCTTAAGCTGAAACATAATGCAGGTGAGTGGAGCAGGGTAGGACAAGTAAGTCTTTCGCTACAAAATTATACATCATGGAAGGGCGATACTGTTATGAACAAAAATGATAGTGAGATCGTCCAAAAAGTAATTGACAGCGTACATATGGCAGGCAAAACAATTAGATTTTGGGCAGCCCCGGATACAAAACTTTCCTGGAAAACGCAGATGAATCTTGGTGTTGATTTAATTGGAACAGATAAAATAAAAGAGCTGGCTGCATTTATTAAAGAACAAGAATAAAAAGGCTTTAAGAGAAATTAGTTTAAAAAATATTTTCAAATAATTGTTTAAAGTTTTTATTGAGCGCTCCCCATTTGAATTCATGATTTGGCGTAAGGTATTTGTAACCTTTGTAACTATTAGAATTAACAGCTGCATATTTACTCACGGCTTCGCCGGTTATCCAGCCATAAAATCCTACTACCTCTTTTATAAAATCAACCCAACCGATTACTATAAAATCTTTTGAAGCTGGCTTTTGCTCAACAGGGTAGCCATACGTCCAGCTATCTTGGGGCGCATTGGACGTAGATTTTTTAGCAACTTTTATATCTACCTTTTTATTGTTGATTAAGAAATCGTATTCATCCGAATTTCTAATTTTATAGTTCACGCGGTCTACGGTATATAGAAAACTTTTTCTAATTAGTATTTGTTCAAAAGCCAATTCACCTATACATCCAAGTAGTGCTTTATCGACACGCAAGTCTTTTGATAATCCAAACCTGGAATAAAGGTCATTATCAACCATAGCAATAGCACGCTTTTGCGCCACCTCGTAATTGCTTTTAAAATCGAAATTTGGAATTGTCACAAATAGTCTTTTATATCATTGTCAATTACTACTTATTCTACTTGACTAATTTATAGTACTTGCAACCAATATTTTTGTGAATCGATAATTTAGTATTCGATGGCAAAGAATTTATTTTTTCCAATAAGATTTCAATTCTCTTCATAGTGATCTGCGATATGGTTTCATAACCATGTAGACGGGCTATCGATCTTTCAGGAGTTTTTTCATCAAGCTGCACACAAATAAATTGCCGGTGCCCGCTATCTTCAGCATTCATTTCTAAAACCGCCTGCGCCGTTGTTCCCGAACCGGCAAAAAAATCCATCACGATTCCGTCCGGATCATCAGAAAAACCCAGAAGATATTTTATAAGAGAAACAGGTTTTGGAAAATCAAAAACCTTTGCACCAAACATCATCTTCAAATCATTGCCGGAAGTTTCATTTGTCGCCACGCCTACCTTTGAATTAATAAGATTTGGTGGTACCTCGGCTTCATATTCCGGACGTTCGTAAGATGGGCTCAGTCGCATGGTAGGAATATTAATGATTGTGCCTTTGCTTATTTCCATATCCAGCTTAGGTTGTGTCCACTTGAATTTTGCTTTTATATGAACGGGTAATACAAAAAAGCCGTCTTTTACTTTTGTGTCCTGGAGTAGTTCTACATGATATTTATCAGTACCATAAATTCCCTTCTTAATTTTCTCATCGGCAATTTTGGTTCGCACTATATTCGGTGGAAATACCAGCGTATTAATTTTATTCGATTGATTTAAAAGGCCATTTGAACTGATCGTTTTCTTCCTGATACCTTTTAATTTTTCGGACGTTTTTGTTTTTTGATAGCATAAAATGTATTCAACAACTTTCTTGCTTTTTCTTGACAGGTTCGCCGGCGTCTCAGATTTTGCCCAGCAAAATATTTCTATAAAATTGCTTGCACCAAAAATTTCATCCATTATCAATTTGAGATTCGCTAATTCATTATCATCAATACTGACGAATATTAATCCATCATCACGTAACAGTCGTCGCGAAAGCAATAGTCGTGGGTAAATCATGCAAAGCCATGCTGAATGAGTAAGGCTATCTACGCTTACTTTTATTTTAGCAGTTTTCGTTTGCGATGAATTGCTATAAAATTTATCGGTGTAGGTAAAACTATTATTACCTGTGTTATAGGGGGGATCGATATATATAGTCTTTATTTTATCGAGATACCCTGATTGCAAAATTTTTAAGGCTTCTAAATTGTCCCCTTCGATAAAAAGATTTTCTGCCGTATTCCAGTCTATTGAGTTAGCAGCAAGCGGAAGCAAAGAATATTTCGATGGCTCACAAATTAATTGAATGCATTGTTCTTTCCCGTGCCACCTAAGGCCAAAGGAATTATCATCAGGAAAAAAGTCCTGACCGATAATTTTTCTTAATTCAGCAATATCAAGTTTTCCATCGTGAAAAGCACCAGGAACGAGATCTTTGAGCTTTTCCAAAAAATTTACTTTCACCTGAGAAGCTGAAGGAGACATTGATATTTGCGAATTATTAAGTTCCTGTTTAAAAAACGGAAGATAATAAATCGCAGGTAATGCGGAGAGATATTAAAACTCGGAAGAAAATATCAAGTTATGGGTAAGTTGACATTACTCATTAGGATTTATTCTCTCGAAACGTGATTGAATATAGAGGAGAATGTGAGTTGCGAGCAAAAGTTCGACAACAATTTCTTTAACGATCATAGTAAGCGGTTTTAATACGGTAACGGATAATATTTTTAAACGCATCCGGTAATGAATTATTATAACCCCGCACCAAAAAATGCTACCATTTGAAACCGCAAATAAAACAGCAGCACCTATACTTTGTCTTCAGCTTTTTCTGCATTCTTCACAATGTCTCCGGGTTTTAAAACCACATTTCTCACCATGGTCTGCCAATCTTCCTTTTGACGCAGGAGAAATTCCAGATCCATACTAAAATGCTTAAACTCCTCCTTTTGTGCATTGATCATAATAGCCTTTGCTTCTTTATCTTTCTCCAGGCTTATGCGTTGCTCGTACCAGTTGATCGCTTCTGCTTCTTCAATTAAAGACTGGATCATTCTTGCAAACGTTCGTACTTTCTGTGAGAGCTCGCTGGCCGGTTCGTGATATTGTTCTGTTGCCATAATCTTTTCTATTTTTTTAATACTGATAATCGAACCAGTTTTTACACAAGTTCTTCTTTTTCTTCTTCAATAATCTTTTGTTTTTCGTTTATTTTTTTGAGTTCTATTACTTCATCGTGGTCTGCTTTTCTTTCAAGGCCACCCATGCCCCAAAGCAGAATTGCGGGAATAAGCACCACCATAAAGCGTGCAACGAGTGGTGAAAGAAAAGCAACAAGGAATGAAGCAAAAAAAATGATGGGGATTACCATACTACGATATACTCCGAGCTTAATCCTCGCTTTCGAAATTTTTCGTGTGAGCAGGTCGCGCTTAGGATTACTTATGTATATCCACATCCAGGTATTCATTAAAGCTACTAGGCAAACGTTTAACACATATACCGCGTATGGTAGCTGCATACTGGTATGCGAAGCGAATTCCCCAAGTAAAGCCGAACTAAATGGAAGCAAAGCGACCGTTAACAGAAACGCTAAATTGATCCATAAAAGCGCGGTGGTATATTTTTGCGCATAGCCATATATGCGATGATGTACTGACCAATAATGCCCTACAATGGCATAGCTAATAAAAAAGCCCAGAAATTTCCATCCCATTTCCTTAAGTGAATTCCATAACAATGCGTCATTTAGATTTTCTTCAATCTTCGGAACCCTTATTTCAAAAACCATTATGGTAATAACAATTGCAAAAACTCCATCGCTAAAGGTTATAAATCTTCCGACCTGGAAGTCCATTTTTGTTATATCATGCTTGGGCTCCATCATAATACTCTAAGTCGCGGCAGTTTTAATGATTGCTTTACCAAATTACAAAAGATTTAATGAATATATTCTTACCTGATACGCCGCTTAATAGTGCATAACTTTACGCCTGATTAATAATATTCTTTTCACAAACCTAAAAGTTGTAGATTTTTTGTTTTCTCAAAAGGTTAGCTAAAGGCTGCTTTCTCCGCAACCTCTCAGCAATCCATTTCGCCATTAATCAAAAGTGTCTGGGAATACCCTTAAATTCACGTTAGTTTTACTTATGCGGAAAACAACCCTACGTTATTGGATGTGCCAGCTGCTTGGCTGGGGCGGATGGACAATGTTGAGCGTCGTCACGGTTTATTTATTTGCTGCGGATGTCTATTTAAAAACACCAGAAAAAAAGTTTTACTTTTTTTCCTCGATTTTCATAGAACTCTTCTGGTTTATTGCTGCTACGCACATTTTAAGGCTGATCCTGAAAAAAATCAATTGGATACGATTGACTTCTGAAAAAGTTATTTTCTTATTTATCGCCGGGGTAGTGTTTACCGGGCTTCTCAGTTTTTATGGAGCTAAAATAACGGCTTTGTCTTCTGGTACATCTTTAGTTGAATATGAAAAGAGGGAAAGCCTTCAGTCTGCCAAAACCAAGGAGGCGCAGTATGGCCTCGCCGGGACAAAGTATTATTCGCCGGGGTATACCGCGAAAGATTCTGATGGCTACGAAGCGGCGATGAATATTAAAAAAAGTACCGGCTGGTATCGCGACAATAACGGAGCCTGGAAGTATGAGGAACAACGAAAGGGCCGGTTTTGGTGGGACATCATTCTCTCTTTTATTTTGATCTCTTTATGGCTTCTTATATACATGGTTTGGCATTACCTGGAGAGAAACAGAAAGGACGAGCTTGATAAGATCAACCTTGAAAAGACCGTAAAGGAACTTGAGCTCAACACCATCAAATCGCATATAAATCCGCATTTCATTTTCAATTCTTTAAATAGCATCCGGGCTTTAGTTGATGAAAACCCTCAACGTGCAAGATCTGCTATTACGGAGCTTTCCAATATTTTGCGAAGCAGTATGCAGGTAGAGAAAATGGAGACTGTGCCTTTGCATAAAGAACTCGATATTGTAAGGGATTACCTGGCGCTTGAGCAAATGCGATTTGAAGAGAGACTAAAAGTGGAAATGGATATTGATGAAGATACGCTTGAGCAACCCGTACCGCCAATGATGCTGCAGACATTAGTAGAAAATGCCATTAAGCACGGTATAAGTAAAAAAATTGATGGCGGAACTGTGAGAGTGATAGCCAGATTTGTAAACGACCACTTCGAGCTTGTTGTACAAAACTCAGGCATGCTCGAGGCCGTAACCTTTGACGAAGGCTTTGGACTTAAAAGTACCCGTGACAGACTAAGATTCTTATATAAAACAAATTCCGACTTCCAAATACAAAATATCAAAGATGATAAGGTGGAAGCCAAGATAAGCATGCCTGTGAGGTATTGAATGATAAAACTAAATTGATCTTTCCGTGGAAAGGATTGTTTGCATGGAAATGATCTCTATTGATTCATAAAATTGTTGTTATGCAAAAAGCAATCATTATAGATGATGAACGACTTGCCCGTAATGAGCTAAAGAAATTATTGCAGGAATTTCCGGAGATAGAAGTAATTGCCGAGGCGGCCAATGCAAATGAAGGAATTGAAAAAATCGAAACGCTTAATCCCGATCTTGTTTTTCTTGATATACAGATGCCTGGAAAAACGGGCTTCGATATGCTTACCGAACTTGAAAAAGCACCGCACGTAATTTTTGTGACCGCTTATGATGAATATGCTCTTAAGGCTTTCGAGGTAAATGCATTGGATTACCTGATGAAACCCGTAGAACCAAAGAGGCTTGCCGATGCGCTTTTAAAACTCCGCCAGAAGGATGAAGAAGAAATGCTTTCCTACAACAATCGTGGATTGTTACATGAAACAGACCAGGTATTCGTGAAAGATGGTGAAAGATGCTGGTTCGTTAAATTGTCAGAAGTAAGACTTTTTGAAAGCGTAGGGAACTATGCAAAAGTTTTTTTTGCAAATAATAAGCCACTCATATTAAAATCTCTCAATGCTTTGGAAGAACGCCTCGATGAAAAAGTTTTTTTCAGGGCAAACCGCAAGCACATCATTAACCTCCGCATGATCGATAAAATCGAGCCCTATTTCAATGGCGGTCTTTTACTCGATTTAATTGGCGGAGAAAAAATTGAAGTGAGCCGCAGACAGGCAGTTAAGTTCAAAGAAATGATGAGCTTGTAAATAACTTCTGCTTTTTTCTTTTTTATGACAGCGCGTTGTAGCTGTGGCTACTTGTATTGCTCTGATAATACTAAAATGTGTTTATCTTTTCTGCTTCAAGCATCGCTTTTTCATGAAGAAACTTTTTACCAACCTTACATTCTGGGTGCTTAGCGCGATTGCTGCAGGCGCGCTTCTGGGATATTTTGCCCCGGATGTTGCTGTAAAAATGCAGCAGCTTGGAACCGGCTTTATATGGATCGTAAAACTATTTATTTATCCCATCATCTTTCTAACCATTACGCTTGGCATAAGTGGTATGAGTAGCCTAAAGAAAGTAGGGAAGGTTGGAGGGAAGGCCATCATTTATTTTGAGATTGTAACAACCCTCGCCTTAATAATCGGCGTAATAGTAGTAAACATTATAAAGCCCGGCATTGGCGTAGCTACATCTTCTATGCAAAGCGGTACTATTTCTCAATACACTACCGAAGCAAAAAGCTTCAGCTGGTGGCAGTTTATTAAAGATAATTGGACGATACAAGTCTTAATTGTCGCAATACTTTTTGGAATATTTTTAAGTAAATACAAATACCGAGAACAAATAATAAAGCCATTAACTATTGCTTCAAAATATGTTTTCAAAGCTTTACATCTTGTAATGATACTTGCTCCTATAGGCGCTTTTGGCGGCATGGCATATACTATTGGCAAATATGGTTTGCATACATTGCTACCTCTTGGTAAGCTAATGATCACCATCTACATCACAATGGCTCTTTTTATTTTTATTGTACTTCGATTCATCCTGCAGTATTATAAAATAAGTCTTTGGAAATATTTAAAATATATAAAAGAAGAGCTTCTTATTGTTTTCGGTACATCTTCTTCTGAAGCGGCATTGCCATCACTGATGGAAAAACTCGAGAATATGGGATGTTCGAAATCTGTTGTTGGTCTTGTAATTCCCGCAGGTTATTCATTTAATCTTGATGGTACAACCATCTATCTTTCTATGGCAACCTTATTTCTGGCACAGGTTTTTAATGTTCATCTTACATTAAGCCAGGAACTCACCATTATTGGAATATTGTTTGTAACATCGAAAGGAGCTGCAGGAGTTACCGGCAGCGGCTTTGTGGTTTTGGCATCTACACTTACGGCAATAAAAGTAATACCCGTTGAGGGCCTTGCTTTATTACTCGGTGTAGACAGGTTTATGAGTGAAGCCCGAGCTATCACCAACTTTATCGGAAACGGCGTTGCGACTATTTTTCTCGCCAACAATGAGAAAGAATTTGACCGTAATAAAATGGAGATAGCTTTTAATTCCGATGACGAAATAAGTGATCGCGTAGACACTTCAAAAAATAAACAATAAGAAAATTTTTTATCAAAAATCTTTTCGTTGTTTCTAACTTCATTGCTTAAGCTGCAGTATTGAGAAATAAATACCCATCGAAATATCCAATCTTGTTTAAACAAATTGGACACTAATTTGTAATCAACTTTTCGGAAACCTCAATTATTCTTATTTACTCAATAATTTATTACAAACCGTGAAAGGAACGATGTTACAATATTTTCACTGGTATATGCCCGGTGATGGAAACCTATGGAAACAAATCAAGGATGATGCAGTGCGACTTGCCTCTCTTGGATTCACAGCTATCTGGCTACCCCCGGCCTTTAAAGCGGCTAACGGAGGTTATAGTACAGGTTACGATGTGTATGATCTTTACGACCTCGGAGAGTTTGATCAAAAAGGAACCGTACGAACTAAATATGGAACAAGAGATGAATACCTCGAAGCACTTAAAGCAATTCATGATGCGGGCATGCAGGTGATGGTGGATATAGTTCTAAACCATAAGGCAGGCGGCGATGAAATAGAAAGAGTGAAGGTGGTAAAAGTAAATCCTGATAACAGGAACGAAGACATATCTGACCCTTTCGAGATTGACGCTTATACAAAATTTACTTTCCCCGGAAGGCAAAAAAAATATTCTGATTTTGACTGGAATCAAACTCATTTTACCGGCGTCGATTATGCACATGATCTTGAAGAAGATGCCATTTTTAGAATCGTAAAAGAATATAGTGGCAGCTGGCAGGAAATGATTGATGATGAAAAAGGTAATTATGATTACCTGATGTATAATGACGTTGATTTCAGGAACGACAGCCTGCGGGAAGAGCTTAATCGCTGGGGACAATGGTATTGGGAACAGGCAAATTTTGATGGCGTTCGATTAGACGCGGTGAAACATATTTCACCGTTTTTTTATGTTGAGTGGCTTCACGAATTACGGGCCCGTACCAATAAAGAAATTTTTGCAGTAGGTGAATATTGGGCTCCGGGTAATCTTGATCTGTTGCTAAGATATATTGAAGCCACCGGTGGGAATATGAGTCTCTTCGATTCCTCGCTGCATCACAATCTTCATAATGCTTCAAAAACAGGGAAGGATTTTAACCTTACAACCATTTTTGATGACACACTTCTGAGAGCAATGCCGGAAAAAGCTGTAACCGTGGTAAGCAATCATGATACACAGCCGCTGCAAGCTCTTGAAGCGCCTGTTGATCCATGGTTTAAACCGATTGCATATGCGCTTATACTTCTGCGTGATGAGGGCTACCCCTGTGTTTTTTACCCGGATCTGTTTGGCGCGAACTATACGGATTATGGAAAAGATGGCAACCAACATGATATTTCGATGCCTGGAGTTCCTAAAATTGAAAAATTATTGCAAGCCCGAAAAGACAATGCTTATGGTATGCAACGAGATTATTTTGATCACCCTAACTGTATAGGTTGGACGAGAGAAGGCGATGGCGATCATCATGGTTGTGCCGTTATGATCTCTAATGGTGATGAAGGATTTAAAAGCATGGAAATCGGGAAAGAATACGCCGGCAAGACCTTTAAGGATCTGCTGGAAAACCACCAGGCAGATGTTGTGATTGATGAAAATGGCTGGGCGCAGTTTTACGCTCCTGCAGGTGGTGTTTCAGTTTGGATAGAAAAATGGTATTGATATAACCTATTCTTTCCAAACATTGTTGCTCCGATTACTATCAGGGAGTAAATTCCTGGGATCAATAGTTACAGACTTCAAAGGTTGTGTAGTTGATATGTAAATCGTGTGGACGGAACTTTGCATCCACGTTTCAACAGGCAGTTTTATTTCTTCCTTTGTGTTGTCTTTCAAAACAATTTGCACAGTTAATGGAAGCGCCATTTTTTCAAGATTAACGATCGTTATTGCCGATCCGTTTTTATAATCATTGTCGTTATAAGAAACAGATTGTACTGCAACATCGAATTGCCAGTTGTTGTAGAACCACTCTTTCCAAAACCATGACAGATCTTCGCCTGCTTCATTTTCTATCGTCCGGAAAAAATCTTCAGGTGCAGGATGTTTGTAAGCCCAGCGTTCAATATATTTTTTAAAAGCATAATC
>JBDTVF010000095.1:0-11235 GCA_040007325.1 Ginsengibacter sp. | reverse complement strand
CATTACTGTGTTCGCCACACCTATATGTTCGGAGGCAAAACCAATAAGTAACCCACCGAGCGGCTGCATGCCAAAAAAAGCCATAGCATAAAAACTAATCACACGGCCACGCATAGCGGGATCAACAGTAGTTTGAATAATTGTATTGGTTAAGGTGATCTGCGACATCATTCCGAATGCACCGATCACCGCGAAGAGCAAAGCAAGTGGGTATAAAGTTGTATGAGAAAATAATAACAGACCTGCTCCAAAAACAAAAGTGTTAATCGCAAGAATTTTTCTGAGGTCCCTGCCAGGTTTTAGCGACGCTAGAAAAATAGCGCCGGTAAAAGCTCCAAGACCGATAAAACTATCGATTACTCCAAAAGTGGATGCTGTGCCATGAAAAATATCTTTAGCATAAACCGGTATAAGTGTGCTAAAGGGTAATACAAATAAACTGATCATCGCGAGCATCGCCAGCACAAACGAAATGGAAGGCGTGTTCTTTATATAAGCAAAGCCTTCTTTGAGGTCACCAAGAATATTTTTCGTCCTAGGTTTAGCAACGTATTCAGGAAGCCTCATCATGAGTAAGGAAATTATTACTGCCAAAAAACTGAATGCGTTCAATCCAAAACAAATGTCATTACCGAAAGCTTCAATCACAAGACCTGCTATGCCGGGGCCTATCAATCTTGAGAGGTTTACCATCGACGAATTTAATGCCAGCGCATTCGGGAGATCCTTTTTATCCTTTACCATTTCAATGACTAACGACTGGCGTGCCGGCACATCAAATGCATTTACAATTCCCAGTAATACACTAAGTCCAATTATCTCCCATACATTATAGTGTTTAAAAAATATAAGTACAGTTAGTGAGATTGCCTGTATCATCGATATTATCTGCGTCAGTAAAAGCACCTTATAGCGATTATACCTGTCTGCTACTACTCCACCAATAAACGAAAAAATAAATGATGGGAACATGGTGGCGAATAAAGTGACGCCGAGCATAAACTTGGAATGCGTGAGCGAGTAAACTACCCAGCTTACTGCCGTTTTTTGCATCCATGTTCCTATTAACGAAATTGATTGCCCGGTAAAATACAGCCTGTAGTTACGATTTTTAAAAGCATTGAAAGTTGTTATTTGCATTTGTGTTGTTCAATCAGTTTATAGTGTACGGTTTATATCTATTCATAATCCACCAATTTTTTTAGTGGCTCTATTGCATTACGAAGAATGATTTTTTCTTTTTCCGAGCAAACTTCTTCGAGTGCTTTATTAAGCCATTCTTCACGTTCGTTTCTTACTTTGTATAATGTATCCTGCCCTGCTTTAGTCAGGGATATGATCGATTTTCTTTTGTCATCTTTGGCAATTTTTCGGCTGATGTATCCAGCGTCCGCAAGTTTGTTTAGTATCTGCGACATGGATTGTGTCGTAATTTTTTCCATGGATGCCAATTCGCCTGGCAACAATTGTTGATGCTGGTCAAGCAATGCCAGGGTTGATCGCTCGGTTAGCGAGAGCATAGCGCCCGTCTCTGATTTTACACGTAACTTTTTAATAAGCCTTGTAATTACCACCCTAAGATCCGATGCTAATTGGTAAGTTGTTTGTTCCATTTTATACAGTTAAACTTGTAAGTTTACCTTACAAATTTACAAATAAATATTATAATGACATTAGTGGATTTAATTTCAAATTAGAATCAATTACAGATCTTTGCAACCAATGATAATGCGCCTGTATTTTAATTTTGCAAGGGCTGCAATGAAGCTGCATTTAGTCAAACAATTATGATAGATGATATACTTGATAACCCTGTTTGGAATGCAATGATTTCATCGAACAATAAGCTGGCAACAGGCAATGATCACGTAAAAATTTTCCAACAGGATGTCGGGCCTTTTGCAGGCATGAAAAATTTTAAACGGGAATCATTTGAGGAATTATATGATTTAGTACCGACAGGCCGGATAGTGGTAATCTTCACTCCTGTTTATTTAGATATCCCAGGTTATTGGAAAATGATAGAAGTGATTAATGCATTACAAATGACTTTTGAAGGTCCAAAGCAAGTATCAAATAGACATCATGAAATTGTACCCTTGGAAAAATCTCACGCACCGCAGATGATTGCTTTAACCAAACTTACAAACCCCGGCCCTTTCTTACAAAGAACAATTGAATTTGGCAATTATAAAGGCATCTTCTTATCTGGCCAATTGTTATCTATGGCAGGCCAGCGCCTTCATGCGTGGCAATACGTTGAAGTGAGTGCTGTCTGTACACATCCTGATCATACAGGCAAGGGTTATAGTAAATCACTTATCAATAACCAGGTTGACCTTATTGTAGGCAGGGGAGAAATTCCATTCCTCCATGTGAAGGCAGAAAATGAACATGCTATTGATTTATATAAGCACTTAGGGTTTGCAGTTAGAAAAGTAATGAATATTTATGTTCTGCAGAGAAAGAGCGCATGAGAAAACATAATCTTACTCTGTCCTCAATGATTTCGCCGGGTTGGCGATAGCAGCCCTTATAGCCTGAACACTGATTGTTGCGATTGCTATGAATAAGCTTATGGCAAGAGCCAGGAAAAAAATCCACCAGCTCAGATCAACCCGGTAAGCAAAATCCTGCAACCATTTATGCATAAGTAACCACGCAAGCGGTGCAGAGATGATAAAAGAAATTGCTACCAGCTTTACAAAATCCTTTGACAGCATCCGCACAATGCCTTGTGTACTAGCTCCTAATACTTTTCTTATACCGATTTCCTTTGTACGCTGCTCTGCAATAAAAGTAGCCAGGCCAAATAATCCCAGGCATGCAATGAAAATTGCAAGCACCGAAAATATTAACGCTATCTGCCCTACGCGTGTTTCTACACGATACATATCGGTAAAAGAATCATCAAGAAACCTGTAGCTGAACGGCATACCGGGAGCCATTTGCTTCCAGTTTGTTTCGGCTGCTTTTAATATGCCCGAAAGGTTTGCTGCGTTCACTTTAAAAGATGCAAGGCCTGTACTTGCATGGAGGAAAAATGATACGGACCCTATATTTTTCCGTAATGATTCAAAGTTAAAGTTCTTAACTACCCCGATAATTGTATAAGTAACCGCCGGGCCAAAAGCGCCACCAATTGAATAGATCTTTTTACCTATCGGTTCAGAATAGCCCAGGTTCTTTGCAGCAGTTTCATTTATGATAACAGCATTTGAATCTGTGCCAAATTCACGGGAAAAATTTCGGCCAGCCACAATTCGCATTCCGAGAGTCTTGAAGTAATCATAATCGATAGACCACGTCTGCATATCCAGTCCATTTTTTGCATCCATCACTGCTTCTTTTGAAAACGTTTGATCAGACCGCGAGGAGTTGGAGACAGGTAAGTACCCACTGAGAGTAGCACTGGTTACACCGGGTTGTTGCAGCATATTATTTTTGAAAGCATCCGCACTTTTTTTCAACTCATAAGCATTGTCTATAATAAGGACCTGGTCTTTATTAAAGCCGAGGTTCCTTGTCTGTATATAATTAAGTTGCTTATAAATAACAATAGTTCCAATGATGAGTAAAATAGAAATTGCAAACTGGAACACAACAAGAAAGCTACGAAGACCCGCTTTCGATTTGCCCGCAGTAAGCTTTCCTTTTAAAACCTCTATAGGTCTGAATCCTGAGAGGTAAAATGCCGGGTAGCTTCCTGCAATCAGGCCCACGACTAACGGCAACGCAAGAAGGGCTAATATAAACAATGGAGAAAAAAGATTTTTCAGCGCCAGTGATTTATCTGCAATATTGTTAAACACCGGAAGTACTAAATAAACAGCAACAAGAGCCAAAAGCAAGGAGCATGCTACGAGCAATACAGACTCGAATAAAAATTGAGCGATCAGGCTTTTTCTTTGCGTGCCGAGTACTTTTCTAATACCAACCTCTCTTGCACGATTAGTGGATTTCGCTGTGGTCAGGTTCATAAAGTTAATGCATGCAATCAGCAGTATGAATAACGCAACGGCCGAAAATATATAGACATATTGTATGTTGCCGGGTGGTGTTATCTCAAAATTAAAATCAGAATAGAGATGGATTTTAGTCAGCGGTATCATTGAAAATTCAAGCTTGTTACCCGCTTTCTTAAAATCTTCCATACTGCTAATATTCATGAATTCCCTCGCTTGCGGAAGGACGTATTTGGCAATGTATTGATTAAGTTTTGGACCGAAATTTTTTGCGGTTGTACCCGGTCGCATCAGCAGGTAAGTATGAAAATTAAAGCTCAGATGTTGTCCGAAAGGATAATCTACATTCTTCATGGAGAAGAGAAAATCAAAGTTTAGATGTGAGTTATGTGGTATGTCTTTAATTACTGCCGTTACTTTATATGTTGTATGTTTTTCATCATTGGTTTCAATAGTTTTCCCAACCGCATGTGTAGTTTCAAAATATTTTTTTGCAACTGACTCGCTTATTACAACAGTGTTAGGTTCATTAAGGGCTGTTTTAGCATCACCTTCAACAACAGGTAATTGAAATACTGTAAAAAAAGTAGAGTCTGCATTTGCAACATTCCGTTCTTCAATATAAGTGTTGCCTTTTCTTATGAGTTTGCTACCAGTGTTATTATAGATACGTGTGTATTCCAGCACTTCCGGATAATCCTTTTTTAAGGTTTGCCCGATCATGTCGGAAGTTTCAGTGATATGCAATTCAGCGCCGCCGAACAGTAAATCAGAATTGAGCCGGTATATGTTTTCGGCATTGGGATAAAACCGATCGTAGCTGAGTTCATCCATTACATATAAGGCGATGAGTAAAAAACAGGACAGGCCGATAGCCAACCCCGTGAGATTGATTAAGGAGAAGATTTTATTCTTCAGCAAATTTCTCCAGGCAACTTTAAAATAATTTTTTAGCATAAAACATGATTTTGACCGAAGCATAATACGCTTCGGTATTGTTAGTTGTTATTCTCATGTGATGTTTAGCTATTCCGCTCTAAGACTTTTCACAGGATTGGCTAGTGCAGCCTTTATGGCCTGGAAACTTATAGTACCAAGTGCAATGAACAATGCCGTGCAACCCGCAAGCACGAAAATCCACCATTCTATATTTATTCTATATGCAAAATCCTGTAACCATTTTTCCATAGTAAACCAGGCAACCGGTACTGCGATCAATGACGCGATAAACACGAGTTTTAAAAAATCTTTTGAAAGCATTTGAACGATGTCAGAAATATTTGCACCTAATACTTTCCTGATCCCAATCTCTTTGCGACGCTGTTCTGCTGTGAAAGTAGCAAGCCCAAAAAGTCCGAGGCATGCGATTATTATGGCAAGCCCGGAGAATACGAGCGCTAATTCACCCTGTTTTTTTTCGGCCACATATTGCCTCGCAAAATTTTCATCAAGAAAATTATATTCTATAGGGTTGGCATTATCAAATTGGCGATACACCTGGCTGAGATAAGCAAGACCATCCGCAATTCTCCCTTTTGCAAGTTTTACATAAAGATTGTCCTGTTCATTTATTTCTTTAGGCATGATTAATACCATTGGCTCCACTTTATGTTGCAATGAATACGTATGAAAATCTTTTACTACACCAATAACCGTTGCAGGCTGCGTTTTACCGTTATCATCGGATGCTTTCAACATTTGCTTGCCTAAAGGATTTTTCCAGCCAAGTTCTTTTACCAATGTTTCATTTACTAGTACAGACGCCGTTTTATCTGCAGGCATATCGGCTGAAAAATTTCGCCCGCTTACCAACTTTATTTCCATCGTATTGAGATAATCCGGATCCGTTACTAATTCTTCAACCATCTTTGTACTTTCTGACGAAGAGCCGTCATTTTTTTCATACTCATAACCATAAGATCCAAGATCGTTATTCCCGATTGGATTGCCTGCTGCGGCAGCACTTTTTATTAAAGGACTTTGAAGCAATTGCGTCTTCAACGCCGGAAGCTGTCCGCGAACTTTTTTACTATCGATATGAAAGGTGAGTACCTGATCTTTATTGAAACCTAAATCCGAATGAAGCGCAAACTGTAACTGGCGATAAATAATAACCGCGCCGGTGATCATTACGATCGTGATTACAAACTGGAATACTACAAGCGTCTTGCGAAAATTGGCATTACCATTCATATCACCCATTTGGCCTTTCAACGCAGGAATAGTTTTAAATCCTGAAAGAAAAACAGATGGATAAACACCACTAAGGATGCCTGTGAGCATAGAAAAAATAACAAGTGTACATAAAGTATTCACAACTCCAAACCGCCATATCGTAAGTTGCTTTCCGCTGAGCTCATTAAAAAAGGGAAGACATAAGTTCACTACAAAAATGGCGATGACAGCTGCAACAAGCGTAAGCAACAACGATTCAGTGAGGAACATTTTTGCCAAATGCCATCTTCCTGAACCGATCGCTTTCCGTACGCCTACTTCACGAACCCGCGATGAAGACCTTGCCGTTGCAAGATTCATATAATTAATAATGGCGATAATAAGGATAAGAAATCCGATTGCAATGAAAATGTAAACGCGGCTAATGCTTCCGTTAGGACTTATTTCATAACCAAGATTTGAATGAAGGTGAATAGAAGTAAGCGGCTGCAGCTCGAGATGGTAATCTTTTACTGCCATTTCTTTTTTTATTGTCTTGTCAGTAAGACTTTGCAGTTTTCTTTCAAGATTCTTATATTCAACATTCTTCTTAAGAAGCAAATATGTGTAGAGGTGAGAGTTTTGCCATCCTTCAGTAAAACCTTCTGGTAAAGGCCTTACGCCACTAAATCGCAAATGAGAGTTTTCCGGAATGTCCTTAATAACACCGGTTATTTTTATCCCATCATTTGCATCCATATAAACAGTCTGGTTCAATGCGTGGCTTGCTAAACCAAATATTTTTTTTGCAAGGCTCTCTGTTATGACCATTGATCCGGGTTCATTAAGAGCAGTCGCATCGCCATATAAAAAGTGATAAGTGAATATGTTCAAAAGGCTTTTATCAGCAAAAATGATATCGCCGGCTTTTATTTTCTTTTCATTGTAAGTAACTATACCGCCTCCTTCTGCATCGATACGGACTGCATCTTTCACTTCAGGGTAATTTGCTTTGATGGACGGCGCAAATGGTGCGGAAGTAAGCGCCACATCCATATTGCCGCCATCCCATGAAGCATGCTGCGCTAATCTCACTATTCGATCAGCATTGGTATTAAATTTATCATAGCTTATTTCATCTGCAACGTATAAGGCTATCATCCAAAAAGCGGCCAGGCCAAACACCAATCCGAAAATATTTATGGTAGTATATCCCTTATGCCTCTTAAGATTTCTAAATGCAGTTTTAAAGTAATTTTTGATCATAGTTCATTCTTTACAATTGACGTTGAAATATGCGTAATCGTTTTCAACCATCGTACCAAGGATATAGCATATTGATATTGAATGTTTAATAAAATGTAACACTTTTTTGAACTGTACGGATACGAACACCTGGAACAATAAAGCGAACATTCACCAATTTGGATGGCAAAGGAAAAATTAGTTAACCTTGCAACCTGAATTAAGAAATATGCTGCAGCCGAAAACATTTGAAACGGAACGCTTGATATTAAGACCAACTAATCTTGAGGATGCGAAATTAATTTTAGAATTGGTTAATACACCCAAATGGATAGAGTTTATAGGCGATAGGGGCGTAAAAAATATCGATGATGCCGAAGCATACATTAAAAATAAAATAACGCCGCAGCTGGAAAGATTAGGTTATGGCAATTATACAATCATCGTTAAATCAGATGGCAGCAAAGTGGGGTCTTGTGGCTTGTACGATAGGGAAGGTCTGGATGGTATTGATATAGGCTTCGCGCTTTTACCAACGTATGAAAAAAAGGGATATGCATTTGAGGGTACAAATAAACTTAAAGAAGCAGCTTTCGGCGAATTCGGCTTAACTGAAATCAGCGCTATCGTTGTAGAGAAAAATAAGACTTCCCAAAATTTGCTCTCTAAGATGGGGTTGAGTTTTGAAAAGAATATCGTACTTCCAAACTCTGCCGAAGAAGTGATGCTTTATAAAATGTTTTCGAAGGAAACGTGACGTTACAATGGAATACCGATTAATTATCTTTGCAAGGAACTTAGGCAATAATGAAAAAAACTTTGAAAGAGCAATACCCAAAAGTCTACTTGTACAGGCGCATCGTACAGGCAAAGATTTTTATTGATGAACATTATTCAGATGATATTGACCTGGGCAATATCTCGGACGAAGCCTATTTTTCTAAATTTCATTTTATAAGGTTATTCAAAAAGATATACGGCAAAACACCACATCAATATCTTACTACTGTACGAATTGAAAAGGCAGCCACTATGCTAAGGGATGGAAATGGTGTTACTGAAACCTGCTATGCCGTTGGGTTTGACAGCGCAAGTTCCTTTAGTGGCTTGTTCAAAAAAATAACAGGTTCCTCCCCTTCCGAATTCAACGCAGTTCATCAGCGACTAAAAAAAGAAATCGCCGAAACTCCTCTCAAATTTGTTCCCGGTTGTTTTGCTCTCCAACACGGCTGGACAAAAAATAGCAATTTTGAAGAAGTCACAATGTAAATGTTTAATGATTTTTGCTGTATTGTAAAAATTTAAACATACACAATGATTACAAAAATGACACACGTGTGCGTATACGTTATTAACCAGGAAAGCGCCCACGATTTCTACACTAATAAGCTTGGCTTTAAAGTAAAAATAGATGCTCCTATGGGACCAGGTCAGCGTTGGCTCACCGTCTGCCCGCCGGAACAACCGGAATTGGAGATCACACTATTCCCCATTTCACCCGGAAATATGTTTACGGAAGAAACAGCGAAGATGATGAAAGAGCTTGTACAGAAAGGAACTTTTGGGCCGGGCGTGTTCACCTGCAAAGATGTTTTTGCAACCTACGAAGAACTAAAAAGCAAAGGAGTTGAATTTAAAAAGCCACCAACCAAAGAATTTTACGGTACAGAAGCATTATTCAAAGACGATTCGGGCAATTGGTTTTCGCTTTCTCAACTTGCATAACGATAACAAATGAAAACAATATTTAACCACGATATAAGGAATGAGTTCGTAGATAGAATAAACGAACTGAATAAAGACCGCAAAGCTCAATGGGGCAAAATGAATGTGTGCCAGATGATAAAGCATTGTGCCCAATGGGAAGAGATGGCACTAGGCAAAACGAAGTACAAGCAATCTCTTTTAGGTAAGGTTTTCGGAAAAATGGCTTTGAAAAATATGATCAAGGATGATAACCCGGTAAAGAAAAATATGCCGACGGTGCCATCATTTAAGATAATCACCTTAGACGGTAATGTAGAAGTTGAAAAGCAAAAATGGATTGAGCTGATTAAAGAGTATGGTCAATTTTCAAATGATGATTTTATTCATCCCTTCTTTGGGAAAATGCACCAGGAACAGATCGGAATACTCGCCTATAAACATATCGACCATCACTTGAGGCAGTTTGAAAAGTAAAAGTAGAAACTTACAGACCATCGATAGTTGTACTTCCGGCATCGAAATGTATAAATGCTTCAGCGGCTTTTACGCCTCTTTCAAGTCCGCGAAAACTTTGCATCGCTTTGAACCATCCATTATATACTTCAGCAGGGCTTTGGGTTTTATGAGCAAACATAGCAGCCTCCTTCATTTCAAGAACGTCGCTAATGTCTACATAATCTGTGGGAGAAAAACCCATTGTTTCACTACCCGTGTTTACTTCGTAGAAATATAATTGAAATTGTTTTTTTGATTTTAGCCACGCAGTTAAAGTAAGCAAGCCCGCGACCTGGTGATCCTGGTGCGAGTCGAGTGGCCAGTGTGTAAAAACAACATCAGGCTTTTGCGATAATATGAGATTGGACATCTTTTCACTTTCCTCTTTATCAAGTTTGGTATTACCATCAATCTGTTTGGCAAAGAGCGGTTTTGCTTTTAATATCCTGCATGCATTTTCGGCCTCTTTCGTTCGCAACGCTGCTGACACCTGGAAGGATTGTTTATCATCGTACGCCTCTCCCCGCGTGAGGTATAAAAAAGTCACATCGTGGCCGGCCGCGCTATACCTCGCCATGGTACCACCACAGCCAAACTCAGGATCGCCGGGATGTGCGCCTACACATATTATTTTTAGCTTGTCAGCATTTTTTTGAACAGCAGAAGATGTAGCAATTTTTTTATGTGCTGATATTACCGGGGCAAATGCAAATGATCCGAGACCAGTTGCCGAGAGCTTAATGAAATTTCTTCGCGGCGTTGTATTCTTCTTCTTCATTACACTATTGTTGCGTTTCTTTTAATCCAATATTAGTAGGCAATCCATCAAGGCTCTTCAGATTTTTTTCAAGCACATATTCATGCAGGCCTTCATCGCCTTTGGTTTCAGCCCATTCAAAATGGATGTCACGTTCACCAGCATATTCATACAGCGGAACACCGAAGCCACAAGACGTCTGAACCAAATCAATATCTGCAACAATGATCTGCCGCGTACTTGGAAAAATGGTGAAATGCGGTGAATACGTTTCCCAATCAGAAGTACCCGGCAACACAGCGAATCCTTTTCCGTAAAGCCGCATGATATTGGGTGAATCTTCAAATGAACAAAACATAAAAGTAATGCGGCCATTCTCCAATGTGTGCGCGGATGTTTCATTGCCACTGCTAATGAGATCCATGTAAGCCACTTTATTTTCTGACAATACGCGGAAACAATCCAAACCTTTTGGAGAAAGATTCACCCTTCCTGCTTCGCTTAAAGGAGCGGTGGCAACAAAAAATATATGCTGCTTTTTTATGAACTCAGCATGAGCAGGCTTGATGCTGTCGTTGAATTTGCCCATTAAAAATATTTTTAGAAAGTAAAGTTAAGGAGGAAAATTGTCGGACTTCCATGCATTTACTTTGGCAAAAATTTCTCTGCAAGTTTTGTAGGCGCCGTTCTGCAATAGGCCATCGTGAGTGCATCTTTAAACATTGCTTTTCTTACCTTTTTAAGATTCACATAAGTAAAGCCCATCCTGCCCCATCCGCCTTCTACAGGTCTTATTACCCCGCTATCAAATGAACAAAATACCGATTGATCTTCCAGCGAAAGCTTAAGGTTAACTGAATGATCGCTCTCAAGCAGGGTGGCAAAGATTTTCTTTTTCACCCTGTATGCTGT
>JBDTVF010000094.1:0-11255 GCA_040007325.1 Ginsengibacter sp. | reverse complement strand
CAGTATGCCTGGATGGATGAAGGCTGGGCATCAATTGGCGAATCTGTTATATCTCCTTTGATGGGCGAGCCGGAAGATGAAGGTATATTCAGTAAGACGAGATATGAAGAAATATCGGGCTCTAATAAGGATGTGCCGCTAATTACCAACACTAAATTATATAGCGACGCAACTTATTATTCTAATTCTTATGGAAAAGGCGGTTCTTGTTACTACGTCCTGCAGAACATGTTGGGAGATGACCTGTTTTTTCGATGCCTGCACCAATACATGAACGACTGGCATGGCAAGCATCCTACGCCTTACGATTTTTTTTACAGCTTCAATAATACAAGCGGTAAAGACCTTAACTGGTTTTGGCAAAAATGGTTTTTCGAATTGCAATACCCCGATCTCGCTATCAAAAAGGTTGAACGGTCTGGTACCGGAATAAAGATCACTGTAAGCAATAAGGGAGGACTTCCGCTGCCGGTTTATATCACAATTACATCCGCATCAGGTAAAGAAACAGTTTTGAAATACACTGCTGAAATATGGAAAGCAGGTAAAAAGGAAATGTCATTTCTTTCTAAAATCCCTTTCAACGACGTTTCAAAAATTGTTCTGGGAAATGAATTTATTCCTGAGAAATATGACCATGATAATACCTGGCAACCGAAATAAATCACAATTGCTTTACAGGAGCAAATGAAAATCTTTTTGCAAGCCAGCTATTGGCCGCCGGGATGATCCACTTATCTAACAAATCTTTCTTGTTGAGAATGGTATTATTAAAATACAAAGTGTCTGCTGTAATGATGCCATTGTCAATTTCATAATTCAGCATTGACATAGGAATGAGCTGTATTCTTTCATCAATTGCAAATGCAAGCGTTTGCCTGTCAAATAAATTTACTTCATAATCCTGTTCAATATTTTTTACAACATGTACTGATGTATCAGTGCTGCATCCGCTTACGCCAGCGGCAGTTTCATCAGCAATAAATATAATAAACTGGCCAAAAAACAAATTTGCGAAACCCTTAATCGGGTTGCCATGACTGTTCCAGTTGTTTGTAAAATTTTGAAGCAGCTCTTCTATATCAACGGTCTCATTAATGGTAAAGCACCTGTTGCATTGATATATCCAAACCCGGGAGTTGTCATTAAACTCTTTAGGGATCAAGTCCTGAAAATGAAAGTTCATGGAGCAAAGTTATGGAGGAAAGAGCAATCAAAAATGTCGAAAAAATACACCTCTATGCAGTTCCTAACCTTCTCAGGTAGGCAATGTGGGAAAATATGGCGTGACGCATCTTTGGATACTCAATATACGTAAGACCGTATTCCTTGCAAGTGCGCCTGGTGATCTTGCTAATAGCAGGGTAGTGCACGTGGGATATTTTAGGAAATAAATGATGTTCTATTTGAAAATTTAAGCCGCCCACAAGCCATGAAATAAGCTTATTGCCGGTGGCAAAATTTGCAGTAGTTGCCACCTGGTGT
Organism: Ginsengibacter sp.; assembly: GCA_040007325.1. Lineage (GTDB taxonomy): Bacteria > Bacteroidota > Bacteroidia > Chitinophagales > Chitinophagaceae > Ginsengibacter. The sequence goes on along the minus strand of JBDTVF010000094.1, from coordinate 9,770 downwards.
ATTGCCCACTCGTTTTCAATCTTGCCGGTTGCTTCACTTGGCAATGGGAAATCAGTATGCTCTACGGTATGCGCCAACTGGAACACAATGCTGATAACAAAACCTGTAACCATAGTAATGATCAAAAACCCAACAAGCCATGTTACGAACCCTAACAAATAAATGGGTAGAGCTACTACCATAAATATGTAGATAAACTTGGCGGCCCAAAATGAAATATGCTCTCTTACTGACATCTTCCTCAACTCTACCGAACCAATCTTTCTTAAAAAATATTTTTTGAAATCGCTCAGGAAGATCCATACAAGATGTAAGAGTGTGTATAAAAACCAGAAATAATAATGCTGGAATTTATGAAGCTTCATTTTCTTTTGGGTGATAGCAAATCTTAACCATGGGCGAGCCTCTATGTCATCATCTACGCCATCTATGTTGGTATACGTGTGATGAATGATGTTGTGCTTCATGTTCCACATAATAGCGCTGGCGCCTAAAAAATTTAGTGAAAAGCCTGCCATCTTATTTACTGCTTTGAACCGGCTAAAGCTGCCGTGAGCTCCGTCATGCATTACATTAAATCCAATTGCTGCCGTAAGGCCACCAAATAAAATACATTCAGGAATCGCCACCCACGCAACAGGAGTAAAAAATACAAGATGAATGTAGAGGAATATATATCCAATGCAAAAGAGTATCGCTTTCGCCAGCAAGGCGTTGTTACCGGTCATCGGGCGTTTACGTTCGACAAAATAGTCATTTACCCGCTTTTTAAGCTCAATATGGAAATCACCTTTGCCTTGTAGAAATTTTGGAGTTGACATTTACCTTGTTTAATTTATTATACGATGTTAAAATTTTTATTTGCTAAGCCCGATTGTTAACGCTGTTCCAAACAGTTAAGTATCCTTTTGAATGAACACGTCGAAAGAATTTACGCCGATCATCTTCTTCGAAATAAAACCTTCGGCATATTTTACTCCAATCATTTTTCCAAACATCTTCGCTCTATTAATAATGCTTTCCAAAAAATCGGGCGATGAAATATAGGTTTGTGGACCACTTTTGCTTAATTCCGCATTAAAAAATTGCGTTGAAAAAGCTCTAATCGCTTCAATTTTTTTTTCAAACACATCAGATACGTCAATCACGAAATTTGGATGTAGATAACGATCCTGGATGTAATGAAAAATATATTTCGGTCTCCACGCTTCTTGCGACACTCCGCTTTCCCCTTTTGTTTTTATTTTCTTTAAGCCTGATAAAAACACTGCATCATTTACGAGTTCTGCTGATCTTCCGTGATCGGGATGCCTGTCTTCAAGTGCATTACATAACACAATCTCAGGTTTATATTTTCTTAATGCCTTTATTATCTTCAATTGGTTCTCTTTGTCATTTTTGAAAAAGCCATCAGCCATGCCGAGATTCTCTCTCACATCTACGCCAAGTATCTTCGCAGAGTTTGCAGCTTCTGTTTTTCTTGTCTGCGCTGTACCTCGTGTACCCAATTCTCCTTTTGTTAGGTCAATAATTCCAACACGTTTGCCATTTTTCTTTTCAACGAGCAATGTACCAGCGCAACTTAATTCAATGTCGTCCGGATGCACTCCAAACGCGATGAGATCTAATTTCATTTGAAGAAAAAATATAGTAAATCCAGGGAAGGATTGTTTAAAATCCGGGAAAGCGCGAAGGTAAGTTAAAAACTGCGGGGATAGAGAGAATTAAGATATAAATGTGATATGAAAATTAAGCCTCATGCAATCAGCCCGGATAGCCATACATTCTTCTCACTTCAAGTACGATCGATTCGATCTCCGCGTCCTGTCCCTGTGCATCATAGGGCTGTTTAAGATCGCTGCCGAAAAAGAAGGCAACAGTCTGCCAGAAGCGTGCGGTAACGCCACCCTTGAGTTGCCTCAAAATATCATAACAGTTCGTGCCGCCACTCTCACGATTGATCAGCTTCATTAAGACTTTGCCCTGGTAAACCGAAAGATTAGTGAGTGGTTCTGTGAATTCTTTTTTTAACTCTTTTTCACGACTATTGATATAAGTAGATATGAACTTTTTATCAGTACTCCCCACAATGTGCTTTTCGATGTCGTTGAATACAAGTCCTGCCCGTTTTGCGTAAGGATAAGTTACATACACTGCATTTCTCAATCTTGTCCAGCGTTCCTTATTCTTGTATTTGCTTTTGCCCCAAACGTATACTCCTGCAAGAGTTTTAGCCTCGATGGTATCTCCTTCATAGACTACCGCCACACTTATTATAGTGTCATTGCTACCATACCTTGATTGTGCGTTTATCTTATGAGTTAGTGAACTGAGAAGCAGTGTTGACAAGAAACAAAGTAGGAGTTTATTTATAAAAGCGGTACGCATCTCAATGTAAATTTAAAAGGAAAATGCATGTGCGCAAATATTCAGTTGTAAAAGATTGATTAATTTTTGTAATCAAGCATTTGCAACGAGAAACATGTAGAAGAGACCGGCCAGCACCGCAAATACAGATAATGCGACGATGTAATTGGCTGCTTTCAACCTTCGTGTGAGTGATACTACAAAACCGCACGCCATTACCAGCAAGCCTGCCCATACCAGATTTATATAGGGGAAAACATAGGCCTTAAGCGTAATAAAGTCTGTCCTGCGATCTGATTCTTTAATACCAATCTTAAATTTGTTTCCTGCAGACAGGCCGGAAAGGTTGAGGTAAAGATTTTGGTTGACAACTGTATCGTCAATAAAATTGAGTTGCTGATTGCTGATCGTAAGACCGGGATATGCTTTGTGAACCGAACTATCACGTCCATAAACAGTGATGTCAGCCACTAACGCCGTGTCAGTTGGCTTGAAATGAAAACGCTCATTATCCGGATTTTTAAGCATTCCATTTAAGACCAGGAATCCCTTGGAATAGAAAGCGGTGTCACCAATACCAATTTCATGAAGATGAAATTTTGCAGTGTCAGCCGATTCATCAGGAACAGAGATAGTAGACACATAAGTAAATACATCATGGGTAAGATAGTGCCTGGTTCCGGGGTTAGAACTGAGGTTGTTATCTTTCATGCGGTAAGAGTCAGGTTCGAGAACAAAATCTTCATTCACTTTACCATTTGAACTGTCGATCTTTTGAAAATGCAGTTTATAAAATGTCCGGGTCTTTTCTGCGGCCGCAGAGTCATACATATAAGTAACACTGTACTTGCCCATTTGCGTAGGCACTTGCTTTAACAAAGTAAGATTCTCCAAAGGATTTTCTGTCGATCTTCCTGTGGGGTCTTTTTCGAAGGGGACAAACAATCCTGTTTTACGATTATCGCTTATCACCTGCTTATTCCCTGAAGAAATAAGCATGCCTGCAATCATCAAAGTAAAACCTGCGTGCGCAATCGCTCCGCCGCCTGCTTTTAAATTTCCTTTAAGTACAGTTTTTAAATACGCGGCGTTTGCAACAACAGCAAAAATGGAAGCAAACAATGCCAGGTAAATAGCGATTAAAAAGCCAGGGCCTTTTTTAGAATATTCTATTGGATAAAATATTGCCAGCAATACAGAAACAAGCACAGCTATTACAAGAGGCCAAATAATTTTTTTAGTTAAATAAGGGGTCTCCGTGTTTTTATATTTGAAGTACTGTGAAAATGCTGTAAGCAATCCAACAATAAATGCTACTAAGACCAATACTTTGTTATAAGTGAATTCCCTATCCTGCGGTTCGGCGATGTTAGTGCCGAATATTTTATTATACACCGGCATCGAGGTAATCGCAATGATGAACAGCGCTGAAAGAAAAAATATAAGAGAACCGATAAACATCCAGAATTCTCTTGAAGACAAATTTTCCTCTTTCTGTATGGAAGGGATTTTTTTATAGTGAACAATAAAAAGAATTACCATCGGGATGGTTAGGGCTAGCACGTAAATGCCAATCAGCACATTCATCGCCATGCCGGCTTCCGTAAAAGAATGAACAGATGTATCGCCCAAAATACCGGTCCGTGTAAGGAAAGTAGAATACAACACAAAGAAATAACTGAGGATAATGAAGAGGTAAGATGCCCGAAGTGCATTGCCGGTTGCGTTATAGATAGCCATGCAATGCAGCCCCGATATCATGATCATCCAGGGCACTAAAGCTGCATTCTCTACGGGATCCCACGCCCAGTAACCGCCAAAGGAAAGTGATTCATAAGCCCACTTGCCACCCATCATAATGCCCACACCCAGCACACAACCACTAAGCAATGTCCATGGCAGAGCGGGCTTTACCCATTCGCCAAAATTTTTTGAATTAAAAGAAGAAAAGGCAAAAGCCAGCGGCACAATCGTACTTGCAAAACCTAAAAACAAAACCGGCGGATGGATCACCATCCAATAATTTCTAAGCAATGGATTGAGGCCGATACCATCTTTAATAAAATTCATATAATCAGGCCGGCTAAAAATAGGACCGTTGATCTCATTGCGGGTAAGCACAAATGGGTTGCTGCCAATTCGCACATCAAACACATAAATGCCTACGATCATAATTATCAGCAGAACCTGCGCTGCGCTGATGATAGCAAGCACAGGCGCTTCTCTTTTTTTTGCAGTAAAAATGAGTATGGTACCTAATATACTATGCCATAGTGACCAGAGTAAAAAGCTTCCTTCCTGTCCTTCCCATATGCAGGCAAGCAAGTATCGTGGCTCTAGTTCTTTTGCGGCATGCTTGTAAGCATAGAGGTATTCGAAATAATGATTGGAACATATGTAATAAATAGTAAAGAAAACCGTGAATAAGGAAATAAGCTGAATGAAAAATGCTCCTCGGGCGAAAAGGATCCAGCGTTTTTTTTCGATCTCATCGGTATTTCGTGCAGCTATGAAATAGGCTACAGATGCCACTATGGAAGAAACAAAAGCAAGTAATACAAAAAAATGTCCTAAATGGCCTGGTACTAAATGTTCACCAATGAACTTCATGCAGTAGTCTTAATATTGTGTAACCGTTTTCTCCAGTTGTTTTTTGTCATCCTTATATTTTGAAGGGCATTTTAATAGTATGTTATCACATTCAAATACATTACCCTGCATTTTGCCCTTAAGAACCACACGTTCACTTTGCTCAAGTTCCGGGGGTTTTGTATTGCGATAGACTACCTGTGTACTTCCGCCAAGGCTATCTACAGCAAAGAATGAAACATAGTTAGGATCTTTGATGGCATCGTATTGTATCGGCCTTGATTTATCGAGCTTTGCGATCAGGTGCACATATTTGCCCTGCTTTAATTTTGCGGATTCGATAGTATCATAAGTAGAAAAATCTACCGAATACATTAATAATACACCGATTGCCGCGGCTATTACAACTAGGATGATAATGCTTGATGTCTTCATACTGATTTTTTCCGATGCAAATTTACTTCAAAAACATTTATGATTTATGAAGATAAGCAATCGGTTAAAGACAACCATAGGCTTAATTGCACGAACTATTCGCCTTTCACTATCTTTGCACTCCAAAAATATTTTTTGACATAATGATGGCAGACCTATCCAAGTTTGACCCCAACTCCGTCGGTAATCCCAACAACAATATTTTCGGGCTTCCTTTTACTGAAGATGATGCCGCTTTGATATTAGTTCCGGTTCCCTGGGAAGTGACTGTAAGCTACAAGGCAGGTACTGCAAGAGCTGCAGAAAAAATTTGCAAAGCAAGCTTGCAGGTTGACCTTATAGATGTAGATGTAAAAAACGGATGGAAGCAAGGCTTTTACATGCGGGATATAGATAAGAAGATATTAATGAAGAGTGATTACCTGCGCAAGGAAGCTGAACTGTATATAAATTATATTTCGCAAGGTGAACTGGTAGGAGACAATAAGTTCATGACCAAAACACTGAAGGAAGTGAACGAAGGCAGCCTTTTTTTAAACAACTGGGTGTACGAGCAAACGAAAGATTTACTCGACAGGAATAAACTTGTAGGACTTATAGGTGGCGATCACAGTACACCTCTCGGTTTTTATAAAGCAATCGCAGAGAAACATGGCGCTTTCGGAATTTTGCAAATCGATGCGCATTGTGATCTTAGAGAGGCTTACGAGGATTTTGATTATTCTCACGCATCCATTATGTACAATGCCTTAAAGGAAATACCGGAGCTTATAAAACTTGTGCAGGTAGGCATAAGAGATTATTCGCCGGGTGAATATGATTTCATTAAAGAAAATAGCGAAAGGGTAGTTACTTATTTTGACAAGGATATCAAAGAAAGAGTTTTCGAAGGTGATTCATGGAAAACAATCGTTAATGAAATTGTTGAGAAGCTGCCTGGAAATGTTTATATAAGTTTTGATATAGATGGACTTGATCCAAAATTATGTCCGCATACCGGAACTCCCGTGCAGGGTGGCTTTGAAACCGAGCAAATTTTTTACCTCTTTAAAAAAGTTTTGCAAAGCGGCAGAAAGCTTATTGGCTTCGATCTTAATGAGGTTGGTATAAGTCACAATGAATGGGATGAAAACGTAGGCGCAAGGGTACTTTTCAAGTTGTGTAATCTTATGGTTGCGGGAAAAAACGGCACCGATGCAGCAGTTTGAGATCATTCTTAAAAATGAAAAGATAAAGGGGTATCAATTTTTAGCAACACTACTTGTTTTCATAAACCTTGCAGTTTTTATTTTTCTTCTTTCTTCCGATGTAAAGCGATGGCCGGCATTAGCAGCTTTATTTTTTAGCTTCACTTATTTTACACTTAGATTTTTTAAAGCAAGAAAAAGCAAGAATAAAAATTATACCGACGGAATTATTTTTTTAATTCTCGCATTATGCTGGGTCTTATTGCAAAATTATCTTCCGGCATTGGCATGTATTGTTATCGCAGGATTATACCAACTCGCCATGCAAAAACTTAAATTTGTTTTTAACGAAGAGAAAGTTGAAAAAAGTAATTTTCCAAAAACAGCTTATAACTGGAACGCTTTCTCTAATGTGATGATCAGGGATAATATCCTTACTCTTGATCTTGTGAACAACAAACTTATACAGGTGGAGATAGAAAATGAGGAATCAGTTGATGAATTACAATTCAATGAATTCGCAAAACAGCATATTCATTCACAAAAACAATTATTGACGTGAAGCATTCGCCCTACATATTATTTTCCGATGGCGAAGGAAATATATTTGAAGATACTACACTATATGCCTGTGGAAGAAGTGGCTGGGATGCATTACCAGTACCGGAAGATGAATGGATTGAACTTCCTTCCGGAGGTCAATTGTATGAGCTGCCGGGAAGACGTGGAATAGGTATCGATGTAAAAACTGGCGAGATGCGACTTTGTGAAAAAGGTTGGGCGGTTGCTGCATTCATTCCGCCTGCTTACACCGGAACCTATCTCGCTCCTTATGAAACAGAGCCCGGAGCTGAAACGCTACCGCTGTTTTGTTATACCGCAGCGGCATGGTATAACGAGAAGTTTTTTGTAACTGCAGTGCGCATTGAAAATGATATACGCCAGGAAAGTGCCGGCTTTGACGATGAAAAAATAGAGGAAGGAGTTGAGAAAATATTTGCTGCGTTTCCCCATAACCGTTTGATTCAGCACCTTGGTAATAACTGTTGCAATACGTATCACTGTCCTGCGGCGCGTAATTATTTTATGGGGAGATGGGAGTGCCCCGTACCGACCTCACCTGCATGCAATGCAAATTGTATTGGATGTATTTCTTTTCAGCCCGTGGAAGAAACAATCATTTCCACACAAGACAGGCTAACGTTTAAGCCTACCGCTGAAGAGATTATTGAATATACTGTTCCACATCTTGAAACTGCTCCATATCCCATTGTAAGTTTTGGGCAGGGCTGTGAAGGCGAACCATTGTTGATGTGGCAAACAATAAAGCAATCTATCATTGAGATAAGAAAGCATACTAAAAAAGGAAGTATTAATATAAATACAAATGGTAGCGATCCCGCTGCAGTAAAAGAATTATGCGAAGCTGGATTGAACAGTATTCGTGTAAGCACAAATTCTGCGAGAGAAAAAGTTTACACTCCTTATTATCGTCCCAATAATTACGCGTTTAGTGATATCGTTGAAAGCTTAAAAGTGGTGAATAATTACGGCGGATGGACAAGCATCAACTATTTTGTTTTTCCCGGAATGACAGATAGTGTGGAAGAATATGAAGCGCTACGAAAGCTGATAAAGGCTACCGGTCTTAAAATGATACAATGGCGCAATTTCAATATTGATCCTGATTGGTACCTTGGCAAAATTGGTGTAACAGATAGCGGTGAATTTTTAGGTATACGGCAATTAATGGATTTAATAAAGGAAGAATTTCCGGCTCTTAAATTTGGCTATTTCAATCCCTCTATGGAAAGGATTAAGGGAGATTTTGAAATGGATTTTGCAAAATAAATGTTGTAAAAATTATTATAGCTCGGTATTATCCGGCATTTCAACAGCACGGCTCCCTGCCTATTTTCCCAGCGAATCCTTTCTCAAATGAGTCATAAATGATAGGCCGGTTTTTGCTGAACATTTCGGAACTTTAAACTTAACATTTACGAAAACTTGTAACATGGAACCGAAAACTAAAAGCCAAACGATGGTGCCCGCCTTTGACAATGCAAATGAACACAAAGACATTCCCGGTAATCCTTCAACAGCAAAAAGCAGCAAAGTAAAATTAAATGACAGAAGCAACGGCAAACCACTTGGTTTGTTGAGTGAAGAAGACTGGAAATTTTGGGTACACAACGGTTATATCGTTATAAAGAATGCAGTTCCTGTTGAACAAGTAAAACGACTGGCAGATTTTCTATGGGAATTTGAAGAAAAAAATCCGTCCGATTCAACTACCTGGTATGCACCACCTCGGGCAGAGATGCAAATGAAAGAGCTCACTAACACTGGCATGGTTGAAATCTATAATCACCAGTTGCTTTGGGACAATCGACAATATCCAAAAGTTCACCAGGCATTTGCAGATATATGGGGCACCGAAAGGCTTTGGGTGACGATCGATCGCGCTAATTTAAATTTTCCGATAAGAGATGGTTTTGACCAAAAAGGATTTATTCATTGGGATTATGATCCCGAGACAAAGCCACAAAATGTGCAAGGCGTACTAGCGCTCGCGGACCAGGACGATGAAAACATGGGCGGGTTTCAATGTGTGCCCGAATTGTACAGAACTTATGATGTTTGGAAACTAACTCAGCCCGAAGATCGCGATCATTTTAAGCCTGATGTCTCAGGATTTGAAATGGTAAAAGTAAAAATGAATGCCGGCGATCTTTTAATATTTAACAGCTTGCAGCCGCATGGTATACGGCCTAACAGCAGTAAAGATAAAGTGCGAATTGCTCAATACATTTCTATGATGCCCGCTGAGGAAGACAATGAAAGTTTGCGCCAGTGGAGAATTGAATCATGGAAAGAAAGGCGTGCTCCTGAAGGTTATGCATTTCCCGGAGATCCGCGAAAATGGGAACAAACAAAATATAATGCAGCTAAGTTATCGCCGCTGGGTAAAAAATTACTAGGCATCGAAAACTGGTAGTAAAATATTTCAACTCCAAAAAACATACAGATAGATTTTACTTCTTGTTAACCTGCAATTTGTATACTGAAGGCGATCGTGACAGGCTGCGACATCATCTTTTTCAGGTGGAAAAGATTAAGCGGGCTAAGGGTAGCTAATTAGGTGAAACACACTACCTTCAATTATTGTATGAACCTACCCAATTTTGAAAA
>JBDTVF010000093.1:0-11288 GCA_040007325.1 Ginsengibacter sp. | reverse complement strand
CGTTTACAAACTTTGCAAATTCAGCATTGGTTACCTCGTGCTCATCGATCCAATAATCATGTAATGTAACCTTATGAACAGGTTGCGCATCCTGGAAAGCAGGATCACTTGTTCCCATTTGAAAATTTCCGGCAGGAATATGTATCATCTTAGAAGGGATGATGGTTTTAGCAGTTTGAGTAACAACAGCCGATTCAGTCGAAGCGGGCTTTTCACTTTCACTGCACGAGCAGCATGTAATTATAAAAGTGACAGCAAGAAGCAGCATATTTATTTTGCGAATATTCATCTATGGTTTCAAATGTCGTAATTTATGATAAACAAAAAGAGATTATCTTTTTTAGATAATCCCGGCATCATTGACCCACAGGACAACTTCCAGATCATTTATTAGAAAGATTCATGAAAACATATGGGCTAAAGGAATTTAGACCTGCTTCGATCGTGGATCGGACGATACTGAACCGAAATATGAAAATACTATCATGGTTGTACTTATTACCCACACGGGCTCTAACCAAGACTTAAGTAAAAAATATTAAAGAGGGAATTTTTTCATTACTTGTTCTGCTGAAAAAAGAAAGTAAGAGAAGAGAATAGAACAGTCATTCCGTTAGTGAGCAGTTGGATCTATTTCAGTTCATAAATATGAAGAGTAATACAATTTCTATATTGACTGGTGATTAAAAGGCTGTATCACCATTTCACTTACCACGCCACTTGTTGGCTGCTGGCATAAAAACCAAATAGCCTTTGCAGCTTCTTCTGCCATCACCATCTTATCACGCTGCACCCGTAAATCAATCGTATCCCAAAAAGGAGTATCCACTCCGCCTATAAATAAATTAGTGATGCGTATTTCAGTGCGCTTTATTTCTTCCCGTATGCTTTGCATCATACCTACCAATCCATATTTAGAAGCACTGTAAGCGGCTGCGCCAGCCATCGGTATCTTGCCCAATATGCCGGGGATATTTATGATCAATCCTTTTTTTACTTCTTTCATTTTCGGCAAGAAAGCCTTTACCAAAAGGAAAGGGCCGTAAAGATTGTAATTGAGTGTTTGAAGAAATTCCAGCTCCGTCAGTTCATCTGTTGATTTGATAATGCCGATGCCCACTGCATTCACCAATACATCAATAGATGGGTACTGTGAAAAAAACTGCTCCTTCAACAGTTTTACTTCTTCGGGTTTACTGATATCCAATGCAAATAACTTATCAGGAGAAAGATTGATGTCAGTTGCCAGAGCGGTTAGCTTTTCTTTATTTCTTGCTGCAATAAAAAGATTTGCCCCACTGGATGATAATAACTTGGCTGTTTTACCGCCAATACCGCCTGTAGCCCCGACAATTAATATGTTTTTTCCCTTAACTAATTCCATAGTAATTTATTTAAGATGAGGAACAATAAAGGCTATAAATTGTTTGGGTTTGCAAAGAATTATTCGACAGGAAGAAATAAGTTTCAGAATGCCGATTTACTGGAAAAACTTTTCACATTTTTTCCAAAATGAAAAGAAGGAATTGTAGTAGCCGGTTACTTCCGGAAACATCCAATCCCTGCTATCTTTTATTCCGGGATAATAAGTAAAGGCGGGATGCTCTTTTGAAATGATGCACTCCTCATGTGATGTCGAGGAATTTTTATACAGACTAACTATATCAGCAATTTCTCCGGTATATAATATGATACCACCAATATTTTTCGACAAGTCAATAATAAACTGTATGACCTTTTCACTTACCGGATATTTTTTAAAATGGGATGGCTCTAATAATAGAACCTTGTTTACATCTTCGTCTTTTCTCCACGTTACATCAAGGTTATATGAATTATAAATCAGTGTTGGTTTATTGATATCGAAAGAAGGAATTTGGGTAGCTGGTAGTTTTGTTTGTAATGATAAATTGGTAGTTGACTTCAATGTACCAGGAACAGGCATGGATATTATTTCTTCATAAGGTTTATCTATAAAAGTATTTTGCTGGTCACTAAAAGTGTATTTGTTTACATTCTCCTGGTTGAAATAATATTTTTTTGAGGCAAATGCCGCAGCCACCCATTGCCAACTACAATTATTGCTGGCTATGTCACCATCGAGCAGATGATAGTACATCCATTTAGAAGGTTGCAGCCAATGCGCTTTTGCCATATTGCAAACCATCGAAGCCGTGTACATACGTACATGATTGTGCATGTAACCAGTGCTGTACAATTTTTTAACGTGTTCATCTATTACATCAACACCAGTCGTTGCACATTCAACAGCTTCAATCATTTGAGGATGCAACACGTCGGGCTGGGACTGTTTAATATCTTTCCAAATATCATCACCAACATGTTGCCACACCCGTTGATAATATTCGCGCCAGGCCAGCTCCTGCAAAAATTTTTCTACCTGGTAAGGCTTGTATCCTTTTTGCAAAACGGCATCCATCAACTGTTTTACAGAAATAACACCTCTTGAAATATAAGGTGATAAATAAGTAACGGCGCCATTTATAAAATTTCTTGTCTTGCCATATTGAGATGGATGGATATGATTTATCCTTTCAATAATCTGCTGATAAGAAGTAGGAAAGTCAACAGCAACGTTATCTGTAGTTTCAGAGAATAAATTCAAATTCATTTTACCGTTTCGTGATTTTATTATGACTGATTGTTTTTTGACGGCTGCATTTAAACCTGTCCACTTCATCACTTCTCAATGCTTCGTGCTTGGTGCTGCGGCCCTTTGTTCTTTCTCTCCACAGTTTAAAACTGCTTGCTTTCATCTCCTTTCGCATCAGTTTAATTACGCCCTGCTGCTTTAAGCCAAATTGCATTTCAATGGCTTCAAAACTTGTCCTGTCTTCCCAGGCCATCTCTATAATGCGGTCAATGTCTGCCACACTTAAATTATTTGCTATTGTCATTTTCTGTTGCTTATTTATTTTTATTACTCCTGCATTTATCACTGCAATATTTTACCTCCTCCCAAACACTTTCCCATTTCTTTCGCCAGCTAAATGGTTTATTACATACCACACATATTTTTACAGGAAGATTTTCCTTTTTTATTTGTTTCATTAAATACGAATCAATTTTTTCTCTCTTAAAATATCCAGCGTAAGCTCATTACCTTCGTTCAAATTTTTATATGCTGCTACATCGCATAAGAAACCTTTATGGTCTCCGCCTTCAAAACTGCTGATTACTTTTAGTTGCATAACAGCCAAACAGTTTTTTAACACATCAAAATTATTCCACTCAATCAACTCATTTCTTTTTTGGAGACGGCTTATTTTATCAATGGTTTTTCCAGACTTTTTTCCCAACAAATCAACTATCCGGTATTGAGAAGCGGCAAGCAACTGCAATACAAATTCACCAGATGCTTCAATGTTTAATAAGGTTTGTGTGCCATGATATATGCTACAGATAAAACGCTTTGGCTGCATACTTATCTGCGAAGCATAAGTGATAATGTGCATGTTGCTGTTATCAGTCGTTTTGCTACTAACACTATAAACTGGCAGGCTTACCCGGTTCCACGGTTTCTTTCTTATCATGAATGCTTAAAACAATTTACCAGTTACAATGTTTAGTCACTAATAAATTAAACACATGGCTTCTTTTAGTATTTCAGATATAGAATCATGGGAACGTTTTTACCGGGCTAATTTTATCAACAGCCTTACCGGCTTTAAATCGGTTAATCTTATTGGAACTGTGAGTGATCATGGACAAATCAACCTGGGTATTTTCAGCAGTATTGTGCATATCGGCTCCAATCCGCCGTTAGTTGGATATATCAACCGGCCTTTAAAAGCAGCGCCACATACGCTGGCGAATATTAAAGCAACGAAGGTTTACACCATCAATCATATCCATCCTTCTTTTGTGCAACAGGCCCACCAAACAAGTGCAAAGTATGCAGCCGGAACAAGTGAGTTTTCGGAAGTGGGGCTTACACCTGAGTTCCAGGAAAATATTGCTGCGCCGTTTGTAAAAGAAAGCGGTATTAAATATGCATTATCCTTGCAACAAATTATTCCCATTGAGTTAAATGATACTATTCTTGTGATTGGAAAAATTATTTCAATACAAATTGAAAATGATATTGTTTCTGAAGATGGTTTTCTTCACCTGGAAAAAGCGGCTTCTGTCTGTAGCAACGGCATTGACGGATATTATAACACAGAATTGATTGAGCGGTATTCGTATGCAAAGCCAGGTATCCTACCACGAAAAATAAGTTAGTATGGGTCCAAAAATATTTCTATCTGCCCGCTGGGAGTACCTCGCTATGTTTAATTATGAAGTGGATGCTGCGATACTACAACCGCATTTGCCACCATACACTGAAATAGACTTGTATACTGGCAAAGCTATTGTAAGTGTCGTTGGATTTTTATTTAACAACACCAGCGTTATGGGTATAAAGTGGCCGGGCTTTATAAATTTTGAAGAAGTAAACCTGCGTTACTATATTAAATATTTTGATGGCAAAAAATGGAGAAGAGGTGTTGGTTTTATCTCAGAGATAGTGCCACAGTTTTTAGTGGCTGGTATGGCTAATTTTTTTTATAACGAACATTACAGTACCGCTAAAATGTTCCATATCATCCGGAAAGTAAATGACCAACTGGAAGTGGAATATAGCTGGAAAAAGAAACAACAACAATGGAACTCTATGTGGATAAAAGCTGATACGGAATTACAGTATATAGCACCAGATTCAGTAGAAGAATTTATTTTTGAACATTACTATGGTTATAATAAAGTAAACAATAAAACTACCATTGAGTATTCTTTGGAACATCCACGCTGGAAGGTGTATCCGGTTAAAGATTACAAACTCAACTGCGATGTTGAAAAATTATATGGTGCTGCCTTTGTTCCTTTTATTGAAAATGTAAAACCAGTTTCCGTATTTCTTGCCAAAGGCTCAGATGTGACGGTGAAGATGCCAAAAAAACTTTATAAGTAATTTCAAATCACTTTTTATAATAAATAAAAAAACCTCATACATTCTATGAGGCTTTTTTAGTGACCGCGTTAGGATTCAAACCTAAAACCTTCTGATCCGTAGTCAGATGCTCTATTCAATTGAGCTACGCAGCCAATGGGCGGCAAAAATAATAAATAATCTATTCAAGGCAATCTTTTCACCATATTGCATCGCAAATAAGCTTATGAAAATTATGCTTTGGGCAATAGGAAAGGCAAATGAATCTTTAGTAAAAGAGGGTGTTGACATCTTCACAAAAAGGATCAGCCACTACTATCCGGTAGAATGGAAAATTTTTGCCGGCGCGAAAAATGCATCATCACCTTCTGAGGAAGAAGTAAAGAAAGCCCAAGCGCAAAGTATTTTGAATATTCTTCAAAAAGATGATGTGATAGTGGCACTTGATGAAAGAGGAAAGCAGATGTCATCACCGGAACTCGCCGCATTTATTCAGCAAAAAGCAAATGAAAGCACAAGAAATTTAATTTTCCTTATCGGCGGCGCCTACGGATTACATGAAAGTTTATTGAACAGGGCCTCGTATAAATGGAGTTTATCCAAACTCGTTTTTCCGCACCAGCTCGTGCGACTTATATTGGCCGAGCAAATTTACCGGGCATGCACTATTACGCGGAATGAAAAATATCATCATTCTTAGTTTTATCATTATGTTTGACGGAAGTAAATTAAAAAGATGCAGGAAGCTTTCACTATAAATATCACCGTTGTCATTATTGCCATTACTGTAATTGTATCATTAGTCGCCTTTAGAAATGATAAACTTTTCGACGACCTCATTTTCTATCCGCCGGCTATAACCGAAAAAAAGCAATATTACCGTTTCATTACTTGTGGCTTTATCCACGCAGACTTAGGGCATCTTTTTTTTAACATGTATGCACTGTATCTATTTGGAAGTATTGCCGAACAAATTTTTTCAGCGGTTTTTGGCCAATATGGCAATCTCCTTTACATATTAATGTACCTGCTTGCACTTGTGGCTTGCCTCATTCCAACATTTCAAAAGAACCGTAGTAATCCAAATTACAGGAGCCTTGGAGCATCCGGTGCGGTTTCCGCAGTAGTATTTGCGTACATTGTTTTCGCACCGTTGCAAGGTGTCGGCCTTATATTTATACCGTTATACATCCCTGGATTTTTATTTGGGATTATCTACCTGGTAGTTTCCTATTATTTAGATAAAAAAGGCGGTGGCCGTATTAATCATTCAGCGCACATATGGGGCGCATTATTTGGTGTATTGTATATAATTGTTACAAGTCAGTTATTCTCTAACTACCCTTTGCTGCAACACTTTGTCGATTCTGTAAAAAACTTCGACTATCACAACATTATTACGACGCATTAAAGGTGAACTTAAGTACTTCTTTTGTATTGCTGATAATCTTAAAGCGATCATCAATGCGGTGATTGATCACCCATAAAATTTTCTTGTTGCTTTCTATCACCCACACTTTTTCCTTTTCTGTCAGCGACATTTTTTGATCAATAAAAAATTTACTCAGCTTCTTTTTTGATAATGAACCTGATTTTTTTTTCATTCCTAAAGGATAAAAATAATCGCCCGGTTTCCACCTGCGGAGTATAAGCGGAAAAGTAATTTTGTCGGCATCAAGTAGAGCAATGTTATTTTCTATGGAGATTTTTAGATTATCATTGGTAAGTCGTTGAATTTTCAAATCTCCGTTTGCAAATTGAATTGTTTTTGCGTCTTCATCTATTAATATATTAGAAGCTTCCAGTGAACTATGCGGCGCAATTATAAGCCAGTTGCGGTTCTTAAGTATTCTATGCGAGCCGGATGAAATATATTTTCCTGTTTCGCTGTTCAATAACTTTATGACCTCTTCAGTTTGATGAGGGGTAAAGCCAAAGTCTTTAATGATCTCATAAACAATTGTAGGCAGTGGTTTCGACTTTAATAATTTCAAAACAGGAATATGAATTTCATTTCCTTTTTTCTCCATTAATTTTTTCTTGTGAACATCAATCGCCTGTGAATACAATACTTCAATATCTCTAAACCTTTCGAGATTGCTCATTAAATTTTCTTCTGCTTCCGGAAAAACTTTTTGAACTGCAGGTATCAGTTCATTGCGGAAAAAATTACGGGTGTATTTATTCGACAGGTTAGATGAATCTTCAACATAGGTGAGATTATTTTCACTTGCAAATTTTTGTAATTCTTCTTTTTTTGCGAAGAGTAGAGGTCTTATAATTTTTCCTTTCCTGGGCTCAATTCCCTTTAGTCCTGTTATGCCCGTTCCCTTAAATACATTCATGAGCATCGTTTCCACATTGTCATTAGCATGATGAGCAGTAAGTAAAAAAACCTCATTGTTATTTTTACCAGCATTTGAATTGCTTTGTGAAACAGCTTCATTGTTTACCAACTCTTCAAACCATTCATATCTTAATGCGCGTGCTGCAACTTGTATGGACACTTTATGCCCGGTAGCATATTGCCCGGTATCAAATTTTCTTAAAAAAACCTGTACATTATATTTTTCGCCTAATGATTTTACAAAGGTTTCATCACGCTCACTCTCCTGCCCCCTCAACTGGAAATTGCAATGAGCTATTTTAAAGTGAAAGCCTGCAGTACTGCATAGTTCGCACAAAACAACTGAGTCAACTCCGCCACTTACGGCAATTATTAACTGGTCATTTTTTGTAAACAGATTTTGTTTCGTGATATAACTGCTAAACTTATGAAGAAGAGACATGCGGTTACTTTTAGAAAAATTATTCGATTTCTAATTCTTCAAACGCAGCTTGCAGTTCGTTATAAGCGTGTTGATCGCCTGCCTTGTTTGCTTCCTCCATTCCTCTTTCATACACTCTTATTGCCTTTGGAATATCATTAAGCCTTTCATACAATTTACCTAAATGGTAATAAGAGCCAATGTAAGTTGGTTCTCTTTTCAATATATCGTTAAATAAAACTCTCGCATCAACATCATTCCCAATTTTGATATATTCGAGAGCAAGAGCGTGTTGCAAAAAACTATCTTTTTGAGCGGTTTTCATGTACTCTTTGAGCTTAGCTATTCTATCCATCAAATAATTTTTTACTTTTTTTTTACTTAGTATCTTCGCGGCTCTAAAAACCCCCAGGAATGAAGATACTTGTGTGCATTAGTAAAACACCGGATACCACAGCAAAAATAGCCTTCACAGATAACAATACGAAATTTGCAGAAGTGGGTGTACAGTTCATCATAAACCCATACGATGAATGGTATGCATTGGTAAAAGCAATTGAGTTAAAAGAAGCTGATCCTACAACGTTGATTCATCTCATTAACGTGGGTGGCGCTGATGCCGATCCAATTATCCGGAAGGCACTTGCGCTTGGAGGTGACGAAGCATTCCGGGTAAACAGTGACAGCCGCGACAGCTATTTCATAGCATCGCAAATCGCGGAGATAGCAAAACAGAACAATTACGATTTAATTTTTACAGGTAAAGAAACCATCGATTATAACGGATCTTCCATCGGGGGCATGGTTGCGGAATTACTTGGCATGCCTTACATTTCATTAGCTACAAAATTTGAACTGAACGGATCTTCGGCTACAGTTAGCCGTGAGATAGAAGGTGGTGAGGAAACCGACGAAGTGAATTTACCTGTAGTTGTAAGTTGCCAGAAAGGAATGGCGGAACAAAGAATCCCCAACATGCGCGGCATCATGAGTGCTCGTACCAAGCCGTTGAAAGTTAGTGAGCCTTCAGGCGCAGATGAACTCACTTCGGTTGAGTCATTTGAATTGCCTCCTGCAAAAAAAGGCGTAAAGCTTGTACCGGCAGACCAACCCGAAGAACTTGTGAGATTGTTGCACGAGGAAGCAAAAGTCTTTTAAACCCTAAAGGGAAATGAGAAGCCGATTATTAATTCTTAATTCTTAATTTAAAATGAGCGTATTAATATTTTTAGACCAGGCAGATGGGCACATAAAAAAGAATTCTTTTGAAGCGTCATGCTATGGTGCGAAGGTGGCCGAAATACTGGGCACAACAGCCGAAGGAATTGTTTTGGGCAATGTAAAAGATGATCTTAGTGATTTAGGTAAATATGGATTAAAGAAAATTTACACTATAAAAAGTGATGCCTTGAATAGTTTTGACGATGAAGTTTTTACCCATTTAATTGCTGAAGTGGCAAAAGCCAAAGGTGCTTCTGTAATTATCTTCTCAAATAATTTTAATGGAAAAGCGATTGCGCCGCGTCTTTCAGTGAGGCTTAAAGCAGGTCTTGTTTCCGGGGCTGTAGCTTTACCAGATATATCAAACGGATTTGTAGTAAAAAAGAATGTTTTTAGCGGAAAGGCTTTTGCGAACGTTTCTGTAAAATCCGAAATAAAAATAATTTCCCTGAATCCCAATGCTTACAAAATAGAAGAAGGCGATGGGAAAGCAGAACTAGAAGAGCTCCAGTTGGACATCCCGGCTTCACGAATTAAAGTGAAAGAAGTGAAAAAAATAGAAGGAGAGATTCCCTTGTCCGAGGCAGATATTGTGGTAAGTGGCGGACGTGGCTTAAAAGGCCCGGAAAATTGGGCGATTGTAACAGATCTTGCAAAAGCATTGGGAGCCGCTACCGCGTGTAGCCGCCCTGTGAGTGACAGTGACTGGAGGCCGCATCACGAGCATGTTGGCCAAACGGGTCTCGCAATTGCACCTAATTTATATATAGCGATAGGAATATCCGGAGCCATTCAGCACCTTGCGGGAGTAAACAGAAGTAAAACGATTGTAGTAATAAATAAAGACCCCGAAGCGCCCTTTTTTAAATCTGCGGATTATGGAATTGTAGGTGATGCATTTGAAGTAGTTCCAAAAATTACAGAAGCCGTAAAAAAATTAAAGGGATAGCTTGTCCCTAAATAATGATTGTAAAGGACTTCAGCAGTTCTTTATGTGATCATTTTTAAGATGCTTTTCATAAATTGAAAGGCTTTAATTTTTATATATTTGCCAATATCAAAAAATCACAAAAAAGAGAGATTGGTATGAAGAAAATAGAACTGGAAATTGTAGCCCTGTCTCATAGTATTACACAAACTCACTCTTACGCCGTCGTACTCGGGGAAGTAAACGGGTTACGACGCCTTCCAATAGTTATCGGTGGCTTCGAGGCGCAGGCAATAGCCGTGGCGCTCGAAAGAATGCAGCCGAGCCGTCCACTTACGCACGATCTTATGAAAAATTTTATGTTGGCCTTTAACATCGAGCTTCACGAAATAATAATTAATGATCTGCAGGAAGGAATATTCTATTCAAAGCTGGTATGTTCAAGCGATCATGATACAGTGGAAATCGATTCTCGCACATCCGATGCAGTAGCGCTAGCTGTAAGATTTGGTTGCCCAATATACACTTATGATAACATTCTCGACAGTGCCGGTATTTTGATGGAAGAAGATGATAAGAAGAAAAAAGTAGTGGTCTCTCACAACGACGCGGCAAGTGACGATTTGAAAAAGCTTTCTATTTCTGAGCTTGAAAATCTTTTAAATGAAGTTCTTGAACAGGAAGATTATATAAAGGCTGCCTCGATTCGCGACGAAATTAAAGGAAGAAAAAAAGGATAAACTCTTTCCCTCAATTTTAATTTAAAGTTCAACTTTTACATGCCTTTTTACCAGGATTATGATAGCTTTTCCAAATTGTAAGATAAACCTGGGATTACATATTCTCCGAAAAAAAGAGGACGGCTATCACGACCTCGAAACATTTTTTTTCCCAGTTCCCATTCATGACGCATTAGAAATATTACCCTCGGAAAGTGGTAAAACGAAGATGATATCATCAGGTATTGATACAGGCGAGGCAGAAAACAATATATGCCTCAAAGCCTATTGCCTCTTAAGGAAAGATTTTCCTCAATTACCCGAGGTCACGATACATCTTCACAAAGCGATACCACTTGGTTCTGGCCTCGGCGGTGGCTCTTCTGACGGAGTTGCTACATTACAATTGCTGAACAAAAAGTTTAATTTGAATATCTCGGAAGAGCTTTTATGCGGTTACGCCTTGCAGTTGGGGAGTGATTGTCCTTTTTTTGTTCTGAACAAGCCGGCCGTTGCACTAGGGCGGGGAGAAACCTTGACACCTGTGGATTTTGCATTGACCCATTATAAAATTGTCATCGTAAATCCCGGCATTCATGTGAGTACTACGGAAGCATTTAAAGATATTATTCCTGCGGTACCATCGAAAAGTATTAAAGAAATTATACACCAGCCAATCTCTACCTGGAAGCGGGAAC
>JBDTVF010000092.1:0-11349 GCA_040007325.1 Ginsengibacter sp. | reverse complement strand
GTAAAGTTGAAATTTTTATCGTAATCAGAAATAGATAAATCAATGTAATAGTTGTCTAAATCAATTCTTATCTATTAGATAGATATAATTATTTAAAAAAGCAGTTTTAAAAATAAGTGTATAAATTGAAAAAATATTCAACTTAGAAATTGAACGATGATCGTTAACTCAACAATTAAGCCATCGGACCTCAATACAAAAATTCAAAATTTTTGGGAACTCTCGGGTCAAAAGATCAGGTTGCTTCAGGATAATTATGAGGATGCACAAGGATCACCTGTGTTTACAATAAAAGGGAAATACACTACACGTGGCTGGACAGAGTGGACGCAGGGATTTCTGTATGGGTCTATGATCTTGCAATATGATGCAACAGGCGAAGCTTTTTTCCTTGAGCATGGCCGTAAAAAAATTATGGAAGTTATGGCGCCGCATATCAGCCATATTGGTGTACATGACCATGGTTTTAATAACGTGAGTACCTATGGCAACCTGCTGCGGTTGATGCATGAGGGAAAGATCGAATTCAATGACTGGGAAGGAAATTTTTATCGTCTTGCCTTAAAGATTTCCGGAGCCATACAAGCCAGCCGATGGACAACGATTAAGAACGGTGGTTTCATCCACTCATTCAATGGAGCGCATTCACTTTTTGTTGACACGATACGTTCGTGTCGTTCTCTCATACTTGGTCACATGTTAGGGCATGTCTTGCAATCTGAAAACGATAAACAAGTAAGCTTACTGGAGCGTGCCATTATTCATTTGAATGCGACCGCAGCGTATTCTGTGTTTTATGGAGAAGGCCGTGATTTGTATGATGTGCGTGGACGCACGGCTCATGAAAGTATCTTCAATGTTAAGGATGGAAACTTTCGTTGTCCTAATTCACAGCAGGGGTATTCCGGGTTCACAACTTGGACGCGTGGCCTCGCATGGGCGATGTGTGGTTTTGCAGAAGAACTTGAATGGCTGGCAAATACCGACGATGCAGAGTGGATAAATTATCCGGGTAAAGATGATATAGCGGCGTCGTTGTTAAAAGCTGCAAAAGCAACCTGCGATTTTTACATTGAAAATACGCCGTCTGACGGTATTCCATATTGGGATACAGGCGCCCCAGACCTTTTGTCGATGGGTGATTATTTAAATAAGCCATCAGATCCATATAATAATTATGAGCCGGTGGATAGCTCGGCTGCTGCAATTGCAGCACAAGGGTTACTCCGGTTAGGCAAATACCTGGAAAGCAAAGATGGCAATGAAGCAAAAAAGTATTGGCAGGCCGGACTAACAGTATCGAATAGCCTTTTTAGCGATCCATATCTTAGCACTGCTGCAGATCATCAGGGATTGATTCTTCATTCGGTGTATCACCGGCCCAATGGTTGGGATTTCATTCCTTCCGGCAGTAAAATTCCTAATGGTGAATCAAGTATGTGGGGAGATTATCATGCACGTGAAGCAGCGCTTTACCTGCAGAGAATTATTAATAACGAACCGTATTATACTTTCTTCAATATTCAATGAGTACACAATCACATACTGATATTTCTAAATTGTGTATCCATACTATCACCACAAAACCGTGGAGTATTGAAGAAGCTGCCAAACAATTTTCTGCTTCAGGAATAAAGGGAATTACGGTGTGGCGGGATGCTCTTGAAGGAAGAAATATAACGGATACGCGGAGGCTGCTGAGCGATCATGGTTTGACTGTTGTATCTCTTTGTCGTGGCGGCTTCTTTCCCGCAAGCGATCCGGCTAAAAGAAAAGAGGCAATTGATGATAATAAAAAGGCGATTGACGAAGCCGCTGAGCTTGGTACCAATTTGATCGTTCTTGTTTGTGGCGCTGATCCGCAGCAAAGCCTTGAAGATTCGCGAAAGCAAATTCATGATGGTATTAGCGAGATCGTTTCTTATTCGTCGTCTGCAGGAGTCAGGTTAGCGATAGAACCATTGCACCCGATGTACGCTGACGCACGTTCGGCTATTAACACTTTGGCCCAGGCAAACGATATGGCAGAAGCATTACATTCAGAATGGGTTGGTGTTGCGATTGATGTATATCATCTTTGGTGGGATCCGATGTTGCAACAAGAGATAACGAGGTGCGGACAGAACAACAATATTTTTGCATTTCATATTTGTGACTGGAAAGTGCCTACTAATCATCTGCTGCTTGACCGTGGTTTAATGGGCGAGGGATGCATACCGGTAAAAAAAATAAGGCAATGGGTAGAGGCTGCAGGTTTTGATGGCTTCAACGAAGTGGAGATTTTTTCTGAAGCATATTGGAAGCAGGACCAGGCAAAATTTCTTCAGGAAATTATACACGCATATAAAGCACATTCTTAAATATCTCAACGAAGTCGAAAATGAAAGAGCATAAGATTGGTATTATTATGAATGGTGTTACAGGCCGCATGGGCACTAACCAACACTTGTTGCGTTCGATCGCT
Source organism: Ginsengibacter sp. (assembly GCA_040007325.1). Classification (GTDB taxonomy): domain Bacteria; phylum Bacteroidota; class Bacteroidia; order Chitinophagales; family Chitinophagaceae; genus Ginsengibacter. The sequence continues at coordinate 8,885 of JBDTVF010000092.1, read as the reverse complement.
GCGATCATTAAGCAGGGAGGTGTTAAGGTTGGGAATGATGAAACGATTATGCCTGATCCAACCTTAGTTGGACGCGATGAAAATAAATTAACGAAACTCTGCGAACTCTCGGGTATTTCAAAGATGACGACAAACCTGGATGAAGCACTTAAGGACCCTTTGAACATTATTTACTTCGATGCACAGATAACAGGCAAAAGGGTAGAGGCGGTAACGAAAGCAATTAAAGCAGGAAAGCATATCTATTGTGAAAAGCCTGTGGCCGCAAATGTAAAAGATGCAATGGCTTTATATAAACTATGTAAAAAGTATAATGTAAAAAATGGCGTGGTGCAGGATAAGCTCTGGCTTCCGGGAATTTTGAAAATAAAAAGATTAATGCAGCAGGGTTTTTTTGGTAAAATATTATCTGTAAGAGGCGAATTTGGTTACTGGGTTTTTGAAGGTGATAATATTCCGGCGCAGCGGCCATCATGGAATTACCGGAGCGAAGATGATGGTGGCATTATAATCGATATGCTATGTCACTGGCGCTACCTCCTGGACAATGTATTTGGAAAAGTAAAGTCTGTTTCGTGTCTTGGTGCAACGCACATTCCTAAACGGGTGGATGAAAAAGGTAAGGAATATAAATGTACTGCGGACGATTCTGCATATGCAACGTTCCAATTGGAAAATGGAATCATTGCACAGTTCAATTCGTCATGGACAGTAAGAGTACGGCGTGATGACCTGCTTACATTGCAGGTAGATGGCACAAAAGGTTCTGCAGTAGCAGGTTTGCGTGAATGCTATATACAACACTATGGCAATACGCCCAAGCCCGTTTGGAATCCCGACATCCAGCAACCTATCAATTTTTTTGAAGGTTGGGCAAAGATTCCTGAGCAGGAGACTTATGACAATGCCTTTAAAGCTCAGTGGGAACTGTTTCTTAAACATGTGGTGAAGGGCGATCCTTTTCCCTGGGATATGCGTGAGGGTGTTAAGGGCGTGCAGCTTGCAGAAAAGGGAATTGAAAGTTGGAGAAAAAAATGTTGGGTCGATATACCGGAAATATAATTAATCATTCATGCGAAGAATTGCTTTAATAACAGGAGGTAGCCGCGGTATAGGTTTTGGTATAGCAAAAGAGCTTGCGAAAAATGATTTTGACATTGCGATCAATGGATTACGAAGTGCTCAAGAAGCGGGAGACGCGATTAATGAATTAAAGAAATTTGGAGTCGACGTGATCTATTGCCAGGGCAATGTCGCATTTGCTAATGATCGTGAAAAAATTGTTGAGCAAACGAGAAAGCATTATGGCCATCTTCATGTGTTGGTAAACAACGCAGGCGTTGCACCGAAAGAACGTAAAGACATTCTTGATGCGACTGAAGAAAGTTTTGATCATGTAGTCACCATTAATCTTAAAGGACCATATTTTCTTACTCAAAAGGTTGCCAACTGGATGATTGAGCAACAGCAGGCAGATAAAGATTTTAAAGGTTGTATAATAAATATTTCATCTATCTCCGCAACCGTTGCTTCCGTAAACCGTGGCGAATACTGCATTTCAAAGGCAGGTATTAGCATGGCGACACAATTGTTCGCTGTGCGGCTTGGAGCATTTAATATCCCGGTTTATGAAGTTCGGCCTGGTATAATCGATACAGACATGACATTAGGAGTGAAAGAAAAATATGATAAGCTGATCGCGGATGGATTAACGGTACAGAAAAGATGGGGTACCCCATCTGATGTAGGTAAAGCTGTTGCCCCGTTAGCAAAAGGAGATTTTATTTATTCCACAGGACAGGTAATAATGGTTGACGGTGGATTAACAATTGGGCGATTATAAATTATTAATCCCATGTGGATTTAATATGCCGGGAAAAATATTGAAACAAACATTTATGAGAAAAACGTATTTACTTATTATCGCTTTTATTTTCCTGCAAAGTTATTTTTTAGCTTCTTGCAATTCTGGTGATAAAACGGCTCCAACAGCCATTCCCTCTGATTCTTTAACTATAGCAAAAGGAGAAATATCTTTTGGTGAAAAATGTAGTAGCTGCCACAACTTTTCGCAAGATGGCATTGGGCCGCAATTAGGCGGCATCACTAATGCTGAGCCTTTATCGTGGCTAAAAAATTTTATAAGCAATCCGAAAAAAGTTAGCGACTCAGGCGATACGACAGCTGCGAAATTATTGAAACGGTATAAAGTGCTCATGCCTTCATTTGATAATTTGACCGATGCTCAATTAGATGAGCTTATCGCTTTTATTAATACAAAGAAAAAGCATGTAAGACCTGCAGTTAAAGAAGATAGCGGTTATATTACGAATCCGTTCCCGGATTCCATTAGAACATCTGACCTCGTGGTGGATATTGTACCTGTTACTCAAATTCCGGCATCTTCAAGTGATGCACCTGTAACCAGAATCACCAAGCTAGATTACGAGCCGGGCAGTGGCGATCTATATGTTCTTGACTTGCGTGGTAAATTATATAAGCTGATAAATGGCAAGCCCGAGGTTTATATGGACATGCAAAAGCTGGAGCAAAAATTTATTAATCAACCGGGCCTTGCTACAGGCTTTGGCAGTTTTACTTTTCACCCTGACTTCTCTAAGAACGGCCTTCTTTACACTTCTCATGCAGAACCTGCAGCCACGAAAAAAGCCGATTTCAATTACCCTGATTCTATTCCTGTTATCATGCAATGGGTCGTTACGGAATGGAAAACAGATCCTAAAGGTTTTCCATTCAAAGGCACGCCAAGAGAGTTAATGCGTATTGATATGCCAAACGGAATTCATGGAATGCAGGAATTGACATTTAACCGGGATGCAAAGCCGGGCGACGAGGACTATGGCTTGCTATATATAGGTATCGGAGATGGTGGCAGTACCGAAATCGGGTATCCGCTTGTGTCAGCCAATGCCGATAGAATATGGGGAACAATTATTCGTATTGACCCTTCAGGCAATAATAGCACGAATGGTCAATATGGTATTCCGCCTTCGAATCCATTTGTAAAACAGCATGATAAAAATTTTCTACCGGAAATCTATGCCTATGGTTTTAGAAACCCACATCGCATTAGCTGGACATCTTCCGGAAAGATGCTTGCTGTGAATATTGGCCAAAGCAATGTTGAATCTGTAAACCTTGTTTTACCAGGCCATTTTTATGGGTGGCCTTTAAGAGAAGGCACTTTTACAGAAAAGTTTTTTAATGAAACAGGCAGGATATATCCACTTCCGCCGGATGACTCAATTTATCATGTAACCTACCCGGTTGTTGAGCTCGATCACGATGAGTCTACGGCTATCACAGGCGGCTTTGAATATCGCGGCACCGCGATTCCGAAGTTGAGGGGAAAATATTTGTTCGGAGATATTGGCTCAGGCAGATTATTTTATGTGAATATGAAAGATTTGATTTTGGGGAAACAGGCGCCTATTCAAAAATGGAGTATTGACTTAAATGGTATACCAACAAATCTCGTCAAGCTGAGTGGAAAAGATCGCGTTGAATTGAGGTTTGGTAAAGACAGCAAAGGAGAATTGTATTTGTCAACCAAGGCTGATGGCAAAATATACAAGCTGGTAGGCGCTCATTTAAAATCATAATATGACTTAATGCTTTATAGAATATTTTAATTGAAAGATCGAATGAAAGACAGATCGTTATCACCAGAACTCTCTGCGAAATCAATTACAAGCCAGCTTTTGCGTATACCGGTGTTGGTGGCAGCTTTAGGCTACATGGTAGATATGTATGATTTGTTTCTCTTTAGCATTGTACGTGTGCCGAGCTTAAAGTCATTACAACTTCCCGCAGATAGCATCATGAACAACGGAATTATGTTGCTCAATTTGCAAATGGCTGGTCTGCTAATCGGAGGTATTGTCTGGGGAATAATAGGTGATAAAAAAGGAAGACTCTCCGTTTTGTTTGGCTCTATCTTAATTTATTCGCTTGCAAATATTGCGAATGGATTTGTAACATCCCTTGAAGTTTATGCAATATTGAGATTTATTGCAGGCTTTGGACTTGCGGGTGAACTGGGTGCAGGCATTACTTTGGTGACTGAGGTTTTGCCCAATAAGATTCGTGGTTATGGAACTACGCTGGTAGCCACGATGGGCGTATTCGGTGCATTGCTGGCTTACCTTATCACCTGGTTGTTCGACTGGCGGGCTTCCTATTTTATTGGCGGTGGACTTGGGCTACTCCTGATGGTTATGCGCATTCGTGTGTTTGAATCTGGAATTTTTATTAAGATCAAAGAGGATAATGTAAAGCGTGGAGATATCTTAATGTTATTCAACAATAAAAAGCGCTTTATTAAATATATCACGAGTATCGTTATCGGGATGCCGATATGGTTTGTAGTGGGTGTGCTGATAACTTTTTCACCTGAATTTGGAAAGGCCCTTGGCATAGTGGAGCCTATCGATGCAGGTAAAGCTGTATTGTTTGCCTTCGCCGGACAAGTTGCAGGAAATATTATCAGTGGCTCCTTAAGTCAGTATTTGCAGAGCAGGAAAAAGGTGATTCTTGCGTTCATGCTTACGTCATTTTTATTTGTGCTTATATATTTGTTGTTTCCTGTGAAGAGCCCTGAAATGTTGTATGTTCTTGCCGCCTGCCTTGGCTTTTGTAGTGGTTACTGGACACTATTTATCACTGTTGCGGCCGAATTGTTTGGCTCAAACCTGAGGGCGACTGTCGCAACCACAGTTCCTAATTTTGTAAGAGGCACCATTATTCCCATGAGTGCGCTGTTTCTTTTTTTAAAGAGTGGTTTGGGAACCATAAAAAGTGCGCTTACTGTTGGAATAATTACATACGTTATTGCCTTGATCGCATTAATTTTTCTTGAAGAAACATTTAAGAAGGACATCAACTATCTTGAAAAGGACTAACGTTCCCGGTTAGTCTCATTAATGAAATTGTGATATAATTCCTCAATTTTTTCGCTTGATACTGTTTCGTCATGAACTATTACCCGGTAGGATAAATGCAATCCGCTGTGTGATATTGAGATTGGTGTTCTGCCCGGGAACGGCACGTTTTGCATACTTGTGTTACTGGAATCCCGCAATATCCACTTATGCGTTTTATCGATCGCCTTTGTGTAGCCAAAAACAGCAACACCACTTTTTGCCTGTCCTGCGCCTGCGAATGAACCTTTGAAATCCATCCATGGTCCTGCATTCACTGCGGTGTCTTGAGGTATTATTTTTTTCCCTTCGGAAATAAATGTAAGGTCAGCGGGAAGTTTTAATCGCAGGCAGAAACCGCCATAGCCTTTAGCATCGTCTGATCCGCCGATTTGTAAGCTATCTACAAGCGGGAGTAAGTTGATGTCAAACTCAATTATGCGATAGCCGCGATTCTTCTTATGAATGGTGATATTTGTTAGCTCTTTTATAATTGGTTTTATACCATTCGTATCGATATGGACATTCCAAATCATTTCAGCGTGTATTGCAATCTTATTGCTGTTGGTCATTGAAGTGACTACAGGCGCCTCCCATTTGATACTGTCGGAGATCCATCCATCAGCGATGTGCTTACCGTTCAAAATAATTTGATGCCATGCCCAAAAAATACCACGATGATATGGATGATCAGGCGGCATATCTTCCGTGATAATATTTTCATTTAAATCATAAAGCGGGTGAACATAACCTGCTCTCTCGTACATTCCATTTAAACTTTTAGGCCGTACCTGGTAGAGTAATATTTTCTTTCCATTTTCGGTGATCTCAATTCCTTCCTGGGTTTTTCTCGCCTGCAGATTTTGGCCGCTGAGATGACTGTACATTGCGCTAATAAAAATGAATAGGAGGCTTAGTTTTTTCAATGTCAATATTTTTTGAATGCAATAAATATCCGGTACCACAATCCTGAAATTACAAGAAATATTTGCTGTTTATAAGAAAGATATCGCTGGGATAAACCTGTAAGTGAGTTGCACTTCATGTTAAGTACTATCTTCATCAAGCATAATTTATTTAAAAAATTTTCTCACTCCATGATTTCATTCAGGCAAATGAATGAGGATGATATAGCAGCTGGACTTTCGCTCTGCCGCGCTGTGGGCTGGAACCAACTTGCCCGCGATTGGGAAATATTTTTAAAACTAAACAGGCAAGGTTGTTTGGTTGCGGAAAATAATAATATTGTAATAGGAACAGTTACCGCAATGCGTTATCAAAGTTCTTTGAGCTGGATCGGTATGGTATTAGTCAATCCGTTGTTTAGAGGGCAGGGATTGGGAACGAAGCTTCTGGGGGAGATATTGAAATCAATTCCCTATAAGGGTACAATAAAGTTAGATGCTACATCAGCGGGTCGCGAGGTCTATAAGAAATTAAATTTTGTCGACCAGTATCGTATATGCAGAATGGAAGGCATTGCTTCGGTTAAAACAGGTGGAGCTTTTAACATAAGGCCAATTCAGCCGAAAGATCTCGATGCTATCGCAAATTTTGATCATGCAATTTTTGGAGCAGACCGAAGTGAATTACTTCAGTTATTATTTGAGGGCGCACCCCATCTCGCATTTATGATTAAGGAAGGAAATAACATTTTAGGATATTGCTTTGGGCGCAACGGTTATCAATTCATGCAAGTCGGGCCAATCGTTGCGATCAATAACAATGTTGCAAAAGAGCTTGCAATTGCAGCTTTGAAAAGCTGTGTCGGACAACAAGTGATATTAGATGTGATCACGCTTAATGATGAATGGATAAATTGGCTGATATCAATTGGATTTACCGAACAGCGTTCGTTCATGCGTATGTGTCGCGGTACCAATATATACCCCGATATGATAGATAAACAATTTGCTATTGTTGGGCCTGAGTCTGGGTGACTGAAACACATCACCGTTTTTTAAGTAAAAAACAGTTTAAAATAAAAAGAAGGCTTTACCAATTCCTTCTTCATATCAAAGTTATTAAGCATCGCACTCAGCATAAATTGTACTGACTTATTTTTATTTGCTTTTTTCACTACAAAATTAATGATGCGCGGATGACGAAATAGTTTCTGCATAGAATGCCCAAACCTAAACTCAGTCCACATCTTGTAATATATCTCTTTATCGTATTGCTTATTAAAATCTGCATCGAACCTGTTTTGTTCAAAAGCTTTAATTATGTGGCTGGCGGCTACTCGCCCACTTCTTATAGCATTTGCAATGCCTTCCCCTGTAAATGGATCTATAAGTCCTGCAGCATCACCGAGCAATAAAAATCGTTCACCCGAAATGCTTCTTTTTACAGAACCGAGCGGCAACCCGTAGCCCTGGATATTTTCTAATGGCTTCGCATCTCTGAAACGTTCTTTTAGATTAGGATGATTTTTTAAAAGCTCCGTTAGTTTTTCTTTGAGGTTAATTTTTTTTCTGCTTACATCCTTTGAAAGCATTCCCAGTCCTACGTTTGCATGCCCGTTAGGCAACGGAAAAACCCACAAGTACCCCGGAAGTAATTCTTTGTAAAAGTGCAACTCGATATAATTCGAATGATGAAAACCTTTTACGTTTGAATAATATTGTCTCAATCCCGCAGAGTAATGATCTTTTTCAACTTTGTTACCTGTAAGTCTTTTATTTAATATGGAGTGTGCTCCATCTGCACCTAAAGCAAATTTCGCTTCAAAACATGAACCGGCAGTTTTTAATGAAATTTTATCCGGCTGTATAGCTACCTCTGTTACCTGTTGATCTTGAAAAATTTCCACATCCGGTAATTTGCTCACTTCAGAGAAGTAGAAGTGATCAAAATCCAAACGTCTTGCTACGAAGCCTCCGCCAAATTTATTTTTTGGCGATGCGAATTCAACATCCATCTGTTGGTGATTAGGAGAAAAAAATCGCACGCCATTCGAGGGAACTTTGCCGGCGAACTGTTGCAACTTTTGTGTAAGCGCTTCATTAATTGAATGAAATTGTTTGGTTACATCTGCACCAAAAGCATCACCACAAATTTTTTCACGGGGAAAGATGTCTTTATCAAGCAAGGCAATTTTTAATCCTTTACCCGAAAGCATATATGCTGCGGTACAGCCTGCCGGGCCTGCTCCTACAATCACAACATCAAATTGTAATGGATCCATATTTCATGAGGGAAGCTACAACAATAATGCATTGCATAGTTTATTCCATTTAAAAAAAGGCTGGCAGAAATAATTACATTTGTTTATTGCATAAGCCTTATAAAATCGCTTAAATAGTCCTTGCTGGCATGAACTTTTTAATGATTAATTAATGAACAATATTCAAGAAATTTACGATAAGTTGTTACAGCCGTCTCCAGCACTAATTTCTGATCTAAGCTCATTGAAAGGCGATATTATCATTTTAGGAGCCGGTGGTAAAATGGGTCCCGCTCTCGCGAAACTTGCCCGGCAAGCCGTTGATGTTGCCGGCATAACAAAACGCATCATTGCTGTATCACGTTTTTCTGAAAAAGGATTAAAAGATGAATTAGAAAGTTTCGGAATAGAAACCTTTGAAGCAGATCTTTTACAGGATGATCAACTGGTTGCATTGCCCGAGGTTGATAATGTTTTATACCTCGCGGGTACTAAATTTGGTACCACGGGAAATGAACCTTTCACATGGGCAATGAACAGTTACCTGCCAGGCCGTGTTGCACAGAAATTTAAGAATTCACACATTGTCGTATTTTCTACCGGTAACGTATACCCACTTACAAAAATAGTTTCAGGCGGTGCTGATGAGTCGATGCCACCACAACCGGTTGGCGAATATGCTCAATCATGCCTGGGAAGAGAACGGCTGTTTCAATATTATTCCGAAAAAAATAATACGCCCATTCTTATCTATCGCCTCAACTATGCGAATGACGTAA